>JACDNZ010000088.1 GCA_017656345.1 Thermosipho sp. (in: thermotogales) | reverse complement strand
GGATAATTTATATGATTGAATGTAGTGATATACAGCCGTAGATAATTTTCCCTGGGTTGCGTATCGTCTAGCTAGTGCAAGATGTAAAAATGCAAGTGTTGAATCATTTATCTTATACCTATTTTTCCACAGTCTGAAGTTTCTTACGAGATTTACTCTACTTGCTTCGAGATTTATTAAAATATTAACCACATTATTTCTTATCTGCTTTGACATTTTTGGAAGTTTTCTCTTGAGGTATTTGTAAAGCTGTATGTCTATATTTCCAGTGTTTTTCATGAGAGACAACTTATTTGCGAGAAGTAGATATCTAACTGTATTGGAATTGTATTTTTTAAGACATCTGTCTATTTCATGAAGTCCTTTGGTAAAGTCTCCATTCCAAACAAATTTGAGAACACGGGAAAATGGTTTCCAGATGTCTGAATTTGCATTTTCAAGGAAATAATTTACAAAAGGGAGAGAAAAAGAGCCATATTTGAAAATGACTTTCAAACCTTCTGGAATTTTCTTCATTTTTGTCTCCTCCTGTTATAGTTATACCACAAAAAACTAAATTGTTCGAAATTCCAGAAAAATATGAAACCAAAAGCCAGTTTATAAGATGGTTTAAAACCTGGTAAAATTTGAAAGCCATATAAGAAATGGTATAGATAAAAATTGGGGGGTAAAGAGTCTGATATGTATTGTTCTTAAATATTTGGAAATGAAGGAGAAATTTTCTGCTGGGGATAGTAAAAAAAGGGGGAGTTGGGGTGGAAGAGAAGAAAAGTGTAAAACGATTTTTAAAGGTATTATTTAAAAGATACTGGAGGCGTCAAGTTGTTACATCAATTCTTGTCATAATTGAATCTGGTGGTGGGATTCTTATACCACTTGTATTTAAACAAATCATAGATAAAGCCATTCCATCGGGTGATTATAAAATATTGCTAAATTATATTTTAGGATTAATGGGGTTATTACTACTTGCTACGATTTTTAGTTATTTGGGAGAAGTTTGGTTTGAATTT
>JACDNZ010000087.1 GCA_017656345.1 Thermosipho sp. (in: thermotogales) | reverse complement strand
ATGGAGAATGAGATCTTAAAAAAGTACCAGGCCTTCTTAAAGAACCAAAACAAATGAGATTTAGATTCATTAAAGAACATTCAAGAAAATATCCTATCAAACTTATCTGTAACTTGCTTAAAGTTAATAGGCAAGGTTATTATTCATTTTATGCAAGTGATGAATTTACAGGCTATTACCCATAAAAAACATAGATATAAAAGAAATGATTCTAAATCTAAATATTATGTAGAAAATTTACTTAACCAGAACTTTAAAGCCAATAGGCCTAATGACATATGGGTATCCGATATCACCTATATTCCAACCAGGGAAAAGATGATGTATCTAGCTACAGTTGTTGATGTAATGACCCGAAAGATAGTAGGATGGGCTATTGATAGCCATATGAGAGAAGAACTTGTTATTAGGACAATGAAACAAGCTATTATGCGTACAAAACCTCATAAGAGACTTATTGTACATACGGATAGGGGATCCCAGTATACCAGCCAAAGTTTTCGGACTTTATTAAAGGAAAAAGGATTTATTCATAGTATGAATAGAGTAGGAAACTGCTATGATAATGCGCTAATGGAATCTGTGTATGGGACAATAAAAAAGGAGTTGGTATATCCAAGTGATTTCCAGACAGCAGAAAAAGCCATAACAAATACATTGAGATTTACTACAATAGACAAAGATTACATTCTGCTCTTGGATATCTAACTCCAGCTGAATATGAAAGAAAATACTATGAAAATGCAACTTAACTTTGTGTAAACAAAATTGGGGTAACTCCATGTTTTAAGGTTTGAGCTAAAAGGTATCTACATAATAATACTCACTTGATCGTAGTATAACATATTTGTCAAAGCTTTCAATAACAGATATCAACCATTTATTATCAACCTTTTCCAAATATAATACTTCATGAATTACACTTGTGCCAGGCTTGCTTTCAACACGTACCTCAGCACTTATCCAATACAGATTCCTATTATTTGTTCTATTAACCAACGAATTAACGCTTTTAGATATAT
>JACDNZ010000086.1 GCA_017656345.1 Thermosipho sp. (in: thermotogales) | reverse complement strand
GAATCGCCGGCTACCTTCCGCAAAATGTTTAAAGCACCATTCACGTCAGCATTAATCAAAACTCCAGTCGAAGACTGATACAAACCCCTACAGACTCTCTTCCCCCAATACTTCCCCTTCTTCACCAATGGTTCTAAAGCCAAAGCATCCGTTTTACTCGTGTACGCTTCATCAACTTCAATGAAGTTAATCCCGTAACGCTCGCACTTTGCCTTCAACTTTTGCTTGAAGAGGCCGTAAGGAATGTATTGAAAATTTTGATTGTTTACCTTGCCTAGGGAAGCCCTTTGCTTCGCCTCCTCCAACTCCCCAATCACAATGCTTCCGATTTTATTCTCCAAACAGTATTTGATGATGTAATTCACGGCTTGGTTCATGAAGTTGTTCATTACATTCCTCCTCTTCCTCAAAAGCCGAGCCATCTTTTTGCCAAACTTTACTCCCTGCCTGTCATATTGGCTTTGCAATTTGGCTTTTTCCTTATTCCACCACCGGTTAAAACTCTTCAACCACCGGCCTTCAATAATGAAGGCCGTCCCGATGGTGGAGACACAAGTGGCGAAATTATCCACGCCCAAATCAATGCTCAAGTACTTTGAGTAGTCTAAATCCTTCTTTTCCGGCTGCACTTCATACACGTATTCAACCTCAAACCAGAGGGCATATACCTTGGTAAAATGCGGACTTCCTTTATCCCGTGCCCTTTAACATTCTTCGGTAAGGGGATTTCAAGGTGCATTACCCCGTACTTCTTGGCGAAGTTTCTGCCAAGAGTGAGGATTACCTTATCCTCCTTCACCTTGAAGGACTGGTACGGGAAGATTAGGACGAAGTGTCCGTCTTTGGGCAAAAACTTTGGCGGGTGGGTCGGCCTATTGTAATTACCTTTTTCCTATCATTTAAGAGCCTGAAGAAGGAGCGGTAGTTTCTTTCCACGATTTTCATGGTTTGTTGGGCAACTTGGCTTGGCAGGAGTTTATACGGTTCGCTGTTTTTGACCAAGTGATAAGCTTTGGCATATGGGAGGAATGAACCGTT
>JACDNZ010000085.1 GCA_017656345.1 Thermosipho sp. (in: thermotogales) | reverse complement strand
TTGAAGTTAGGGATGTCAAGTTAGCTAGGATAATAATTAGACCTGATGGTATTGTTAGGGTTGTGGCTCCTAAAGAGTATGATGTAGGGCAACTGTTATCTCTCAAAAAAGACTGGATTCTCCAACAGCTCTCACAAATAGAGCAGTATCAAACAGTTGCATTGAGTGAGAACTTTTACCTCTTTGGGAAACCAACTAGGTTGGAGTTTAAGTACCATAATAGTCAAAGTAGCAGACTGGTCATTCTAAGTCATAAGGTCATTTTATCTGTTCCTAAATCTAAGAGAGGGCAGGAAATTGACCTTCTTGAAAAGGAGCTTAGAAAACTACTCAGAAATAAGCTGAATGAAATCTTGGTTCAGTATTCCAAACTTTTGGGGGTTAAATACAACAGAGTCTCAATAAAGAAGCATAAGAGCAAATGGGGGAGTTGTTCCCATAAACACAATCTTAATTTCAATTTAGCCCTTCTATCCCTTCCAGAGGATACCATAAAATATGCTGTTCTTCATGAGCTTGTCCACTTAATTGAGAAAAAACACACAAAAAAATTCTGGCTTATTGTTGGTTCATTGATGCCAGACTATAAAAAACAGGAAAAAATTCTAGAAGAGCATTGGATAATTGTTTGGAATAATGAAATTTGGAGACAGTTGCTAAATTTACCAGCACCATCTGTTTCCAGGGTATGATGCTGGTTCCTCTGTAATCCCAAGAAGTAGATTAATCTGGTTAGAGAAATATTATATACAAGTATGCATTAATATGTTAGGTGGTTGTTATGGAGGAGAAAATTAGGACAACTGTGCTTATCCCTAAAGAACTTCACCAAAAAGCAAAGGATAGGAGTATAAACTTGAGCAGGCTTCTTGAAATGGCCCTAATGGTAGAGTTGGAGCTTTTGGAGAGCATTGACTTGAAAAGAGAAGAGCTTCTGAGACAAAGGCTCTTAGAGGATAAAGTTAAGAGTGGGGATGAAAAACCTAGTGGTGGGATGATGAGTCTGGAGCCCCCTGAGTGATGAGGAAGTTTCGCGGGGCTGAC
>JACDNZ010000084.1 GCA_017656345.1 Thermosipho sp. (in: thermotogales) | reverse complement strand
GAATACAAGTAATGTTACAATAATTAAATTGATCTTTATTAGTAACAGTTTAAATCGCTTCATATGTTATCTTTTTAATTTTGCTCAACAACACTATTGAATCATAAATCTATTATTTTGCTAATACTCATTCAATAATTTTGTATTTTTAAATTATTTAACTTTAATTAAAATATATGCTTTTATCGAAATTATATAAACGCATGTTTTTTCCTTTTCTTCTAAATAAAATGCTATTATTTGTTACTTCTTCTCCAAAATTTTTTCAATCTCGCATCGAGATCTACAAATAATGTTCTATCTATAATTAACTCACAAGTTCCTTTTGTTTTTACATCAACAAACTTGAGATTATTATATATTTTACATTTTTTAAATTTCAAAAAATCCAACTTTCAATGATTTTCTATGTAACCTAATAAAAATTTGTACCACATTAAATTCATGTTATAATAAAATTACCAAATTCTAACTCATGCAGGAGGGGAAATTATGAAAAACAAACTTTTAATTACAGCATTTTCTATATTAGGGATTTTGCTACTCACGTCATGTAATATTTTAAACCATTTCTTCCCAGCATATTCTGTTGAAGATATTAGAATTTCTAAGGATACCTATAGAATTGCTATTAGTCCTATTAACATTAAAAAAACTAGCAACCTAAAAATAGAAGTCACCTTCTTAAAAGAGTGGCAAGCAAACTATGGATTAGAGATTATTTTGCTTGATGAAGATGAATTCAACAATTTTATAAAAGACAAACCCTTTAGCACTGATTATCATTATTCCATATTTGTTTCAGGAACCTACCAAATAAATTTTGACAAAGTTCTAAAAGGAACATATTATTTAGTCATCGATAATTCGATAAAAGGGTGGGAAAAACCTAATTCAAGCAGTCAAGAAAATGAAGCAATATTGAATATAAAAATTTTTATTAATTAACTAAACACAATACAGCTTTTATTCTACTTTTCAGAAAACCGTTGTTTTGAAAGCATAGCTTTTTGTTTTTCCAAGCATTAAGAAAGCTTTATATTTGTGAGAAGCTTATCATATAATCATAAATACTCGGAAAAATAATCTTTCCTATTGTTTTTTA
>JACDNZ010000083.1 GCA_017656345.1 Thermosipho sp. (in: thermotogales) | reverse complement strand
GAAGAGTGTCTTTGAAATGAGACACTGTCCAAAAAATTCCAATAGCGCTTAACTGGAATAAACAAAGCAAGATGTTTGTAAGGAAAGTTGTAGTAATTTTCATTAGGATTATTTCTGATTTGCTTTTTTAATAGGGTGTGATCTAATATGAAAAAAGTAGTGGCTATTATATTGAATTGGAACAAAGCAGAAGAAACTTTAAAGCTATTAAATCAATTGATGCATTTTGAAAAAGATATTTGTGATGTTATAGTGGTAGATAATAATTCTAAACCTCAAGAGAGAAAAAAGCTTATAGACTTTTTTTTAAGCAATGATTGGCCAATAATTGAAGAAAAAGATTTTTTAAAAAGTAATATTGTGTTAAGTCCAGGATACCTAATTTTGCTGAATAGGAACTATGGTTATGCCAAAGGGAATAACTATGGATTAAAGCTTTCAAATATTTTAGGATACAAATATAGTTTGATTTCTAATAATGACATTAAATTAGAAATTCCTGTGGTTGAAAAACTTAGCGATGTATTGGAATTAGATCCATCAATTGCTTTAGTAGGCCCAAAGATTATTGGCCCCAATGGGAAAGTTCAAGGCCCTTTTCCAAGGCCGGGAATGTCTGATCAATTCTGGTACTCTGTATTCTTTCCATTATTTTGGGGGCCAAGAAAACTATGGAAACTTATCAAAAAAGAGAAAAAACTCAAAGCTGTTATTTTCCCATACAGACTTATGGGATGTTTTATGTTGGTAAGAAATGATATTATGAAAGAAATTGGGTATTTTGATGAGAATACTTTTCTTTACGCGGAAGAACTCATACTCGCTGAAAAACTTCGGAGCAAAGGATACAAAACTGCATACTTGCCAACTCTTTTTGTAAAGCATCTTCATGGTTTGAGTACGGCATCTCTGAGTGACAATAAGAGGTTCATGATACAACTTGAATCAGATCTCTATTACTTTAAGAATTACAGAAATTATGGAAAGTTCAAATTATCACTTGTAAGAATTGGAAGAAAGGTCATGTTTCGTGTATGGTTTCCAATCGTTCAAAGAATCAAGAAGATTCTTATGGCGTGTAAGGGGGGATAGATTATTAAGGGGATTATTCTTGCTGGTGGCTCAGGAACAAGACTTTATCCAATTACTAAATCAATTTCCAAGCAACTTCTACCGATTTATG
>JACDNZ010000082.1 GCA_017656345.1 Thermosipho sp. (in: thermotogales) | reverse complement strand
TCAACCTATTGATTACAAATCAATCGCTCTACCGGTTGAGCTACGCTGGCTCGCTGCGGAATCTATTATACACTATGTCAAAGAACGTGTCAATACTTTACGTATGGTAGTAATGCCATTTGTCTTGCTCTCTTAATTGCTATTTTAACCATTCTCTGGTGTTTTGCACAATTACCAGTAATTCTTCTTGGGATTATCTTACCTTTTTCTGTTAAAAATTCCTTTAAGAGTTTAGTATCTTTATAATCTACATAGTCAATTTTTGACTGACATAGTTTACAAACTTTTGGTTTTCTCCTTCTTCTATATCTTACGGCCATTTTATTCCCTCCTTTTTCAAAGATCAAAACGGTGGTTCATCGTTCTCTGTATCATCGAAGAGTTCATCGTATTCAACGGTTTCAGTTTCAGCATGTTCTTCAGTCTTCTTTTCCATAAACATTACTTGATCAGCCCATATCTCAGGAGTGCTTCTGTATTGTCCGTCGTTTCCTTGCCATCTATTTATTCTTAGTTTTCCTTCTACAAGTATTAATCTTCCTTTTTTTAAATAGTTTTGAACAAATTCAGCCAATTTACTAAAGGTTACTATTCTGATAAAGTCCGTTTCTTGATTATCTTCAAATCCTTTCCTAGTTGGTCTACTTACAGCTAAAGTAAACGTTGCAACTAGTGTTCCATTTAGTGTTTGTCTAACTTCTGGATCCCTAGTCAAACGTCCAACTAGGACCACCTTATTATAATTCACTCTTCCACCTTCTCAGGATTCTCTTGCACCTCTTCTTTCTTTACCTGCTTTTTTTCTTTTTTCTCGAGATCAACCCTTCTAAATGTTTGCCATCTCAAAAACTCTGGTCTAACTTTAAAATATTTTTCGAGCTCTGTGAGATTTTCGCCTGTACATCTAAAATAAACTACTGTGTAGTCCGCCTCGTTGTATTTTCTAAGTGGATAAGCAGTCTTTTTAAGTCCTAATCTGTCAACTTTGTCTACTTGAGCACCTAGTTTTTCGCTTAAAAATTCAACAACACCTTTTGCTATGTTTTCTCTTTCTTCTTCGGCGATATCTGGTTTCACTATGAACATGGTTTCGTAAATTCTCATCCTTGCACCTCCTCCCTCGGTCATTTTGGTCCCACCACCTTTTGGTGGAACGGGATGATTCAGAATAAAAGGGAGCACGTGCTCCCTTTTTGGTGGGCTCGGGAGGAATCGAACCCCCGACCATCCGGTTATG
>JACDNZ010000081.1 GCA_017656345.1 Thermosipho sp. (in: thermotogales) | reverse complement strand
ATATAAATCTATATATTTTTCTATCCCATATTTTTGAACTAGATAAAGATTAAACGATCCCGACTGTAAATAAGAAACTATTACACTATAATTCCTAAAATGTGATATTAATTCTTTTGTTGGAATAGTCCTACACTGTTCAATCAATTCTTTACCATATAGATGAACTCGGTCCTCACTCATGTATGATTCTGTTCCTCCATATGCAACGGCTATTCCTTCTGAAAAGAATTGGGGGATATGCCTTTCACTAATCCAGTATGTAATCACATGCATTATTTCATGTGGATGATACCCGTAAATTGAATGTATCTCAATACCATTTTTGGCATATATATTATCAATTACTCGCCCTTCAGATTGTATATATTGCTGGTTTCGTTCGGGATGTTTATAGTATTCAATTTTCTTATCAAGTGTTACCTTAAATAGTCTAGACATTTTTTGAAAGAATTCTTCGCATAACTCCATTTCGGTATCTGTTATCTCAAAATCTTTTTTATAATAGAATATAAAATGTTGTGTTTCTGAAGTTATCCAGGTATCTTCAATAGTCTCAGATAGTGAATGCTGCGATAATTTGTTCTCATTGTAATCACTTTTTATTTCATCGTTCATTTTTGATAGAAAGCTTAAAAGAATCAGCGTAACTATAGCAGCAAAAAACACATATCTAATTTTCATTATACTCCCTCCCTCGTATAATATATTTTCAAAACCAATATCCCAATATACTCGTAGCCAGAAAGGAAATAGATGCCTTTATTAACTACTATAATTACCAGAGACTTCATCAGGGGATAGGTTTTGTAATACCTGAGGAAATGTATACTGGTAAGGCTGAAGCCATCAAGGCATCCTATGCTATCAAGTTAAAAGCAGCAAGGGAAAGGCGTATTCAGGCAAATAAATCTTTAAATCAATATCTTAAGAAGACTGCATAAGTCCTATTGGGATATTTCATAAATATTAGTTTTTCAAGGTACAACTTTTGGTTGATTTTTCAGAAACAATGAAGCTAGTGACCAGTGACCAGTCGCTATGGTAGTATTCTTCGGGTTTGGAGTATCTATGAAAATACAGGGAATACTTTAAATGATTTAGCAAAGAAAGCGGCTTCGCCGCTCCGCTAGGGAACCCTAGGTTCCCTTCGGCGGTTGCTTCGCAACCTGAGCACCCTCCTGAAACCGGCGGGGAATACTTCCCCTGCACCCCTGCATTTCTTTGACTAAAAATATATTTTTAGTCAAAGAAACCTTGCCGAAGCTTCGC
>JACDNZ010000080.1 GCA_017656345.1 Thermosipho sp. (in: thermotogales) | reverse complement strand
AATGAAGGGGAAGTGCTTCCTAAAATTTACTGTTGACATATTACCCTAGCACTTACTTAATTTATGTTTTGCCCTCATTAATTTTAAGTATGATGTATCTAAATGTTTTATCTCCATTTCAAGCGTTTTACCAAAATACTTCTCCAATTCATCACAGATTTTATCAATTATATTAATAGCATTATCTAAACATTTTTTTGTTCATAGGTCACTTGGCAGCACCCCTTTATAAATCCAAAGTGTTTAAGGGATTGTGCTTATCGTTAATTTCTTTTAGAGCAGTACCAAACAACGAATAATATCTATTTACCATAGCCAAACTGGAATGGCCTAACATTCTCTGCAAACTCAAAATGTCGCAACCATTACGAATCATTATTGAACAAAATGTATGCCTGAAAGTATGAGCCGATAAACGGACATTTTTAAAATTCATTTTTTTCTTTAGACGTTTAAAAATGGATTTTACAGCATCCGTTGTGAGTGGTTCATTTTTTCTGTTAGTAAAAACAAATTCTGAAGGGGTAACAAACTGTTGTTGAACAAATGTTTTATATTCTGCCAGCTCTAAAATCAGTTTTTTAGTTATGGGAACACTACGCATTTGACGTTTTTTGCCAAAAACAGTTATAACGCCATTTTTTAAATCAACATCATCCCATTTCAAATTAACCAATTCTCCTAAACGAACCCCTGTTCCCAACAACACATAGATAATGCAATAATCTCGATAAGCGTAGAAAGTTTTATCACGGTATTTTAAACGAGAATAATAGTTGAGCATTTGCCGAATTTGACTATCAGTAAAAATCTCTATTTTTATATCTTCTTTTGCATAACCAATTTTTTTAGCAGGATTTTTCTTTTCACTAATAATTTCTTCCTTTTCTAAAAAGTTGAAGAAAATTTTTAAATTTCTAATTTTATCGTTAATACTTGTAGGATTGTTACCACGCTTTTTTTGACAATGCACAAGATAAGATTTTATTATTGATGGTGTTACATCTGAAACATCAACAATTTCCTGGTTAATACAGAATTCATGAAATTCGTTTAAAACTCTCAAGTACCCTTCGATAGTTACTGGTGATAGATTTTTAAATTCCCTGTCGCTCTGAAATTCTCTAATAGCGAATTTCAGAAGCATAAAAAAACCACTCTCCTTTCTTTTTAGGAAAGTGGTTTAGTGTTTGTTTTTTGGGTTTACATGCAACCACTTGAATAGTGGAACCCTGTAAACCCTTATTGTTTTTAGCTGGTGGGAGCAACAGGACTTGAACCTGTGACCCCCTGCTTGTAAGG
>JACDNZ010000079.1 GCA_017656345.1 Thermosipho sp. (in: thermotogales) | reverse complement strand
GTAAATTAACATTATGGAAAAGTTTAATTGCAACGTGCGAAAGGGATACTCCCTTCCACTCCGTGGTCGGGCACCCAGGGGTGAGATTTGTGCCCCACCCCCTGCCCACAGTTTTCTATTGACGAATAGTGTACTGTGAAATCTTGAATGAAAGGGAGGGATATAAATGGTAAAGATTATTTTCAAAAACACCGAAGGCAAAGAAATTGATTTAACTCAAGAAGCAAAGAAAACCATTAAAGAGACTCTTAAAGTTATTGGTTCAATCTTGAAAAAAGCAGGTGATACACTGGAGAATATATTAAAGGGAGAGCAATAGCTCTCCTTTTATTTTTTATGTTAGTAATTTATGAAATTACGAAACTCCGAATTTGTGGTGGCTTACAAATAAAGTGAATACTTTGTGTTTATCTTAATTGAAAATTGGACGTTTTAAAATTGGTTTTTATTACATTTTTTCTAAGATGTCCAATTTGAGCACAGCAAATCAATTTATTTACACGGTTTTGTAATTATTAAACTTATTAAGTGCGTTCTGTTCAACTGTAATTATTTTTGCTATACCAATTCCTGCCATACCAAACATTGGTATAGCAATATTAAACACAATAATAATTTATTCAGTTATGCAATTGTGCATTTATTAAACTTCTCAAGCGTACTCTATTCGACTGTACCAATTTTGGGCATACCCATTTTGGGCACTATGCCCATTTTGGCTATACCATTTTTGGGCACTGTGCCAATTTTGGGCACAGTCAAATCTTAATTGGTCCATTTATGTTTTAAGTTATACTTGATAATAAATTACATAATTATAACGTGGATGGCAACATTATAAATTACATTATTTTCAAAAGGAGTGTAAACATGCATAGAATTCCTATTACTTTGTATCTTAAGGAATTTGATAAAACTAAGATAGAATTTGTTGATAAGTTGAATTAGTTAAGCCCGTGGATTTCGGCAAGATTCATAACAAACGAAACTTTAGAATAGGAGTCATGTTTAAGCTAAGAAATTTTTTCGTATCTCGTTTAAATTAGAAAAGATTAGTAATTAAATTTTGTAAGTTAAATATTTTGAAAGAATCAGGCAAGTTTGGAAAGATAATATTTAACAATAAACTCGATTTATTTGATGTGGATATCTAATTTCTTATTTTATGGTGGTTATAGAGCGAGGAAATGAAGATTAGAAAATTCGAATGAAAAATGACAAATAAATAAAAATAAAAAACGGAGCCTTTTTGGCTCCGCTTATTATATCGAACTGTAACCCCTAAATAGTTTCTCTCACTGGCTCCGGCGGAGGGACT
>JACDNZ010000078.1 GCA_017656345.1 Thermosipho sp. (in: thermotogales) | reverse complement strand
CAAATAAAGAAATTTGCTTTATGAGTGGTCATAGTATTGCCGTTACCGTTTTTTTAGAATTTCAATCTCCAGAGCCGCTTTCCCTAGTGCACGTTGGGCTTCTCTTAGTTGGTTTTCTAATTCTTTCTCCCGGGCGGATTTACCACCGTGCTTTAAACCTTCTAAACCATGGTTTAGAAAAATATCTTTCCACTCATAGTACATTGACTGGCTAATGCCGAACCGCCTGCAGAGTTCGGCAACTGTTTCCTGGCCTTTAAGTCCTTCAAGAACTATTTCCATCTTAGCTTTAGCTGTCCATCGTTTGCGTTTTTGGGACTTTTTGTTTTCGCTCATCCTCAATACCTCCTGTTTTATTTATTCGGGATGAGCGGATGTAATTCTCCGTTAGCTGTGTGTAAACCCCCTTATGGGGTCATTATAGCCTTTCTTGAGAGCAACATTTAAAGGAGTGGCAATAATGGATTTAAGAAGTCATACTATTAAAATACTTGCACAGACGGTTGTAGGTGATAATGGAAAGTCATTTTACAGGTCTGGACCCCAACTAGTTGACTTTTTTAATGAATTAGGATTTGATGATGTATACGGTCACGGCTTTCCTACAAGATGGGTTTATGCAGAAGATAAGATAAAGATTATTCTGCAACAGGATAGATTTTTAGTATTTCTTAACAAGTTTTTAGACGATAGTATATACATAGACACAGAATATGAAACATCTGAGATAGTTGATTACTTGAACCAGTACTTAAAATTTGATGGTTATGAGATTATAAAAACTGGTAAAAAATATCAGATTAAGGATTTAAAAACCGCACAGATTATTATTCCAGACGAATGTTTGGAAATTATTTCAACTGAATTCTTAGAAGAACAAATTAAGAAATGTGACAAAAAAATTATTGAAAGTGATTACGATGGAGCTATAACTAATGCAAGGAGTATGGTAGAGGAAGTTTTATTAGAAATCGAAAAAGAGGTTACCGGTAAAAGAGAAAAATATGATGGTGATTTAAGCAGCTTATATAAAAGAGTAAAAAAGTTGATAAATTTTGATGCTGGACGTGAAGGGCTAGATACTTGCCTAAAACAAATATTATCAGGATTAAATAATATAGTTATTGGACTAGGCGGACTAAGAACAAAAGCAAGTGATTCTCATGCAAGAGTATATAAACCATGTAAACACCATGCAGAGCTAGCAGTTAATGCCGCAAAAACTCTTACTGCGTTTGTTATTAATTCTTACAAATATCAAAAGGAGAAGAACTTACTTTAGTTAAAAGTTGGACGAAAACAGAAAACAAAGGGACGGTTCTTTTGTTTTAAGTATATTTTTCTTA
>JACDNZ010000077.1 GCA_017656345.1 Thermosipho sp. (in: thermotogales) | reverse complement strand
TTGGTAAGGCGGAGGTCACCGGTTCAATCCCGGTCATGGGCTCCAGTAAAATCAAGGCTTCGCGGGTTTCCGCGAAGCCGTTTTGTTTCTTCGGTAATGCAACGGTAATGCAACCGGATCGCAAAAAAAATTTATCTGGTTGTTTTTCGCAAAATGCTGTCCATCTTGTGGGCAGCTTTTTTCTTCATCTTCGGTGTTACGTGCGAGTAAATATTAGCGGTTGTCTTTATGTCGGTATGACGTAGCAACTCCTGGACCGTCCGCAAATCTTCCCCTTCTTCTAGCAGCCTGGTCGCAAACGTATGACGTAAGCCGTGAAGCTTTAAATGCGTTACCCCGGCTTTTTTGAGCAGTGAATAATACTTCCGCTGGAAGTTGCGCGGGTACATGTAGGTTCCAATGTCGGTCGGGAATACGAGTTTCCGGTTTTTGTATTTTTCCCCCTGATAGAGAATTATCTTCGCCTGGGTGGCCTTGTGCTTTTTAAGGGCTTCCACTGCTACTTCGGGAAGAGGGACATATGCCTTCGAGGCCTCAGTCTTCGGCTCGTTTACGACTAAACCTTTCGATTTTGTCCGCGATAGAGTTTTATTCACATAAATAAGTCCATTTTCCAGGTCCACATCGTCCCACTCCAGGGCCAGGAGTTCCCCGATCCGGATACCAGTTCCCAGCAAAACAAGGAAAGCCGCCCTCCACTTGTCGCTTTCCTTCTCGACGACGGTAAGGAATTTGTCCATATCCTCTTCACTCATGGCTTGGGCTTCCGGGTTTTTTACCGACGGCCTTTCGGTGGCCCTGCTCGGGTTCCAGGAAAGCAGTTTTACGTCTACTGCTTTTTCGAGGCAGCTGTGGATTATCTGGTGTATCTTATGGATGGTCGCCGGGGCTTTGCCGGCTTCCTTGAGTTTATTATACAGAGCCTGTATGTGATTGCTGTCCAGCTCGGCTAAAGGGATTTTTCCCAGCACTGGGTAAATGTGGTTCCTGGCATACATCAAATAGTTTTCATACGTAGACAGGCGCAGTATAGGCTTTTTGTACAGTTCCAGCCACTCGGCCAGCCATCCGCCAAATGTCAGGTTTTTGGCGGCTTCCTGGTCTACCCCCAGGTTCATCTGTTCTAGATAATCCTGCATTTTTTCTTTTACTTCAGCCCGGGTCTTTCCGTAAAAACTTTTCCGCTTTAGTTTCCCTTCAGGAGTTTTGCCGATTGTGATCTGGGCGACCCATTTACCCTTGTGTTTCCCGCTCTTGATTTGGTAGATAGAACCTTCTCCATTGGCGTTTTTCTTTTTTTTAGGCACCGGTTTTATCCTCCTTTCTTACTCCAACACAAACTAACGTTCGGGTTAAAG
>JACDNZ010000076.1 GCA_017656345.1 Thermosipho sp. (in: thermotogales) | reverse complement strand
GGGACGGCCCAGCACTCAATTTATTGAGTGCTGGGCAGGTTAGCCAGCATTCCCCGGATGGCCCGGATCATCACCTTGGCCTTAAGGGGTGCCACGCTCCCCTTCTCTCCCAGGGTCATGCCCCGAGAGCATCGAGCGCTTTGGCGGCGATGTTCAAAGCTCCAACCCTGTCCGCATCGGACTGGTAGCTACACCTAATGCATTTAAACCAGCCTTGGACTTTGCGGTTGTAGCGGGAAACATTCCCGCACTTCGGACAGGTCTTGGAAGTTTCCTTGGGGTCAACATAGATAACGGATACACCAGCAAGCGCGGCTTTGTATTCAATGAACGAGGCCAGTTCCCGGAAGTTCCAGCCGGACATCATCCGGTTGAACTTCTTTGAGCCTTTGGTTCGCTCGCGGATACCCAGCAGGTTCTCCAGCGCAATGGCCTTACCTTCAGCCTTTGCTATCTCGACAATGCGTTTGGAGAGGTAGTGGTTGATGTAGCGCATCCACCTTTCTTCGCGGCCGGCTTCTTTCTTGACGCGGGAGAGCCTGCCTGCCTGCTGGAGAGCTTTCCGCCGTTCTGCCCATCGTTCCTTACGCCACCTTACCTGGCGGCCGTCAAAAAACACGTTATTGGACAGGACGGCCAGTTTGACGATACCGAAGTCAACCCCGATTACGCCGCCTGGCTCGTTAAGACGTGTTTCGTAGACGAGGGATATTGCCACATACCACTCGCCGCTTTTGTTCCGCCATATCTCCATGGACCCCTGGCGGCAGGAACCTCCTGCCAGGTCCTGGAGCCTCCTGGCGTGGTATTCAGAAATGGCAAGCGGTACTGCTATCTGACTTCTGCCGGAAGAGACGGGAAACTTGATAATCCATGTGCCAGAAGGCAGTTGATGTATTGAGTAGCAGTCCTGCCGCACCATTACCGGAACTATCCTCTCAAATTTGGGCAGGCTGGCCTTTTTGCCCCTGCGTATGCGGGAAAGATAGGAGCGCCTGGCGGACAGCGCTTTAAGCATGGCGCACTGGAGCGTGCCCCGGTTGAGGTCGAACAACCCACATGCTTGCCGGTAGGTTTCACGGTTTAGGTGTGCCCGGTTGGTGGTGTTTAATGTTTCGGCCTGTTCCAGAAACCAGGAGCACGCCTGGCGGTAGGTCTCCACCATGCGGACCATTTTCTCCAGCTTGCCTTTGTTGGGAGGCAGGAGCTTTATTTTGAGAGTTACCGTTTGCATTCAGCATCTCCTCCGGTTTGCTTAAATTATAGCATAACCGGAAAGAAAAACCAAACTGCCATTCATCCCCCGATTAAAATCGGGGGCATTCTGGCAGGGATTTTAGTAAACGGCAAGAAAATCACCAGTGTTACCCTTTATAAAATTATAAAACGCCGCCAGGTTTTCTATGGTAATGACGTAATCCACCGGAACGGCGGAAATTCGCATTTTCCCGACCATTTCCGTGGAAATGCCC
>JACDNZ010000075.1 GCA_017656345.1 Thermosipho sp. (in: thermotogales) | reverse complement strand
TTTAAGTTTCCCCAAAATCAGACGACAAAACAGCTTAAGCTGTGTATTTTAAAGACCTCGAAGAGTGTTAGTTGGTGTGATTCTTTGGATTTACATTTTGGAATAAGATGATTGATACCAGTAGTGCTTTTATTCAAAATATTATATATTCCATCAGCTATTTGATAATAAACAAACTTAGCTTTACTATATATACTTTTAGCACACTGAAATATCTTTTTTATTAAAATACTATCATTTTGATGTTCTGATAGTATACCAATAAAACCTATAACTATGGTAAGTAATAGGTTAAGGTTTCTGATTGAATTCATCTTCTGCACTCTTATATCTTCAAAGTTAAATTGTTGTTTCTTAAACTTAAAGTATTCTTCTATTCTCCATCTTAATAAATATACTTTTGTTATTGTTACTGCTATTCGGTTATCATCTGATTTCATATTTGTTATTAACATCATAGGTGCTTTGCCAAAACCATATACTGCAATAAGTAATAGTTCTTTATCTTCAAATGCAGGTAATTGAATAGGTATATAGCTTATTTTAACATTAAACATTTTGCCATTTTTACCTCTAAAAGAAAGTTTGTATTTACCTTTATATTTTTTTACAACAGATAGTATGTTTTCTTTTTTACCTTTGTGAATAACACTACGGTTTTTCTTACATCGAATTACGAATGTTTCTTCATTATCAATAAAATATTTAAAAAATTTATTATCATCAAAACCTCTATCGAGGGTACGTATACCTTTTTTGCCAAATGTTTTTGATAGATATTTAAGACCTTCAAATACTTCTGTATTTTCACTTATAAATCCATCTTCTTTATTAGAAAATATTTTGCTATAAACTGATAACGGCATTTTGTGTTTCGGTGTAAGAGCCGCTATTTCAAAAATATTATATCCATCTTCAATTTTACCAGTACTGCCATCTTTAACTTTGCCAAGGTTTTCTAGTACCTTACTATTTGGTTTAACAATATCCGATAAATCTATACAGAATATAGTTTCATTATCGATATATTTATCAATTAAATTAGTATAGTTAGAAAATAAAGAATCTTGTTTATTAAAGGATTTAAGGTTTCTAGATAAACGTTCTATTGTCTTTTTTAGTGTGATATCTTCTTTTAAACAGCGAGCAATATCACTTAATTTAACGGATTGGGCTTCTATTAATCCATAAATCATTTGAAATACAAATTTATATTGGGTTTTATTTAAATCTGAACAAATATAATCAACAAAATTATTAATTTTTCTTTTAATTTGGTATATAAGTTTGTTATAATAATACATGAGTTAAACCTCTTTTCTTTTAGTATTTTTGTGTCAAATTAATTATATCAAAGAATAAAGAGGTTTAACTCTTTTTTTGTGCAATTCATTAAATCTGTTGATAAATGTACAGCTTCGTATTTTCTTATCCACAATATCTTTTTTATTTCCTTCTCAAAAAAATGGGGAAACTTAAAT
>JACDNZ010000074.1 GCA_017656345.1 Thermosipho sp. (in: thermotogales) | reverse complement strand
AGTCATATATGTAGCTCTTGATTTACACGTACCCCTGTATTTTTATTGCATTTTCTATATCATGCTGGCTATCTTCTGCAGATTATAGGCGAATATACCGCCTCCTACCCAGGTCTTTGTACCTTGATAACCTCTTGACAGGCTACGGCCTAACCCGTATTTACGTTTCAAAAGACTGATTCTGGCTTCAATACCGGCGCGCCAGTTTTGCAGCCTCCTAAAGGCAGGTTGTCTTTCCTTTGTCTTCTGTTTGTTACTGAGTTTACCTTTTTTGGGCAGACTAACCCTCTTTATCCCCTTTTGCATACAAAGGTCCTCATTATCTTTGGTGCCAAAACCCCTATCAGCAGCAATACCCCAAGGGGCCTTACCGAACAGCTCCTGATGTTTTTCAATACTATCAGAAAGCAAGGTGTCATCGGAAGGATTTCCCCGGTATACTTCATAACCTGTAATCACATTATCTTCTGTTTCCTGTATCAGTACCTTGTATCCAAACTCTGTAGGGTTCTTAGGCTTACCCTTTTTTATTGGCCGGGCATCTGTATCATGGATGCTTACTATCCGGTCAGGAATAGTCCTGTTTCCTGAAACTACTTGTTTGCTCTGGTCAATAATTATTTGGGCTACTTGAAGTTGTTCTGCCAGCTTTTCTACCAGCTGTTTAGTACTGCGGGAGGCCTTTTCGCCATCACGCCATAGCTTATGATACGCATTTTTTAGTACTACGGCTGCTTCTTCTATTACAGTCTCAGCTACAGATATGATTTTGCTAGTAATCTTATCTATTTCTTTTACAGCCTCACCAGTACGGCGCCTGGCCACTTTTGATATGTTTAGCACTCTCTTTTTTACACTGCGGTTTCTATCGTGAAATTTGGTTCTTATGGCTGCACCGGTTTCCTTAATCTTCTTTACTGTTCGGGTGATGACCTTTATGCTGTCCTGTAAAAGCCTGGCATCAGTGGGATGGTGAATGTTTGATTCTACTACTGTAGTATCTATGCGTAGTTTGCGGCCGCGGATAAGCTTTTGGTCCCTGGCTTTTTCAAGCAGCAACCTGTTAAGTTCTTCTATTAATTCCGGACCATATTTTTTGCTAAGCTTAATAAGAGTGGTAGAATGCGGGACTGTTTTGTCTAAATCTATGCGGCAGAACTTACGCCAACTGATACTGTCGGATACTTCTTTTACCAGGGTTTCATAGCCAAGCTGGTATCGGTATTTAAGGTACATCATACGGATATATGTTTCTACTTTTACAGTGGGTCTGCCCATCTTGGTGTTGAATCTCTCAAGATACGGTTTAAAGAATCTTAGATCATCAAGGATTTTATCAACTTTCTGCAGCTCTTCTGATAACACCTGTACTTCTTTGGGTAGTATCTGTTCCCATATGGTGATCTGACCATCTTTTAATACTAACATGGCAACCACCTGCAGGAACTAAAGGACTTTTGTAGAACTATTATTATCATAGGGTTTCCCTCCTGTGGTTATCTTTGGTTTTTGTCTACCTTAAAGATTCTCCATCAGGCCAGGGAAATCCTTTTTGTTTATACATATTTTTAGTGTTTTATCCCGACTTTTTCAGGGGGAACTA
>JACDNZ010000073.1 GCA_017656345.1 Thermosipho sp. (in: thermotogales) | reverse complement strand
TAGCAAGAATCAAAACAATTCTCAGGGAAAGAGAACTGGGTGTAAGGAGGTAATCGACATGCCAAAGAAAAAACTTATTGGAGAAGTCGTGAGTGACAAGATGGATAAAACAGTTGTGGTTGCAGTTAGTACATTGGTAAAACACCCGACAGTGGGGAAATATATAAAAAGAACAAAAAAATATTACGCTCACGATGAAAACAACGAATGCCATGTAGGAGATACAGTTGAAATAATTGAATCAAGACCTTTAAGTAAATTAAAAAGATGGAGAGTATTAAGAATTGTTGAAAAATCAGTTTTTGCAGATGAGAATATAGCTGATGATGTAGAAGTGGAAGGAGGTAGTAACGATGATAATTAATGAGAGCTACCTCAACGTTGCAGATAATTCGGGCGCAAAGCAGCTAAGAGTAATCAGAGTTCTTGGTGGTTCAAGAAGAAAATGGGGAACAATTGGAGACATAGTTGTTTGTAGTGTTAGAGATGCAGTTCCGAATGGAGATTTGAAAAAAGGTGATGTAGTGAAAGCAGTGATTGTCAGAACAAGAAAAGAAATTAGAAGACCAGATGGTACATATATTCGTTTTGATGATAATGCAGCTGTTGTACTTGATAAATTCAATGAGCCTAAGGGGACACGTGTATTCGGACCAGTTGCCAAGGAATTAAGAGAAAAAGGATTTATGAAAATAGTCTCCTTAGCGCCGGAAGTATTTTAAGGGGTGATGTGCAGTGGCAAGAAAAATTAGAAAAGGTGACACAGTACAAGTAATTTCAGGTAAAGATAAAGGAAAGACAGGAGAAGTAATCACAGTATTACCTAAAGAAGATAAGGTAATAGTAAGAGGAATTAATGTAGTTAAAAGACATCAAAGACCAACCGCACAAATGAGACAGGGTGGGATTATTGAAAAAGAATCCCCTATATATGTAAGCAAGGTAGCACTCGTGTGTCCAAATTGTGGAAAGCCAACCAGAGTAGGTTTTAAATTTCTTGAGGATGGAAGTAAAGTAAGGTACTGTAAGAAATGCGGAGAAGTCATAGACAAGTAAGGAGGAATAGAGCATGCAGTACATACCATTGAAAGAAAAGTACAGAAATGAAATTGTACCTGCAATGATGAAAGAATTTGGATATAAAAATATTCACCAAGTTCCCAGAATTGAAAAAATAGTTATCAATATGGGAATTGGTGAAGGTTCAAGAAATAAAGATGTTATTGATATTCATGCAAAAGAATTAACTTTAATTGCAGGTCAAAAACCCGTTGTTACAAAAGCAAAGAAGAGTATTTCTAATTTTAAAATTAGAAAAGGAATGCCAATAGGTTTAAAAGTTACATTGAGAGGACTTAATATGTACAATTTCTTGTACAAGCTTATTAATCTTGTTTTACCTAAAGTTAGAGACTTTAGAGGATTGAATCCAAATGGATTTGACGGAAGAGGAAATTATTCATTTGGTTTGACAGAACAACTTGTTTTCCCTGAAATTTCTCCAGATCAAGTGAGAAGAGTACAGGGTATGGATATTGTAATTGTTACAACAGCGAAAACAGATGACGAAGCCAGAAAATTATTAGAATTATTTGGTTTTCCTTTTAAAAGATAATAAGGAGGTTAC
>JACDNZ010000072.1 GCA_017656345.1 Thermosipho sp. (in: thermotogales) | reverse complement strand
AAGATCGACCGCAGCGGCGTAAGCTTAATCATCAACCCTTACGATGAATTTGCCGTAGAAGAAGCCCTCAGGCTCAAAGAAAAACACGGCGGCGAAGTTACAGTAGTCAGCATAGGCGGCCCGGAAGTGCAGGATGCGCTGCGCCAGGCCCTGGCCATGGGCGCCGACAAGGCCGTGCTGGTGGACCCCGGCGCCGAAGAAATAGACGAATACGCCACGGCAACCATTTTAGCCAAAACCTTAAGCAGCATGGAATATGACATAATCCTCGGCGGCTGGAGGGCCATTGACGACGGCTCCGCCCAGGTTGCCGGCAGAACGGCGGAAATATTGGGCCTTCCCGTTGTAAACATGGCAATTAAGCTGGAAGTATCCGACGGCAAAGCAATTGTCACCCGGGAAATTGAAGGCGGCAGCGAAATAATCGAAGTACCCCTTCCCGCCGTCATAACAGCCCAAAAAGGACTGAACGAACCCCGCTACCCCTCCATGAAGGGCATCATGAAAGCCAAGAAAAAACCCATGGACAAAAAAACAGCTGCCGATGTGGGGGCAGACGCCGTCACCAGCAAAATACAGGCACTCTCCTACTCACTGCCCGAGCCCCGCAAGGCAGGCAAAATAATCGAAGGAGAGGCCCCCGACGCTGCCCGCGAACTGGCCAGGCTGCTGCATGAAGAAGCAAAAATAATCTAAGCAAAGACTGGGAGGGTATTGGCAATGGCAAAAGGCATCTGGGTATTTGCAGAACACCTCGACGGCAAAATAAAAAAAGTTACCTGTGAAATATTAACCGCTTCCCGCAAAATAGCGGACGAACTGGGCCAAGAACTTTGCGCGGTGCTGGCAGGCAAAGACATTGCCGGCCTGGCCCCTTCCCTTGGCGACTACGGCGCGGACAAAATATTCGTTATTGAAGACAATGCCCTTGAAAACTACACCACCGACGGCTACACCAATGTAATTGTCGACTTAATCAAAGAAAAAGAGCCCTACGCCTTCCTGCTGGGCTACACCGTATTCGGCAGAGACCTGGCGGCCCAGGTGGCCCAGCGGCTGGAAACCGGCCTAATGAGCGACTGCATTAACATGGCCCTGGAAGACGGGCAGCTGGTATTCACCCGCCCCATATACGCCGGCAAAGCATTTGTAAAGGCCTGCTGCCCCGAGGCCCGTCCCGTAATGGCAACCATCCGCCCCAATGCCTTCACGGCCCAGGAAAACAAAAAGGACGCCGAAATCATAAAAGTAACTCCCAAAGTTGGAGACATTCGCCAGCAAATCAAAGACATAGTGCGCCAGGTATCGGGGCGCCCCGAGCTAACCGAGGCCGACATAATAGTCAGCGGCGGCCGCGGCATGAAGGGGCCCGAGAACTTCAAGATTTTAGAAGAGCTGGCCGACGTGCTGGGCGCTGCCGTAGGCGCATCCAGGGCCGCGGTTGACGCGGGCTGGGTTCCCCACAGCATGCAGGTGGGCCAGACCGGCAAAACGGTCTCCCCGGTTCTTTACATTGCCTGCGGCATTTCCGGCGCCATACAGCACCTGGCCGGCATGGGGTCGTCCAAGTGCATAGTGGCCATCAACAAAGACCCCGAGGCAAATATCTTTAAAGTTGCCGACTACGGCATTGTGGGAGACTT
>JACDNZ010000071.1 GCA_017656345.1 Thermosipho sp. (in: thermotogales) | reverse complement strand
CGTATTTCCTATTTACTCAAATCCAATTTTGATGTGGTGGAGAAAAGATAAACTTCAAGAGTTGGGTTTTGATAAACCACCAAGAACATATTCTGAAATATACGAGCTTGCCAAGAAATATGCTAATCCCCCAGAAAGATATGCTATGCAGGTAGTTCAAGGAAGAAACTGGTGGGATAGATGGTTTGATTTTATAACTTATTACTATGCTGCAAGTGGCGGAAAGTCATATATTGATACAAAGAGATATCGAGCAGTTTTCAACGATGAATATGGAAAAGCCGTTGCTGATTTTATTTATACGATGTTCAAAAATAAGTGGACTGCAGTAGAAATGGGAAATCAATTTTCACTTTCAACTGGTAAGGCATTGGGTGTTTTACAGGGCCCCTGGTCAATTAACTGGGCAAAGAAAACATATCCAGAGGTATATGAAAATCTTTGGATTACACCTCCTCCAGTTCCTGATGATTATCAGGGAGAAGAAATTAAAACATTTGCCGATACAAAAGGGTTAGTTGTGTTTAGTACTTCAAAATATAAGAAAGAGATTTTTGAATTTATTAAATGGGTATTTAGTAATCCTGAAAATGATGCCAGATGGATTGAACTGACTAAAATGCCTCCTTCAAGAGAGGATTTGGGTACAAATCCTCTGTTTAAAGAGTTCCTTGATGAAGATCCATATTTTGCAGCTTATGCGAAAGAAGTTGGAAATGCCGTACCACCTGCTCTTGTAACTGCTACAATAGATGTTCAAGATGCAATGACAATGTATTTAATTGAACCTTTAATGTATTTAAAATCTACACCAGAGGAAGCTCTTAAAAAATGTGTGAAAGAGATCAATAAGATACTTTATTAAAGGGAGGGGTTTTTATGAAAAAAAGTTTGATAGTATTATTTTTGCTGGTAGCAATTTTTGCATTGCCTTATACGTTGAAGATTCATGCTGGAAACATTGAAGTACCAATAACCATGAAAATGTCAGATTTTCTTGACTACATTCCAGAAGATATTGATCCATATTGGGATTGCATTAGAGTAAAAGTTGGAGGTTTATATGTTCCATTCCAGATTGATGATGTTGATGGAAACGGAAGAGTTTCCGGAAATGATTATCTGGTATTTCTTGGAAAAGGTGAATGTGAGATAATAATTCCAGAAAACGAAATGGCTGAAGTAAAATTTGAAAGCTACTTTACGGTACAGAAAGATGGTAACAAATGGATAATTAGTGGAAAAAATGGAGAAAGTTATGAAGTAGATGATCATGGATTTGTTCATGTAAAAAAATTTGCAAATGTTGAGGGTACAATTTTAGATGAAGTTGGAATTTTAAGAGTTGCAGGTTTTGCAAACAGCACATATTTTGTTAATGGTGAACTTGGTAAGCACTTTGAAGAAGTTTCATATGCATTTGAACCTGTTTCTGTAAAAGTAGTTCCAGGACCAGTTGCTGTTAGTATATATGCAAAATTAAGATCAATTACATTTGCAGGATTAGATCAGTATATAATTACTCATGTTTTCAAAAATGGTGATATTCTTGTAAATAACAAAGTTACATTTAGAAATTACGCCGATCTTATGAAATTACAACATATGGTTACAAGAGTTCTTACAAGTGTTGATGGAGATACAGTTCACGTA
>JACDNZ010000070.1 GCA_017656345.1 Thermosipho sp. (in: thermotogales) | reverse complement strand
ATGTTCATGTGATTAACACCAATTAGTAAATTTTATTAACAAAGGAGGTTATAGTTATGCTTTAGGTATTAGCAGAACTGCTTTATGAACTTTCCAAAGAAGGTGTTTTAAAAATCCCCGAAACAAACTCAAGAAGTCGAAATAAATCACACAGTGAAAGCAACACCCCTACTTCTTATTCAGAAACAGCACTTGTCAAGGCAACAAATACCGGGGGTGAAATTCATGGTTGAAAACTCTCTCCTTCCTTTAAAAGCTGCAGCCTATGCTAGATACTCTTCTCATAACCAAAACGAAGTTTCCATTGAAGCTCAGTTATCTGAAATAGAAAAATTTGCAAATAACAACAATTATATTATTGTAGAAACTTACATTGATAGAGCTAAAAGTGCTAGAACTGATAAAAGACCAGAATTTAAACGTATGATAAAGGATGCATTGGAAAATAAATTTGATGCTATTATAGTTCATAAATTAGATAGGTTTTCAAGAAACACTAAAGATTATTTTTCTTACTTAGGCATTCTTGAAGAAAATAACATAAAATTAATCTCAGTTAGTGAACCATTTTCAGATGATGCAATCGGTTATTTTGCAAAAGGAGTAACTAGTATATTTAATGATTTTTATTCAAGAAACCTAAGAAATGAAATAAAAACTAAAACCAAATATATTGCAATGAAAGGGTATTTTCTCGGAGGACACCCTCCGCTAGGATACGATCTTGAAAAAGTCATTGATGAACATGGTAAAATCCGTAAACGTTATGTGATAAACGAAGAAGAAGCAATCATAATTAGAGAAATTTTTAAGTTATATATTGAAGGACTCAGTTTCAAAAAGATAGCAAATTATCTAAATGAAAACGGCTACAAAACAAAAAAAGGAGGGCAATTCAAAGCTTCTTCCATATCCGAAATTTTGCGGAACAAAAAGTATGGGGGGATTTATACTTACAATCAAAGCAAGCATGGCACAAAAATAAGGTATGATCATGATGACGTTATTAAAGTAGAAGGAGCTGTTCCTGCCATAATAAGCAAAGATTTGTTTGAAAAAGTACAAGAAAGATTAAGAAAACAAAGTAGAACAATAAATAAAAAGCATCATTATTTACTTTCAAATATTGCATATTGCGGAGATTGCGGAAGTAGACTAACAGGTTCGGGCGGTAAACATCCAAAATATATTTGCCAAAACTGGAAAAACAAAAAAACAGGTAAATTTGTTGGAATCGGAAAAAACAAATTAGAACGGTACGTTATTTCTTACTTAAAAAACTTGCTTCTTCCAATCGACAAAATTGATTTCAAAAAATTAACTGAAGAATTAAATAAGACAGAAGCAAAACGAGAAAAATTATACGAAAAAAAATTCACCGAACTCCAAAGGAAAAAATCGGAAATAGAAAAACAAATAGATAATATAATTCAAGCTATATCTAAAGGGCTTTTGGTAGAAAAACTGGAAAAAGAAGCAAAAAAATTGGAATTAGAATTAAAAAAGATTGATCAAGAAATAAAAAATTTAAGTAATGTAACCATTAACAAATACACTGAAGAACAAGTAAAAGATATATATATCCAATTTTTAAATCAATTAAACAGTGATAATCCTTTAGTCACTGAAAGAGCAATAAAAAAATTGATAGAAAAAGTTAT
>JACDNZ010000069.1 GCA_017656345.1 Thermosipho sp. (in: thermotogales) | reverse complement strand
CAAGGGAAAAACTGAAGACAAGGAAGGCATAAAAAAAGGCGGGAATTCCCGCCTTCTCTTTTCTAATTTTTTAATCAAATAAGTATTGCCCAAATTATATCTATAACTAAAATATAAGGTAGCTGACTTCACCTTTTTAATAGGTTATAAGTGCAAAATTAGCTTTATTTTTGTTATCTTTAGGTAATATAGTTTTGCATAATGGATTCTTTAGCCAGGGTACGATCGTAGAGGAATAAACCGATGTTTACTAATGCAAGAACTATAAAACCGGCCAATCCCGTAACTCCAACAGTCAAGTCACTTCCACCTTTAATTACCATGATGGACAGCCCTAAGGTGCCATTTATCGAACCATGCATAATAGCAGCGGCTATGACCGATTTTGCTTTAAGTCTTACATAGCTGAAAATTGGGGAAAGTAGTAATGTAAAAATGGTCATCATAAATACGCCTATCAAAGGGTGTTCGGGGTAATTGTGCCCTTGCAGAATAATCGGAGCATGCCATAATCCCCAAATGACTCCAATAACTGCAGATGATTTCCAGAAACCTAAGTAACTTAATTCCTTTTGGAGGAGTCCTCTCCAGCCTAATTCTTCACCAAAACCTGCTACTGCGTTGATGGTAATACCTGCAATCAAGCCCTGGAGTAAGCCAATCCAAATGGGGTGAACCGGAAAGGCAACGGTTTGTTTTTCCATCTCCTTTAATTGTTCAGGTGTCAATACGGATTTAAGCCTTTCAAACATACCTGCCATTTCAGGAGAGTATTCCACTCCCGGAAATAGTAAGCTAACTCCAAGAGTGGCAAAAGCTATGACGGGAGGTAATAACCACGCCACCAAAAACCATCTGTTTAGCTTGAAAGAAATTCCTAGAGGTTCTTTGACAGATTTCTTATAGATTATTTTTTGTACCATAATTGCAGTTATCATGGGGATAAACATATAAGTTACGGCTAGAATAAGAGAACCGGGCATGGTCCATTTTCCACCTAATGCAAAGTATAGAATGACCAAAAGATAATTAAAAAAGAAGGTCAACCCGATAAAGAGTAATGCTTTCCTGGTGTTTTTGTTCATAGTCATTATTTAATCCACCTTTCATATTTAGACGTTTAGACAAATATCTAAATATATTATACTGGTATTTAACAATATTTTAAAGACCGTTTTTGATTTTTTTTAAACACAACTTGTGTAGCATCCCTGGTATTCATCTTATTACTCAACCTTTCCCGCAATGATATTTTCGCAGATTAATATAAAAAACAACTTTAAAGTTGTATTTATACTCAAAAAATCAAGTGAATCATTTGTATTAGTTTCCGCCTTTTAGTTGGTAGCATTTAGTTTTCATATCTCAGTTCCCGGATCTCAATTGCTAGTTGTTGGTTGTTAGATGCTAGTATCCAGTGGCTACGAACTACCAACTGGTTTTCCAAGTATCCAGCATCTAGCATCTAGTACCAAGGACCTAGCACCTAGTACCTGGCCACTGACCACTAGCCACTGATTACTAATGTGCAATTTATTTTGGCTTTGTAAATTTAATTTTGAGATTGTTTATCTATATTAAGGTGACTATATTACAAATGGATAATATAAGAAAAACTATTTGTCTTTAGCATTATAGGCTGGCATATGTTATAATTAAATCGTGTTAAAATTTATAGAT
>JACDNZ010000068.1 GCA_017656345.1 Thermosipho sp. (in: thermotogales) | reverse complement strand
TTAGGTGTTCTTTTACACCCGTTAGGGTCAATATATTTTTAATCTTTTATATTTTATTATTTACTCATTTTATTCTAACCCGTTAGGGCATAGATATCCTAGGGTAGTTTTTATCATAAAACAATTATAGTTAAAAACTTAGTCTTAACTCGCTAGCACATCTATCTTCTAGCATTTTCTGTATAGCTTTCCTTCCATTTGTTACTGCACTGTTTCTAAATGGAATACTAGATCTCTTATGTTTATATATCTTACTCTTTTTAATTTTTCTATTTGCTTGTGATGCTGTTAGTCCTATCTTTTCTATTATTTCCTCTAGTTTTTCTTCTTTAATCCCTTTATTTAGTAACAGCTTCATTGTTGGTGATAATTCTTTATTTGCTTTCTCTGCTAATATTTTAGCTAAATTACTTGCTCCTTTTTTTGTCCAGCTTGTTTTATTTCCTTTCATTCTTTGTGCTAATATATCACATATGTTATGCTCCATAGTCCCTAGATTCCTATATTTTACACCTTTCGGTGGTTTTGGTAGGTTTATATTTGGTCTAAGCTTATATAAAACTATCCCTTCTTTATTGTTGACTAAGTAATTATACAATTTTTCTAGTTTCTTCATCTTTTCTTCATTGTCATTGTTCTCTATCATTAGTTTTGTTATCATTTCTAAACCTTCTTCTATCTTACCATTACTTAATTTTTTTATTATTTTCTTTGCTTTTGTTTTATCTTCTACATTTTTAAGTACTGCTTGATTTCTGTGAAATGGGTCTAATTGAAAGTGTGAATTATCTTCACTTGCTACTTCTTTTATCCATTTTGCTCCATCACCATTTACTATCTTTGTTTCTATTTCATCTATATTGTACTCTTTAGCTATCTTTGCTTCTCTCAGATTTTTAAAATCTTTGCTACTTCCAAAGCTTACATATGCTTTTTTATTTTTTACTACATATCTATCCTTTTTCTCATGCTTTTTTTCCCAACCTTCATAGAAAATCCCTAATTTTAATTCTTTTCTACCTTTCTTTTTAGATTCCCTATCTTTACCTTGCATGTTTATCCAAAGTCCATCCATTTCTTCAAACAATACTTTTGTTTCTCTTTTTCCTACTAATTTTCCCTCTTTATTTAACCTTATTTCCCTTTTTTCTTTTTCGGCTATTTTTTCTCCCACAGTTTGTATTATATTCCAAGCTGCTGAATGACTTATACTCTGATTTGTCATTTCAGTTATTTTCTCTGCTGTTTTTCTGTATGATTCATCTGTTGCTAAGTCAACTATCTTTTCTACTAAGTTAGTAGATATATGTCCTATAGTTTCCATGTTTAGATATTCGTCTAAAAGATATATATATGCCTTTTTACCTTCTTCAGTTTTATACTCATATATCCTGCGTTTATATTCAACTTCACCCATTACTGTTTTTATAGTAGTTTTCTTAAATCCTTTATTTCTATATATATCCCTATCTCTTTCTTTCATTAACTTTTCATCTAATTTTTCAAGTATTTCTACTATCATTTTACATGCCTGTTGGCAGACAAATTCATAAATAATTCTCTCTAAATCCTTGAAATTTATGTCTTTTTCCTTTAAACTTATTTTATACATGTAATCACCCAACCTTATAGTGTTCTTAACAAATACTATTATATTGGATGATTCATGTATGTTAAAGGTGCCTTCGGGCATCTTTTTCATTTTTTGATAGTTTTGCCTACTTAAATTTTACTCTAAG
>JACDNZ010000067.1 GCA_017656345.1 Thermosipho sp. (in: thermotogales) | reverse complement strand
TTCATTTCATCTCCCCCTCTGATAAATGGTATTAGAGGGGTCGTTTGTCCTATTCCAACTATTTTCCCCTTTATCCAATCAATGTAATAAGCTTGTCTCCTATCATACATTTAGACGAATTGGCATTTAATGTAATAGTAGCCATTAAGTCTATACATTTAAAAACATTACCTTAAATAATCACCTGTCAATTTCGTCATCATAAATATGAAAACATATTCAACGAGGTGAATTAGGTGGCTGTTGTTGCTATATACTCAAGGAAATCTAAATACACAGATAAAGGAGAATCTATCAAAAACCAGATAGAGCTCTGTAAAGAATACGCTGAAAAGCACTTCAATGTAGACAGGTTTTTAATCTACGAAGATGAGGGATATTCTGGAGGACATGCTGACCGTCCCAATTTTCAAAAGATGCTTAAAGATATATCAAAGAAAAAGTTTGATATTCTTATATGCTACCGCCTTGACCGTATAAGCAGAAATATAACAGACTTCTCTGACCTTGTTGAACTGCTTCAAGAGAACAATGTAGATTTTGTATCTGTTCGTGAGCAATTTGATACTTCAACTCCCATGGGTAGGGCAATGATGTACATAACTTCAGTATTCGCCCAGCTTGAAAGGGAAACAATAGCAGAAAGAATAAGAGATAACATGCACCAGCTAGCAAGAACAGGAAGATGGCTGGGAGGCAAAACCCCTACAGGTTTTAAAAGTCAACCTTTATACGTTAATGATAAAGAAAAAGGCAAAAAGAAAATGTATAAATTATCCCCCATACCAAAAGAATTAGAATTGGTTAAAACCCTTTACTATAAATTTCTGGAGCTTGGTTCCCTTACTCGACTTGAAAGCTGGACCCTAGAAAATAACGTAAAAACAAAGAATAACAAAAACTTTGACAAAAGCATATTAAAAATAATACTAACCAACCCAGTTTATGTTATAGCTGACGAATTGATTTATGAATACTTCAAAAAAAACGATTCCGACATAGCTAGCAATAAGGAGGAATTTGATGGTATTCACGGATTAATGGTTTTCAATAAACATGATGAAAAAAGAAATAGGGTTATAAGAAATGACAAATCTAAATGGATAGTTGCTGTAGGAAAACACAAAGGTATTATTCCTTCCCAGGATTGGATAAGGGTTCAAAATATATTAGAAAAAAATCGAGAGAAAGCCCCTAGAGCAGGAACAGGAAAAGTAGGACTTATTACAAACCTATTAAGGTGTAAAAACTGCGGTTCCAAAATGAGAGTATCAGTTTACAGAAGAAAAAGTGGAATCTATTATTACTATAAATGCTTATTAAAGGAGAGGTCTAAGGGGTCTAGATGCAACATAAGAAACCTAAATGGCAGTTTAGCTGATGAATATGTAATAAATGAAATTAAAAAGATTAACTATAAAGAAAGTGATGTATACAAGCACCTGTACGAGATGAAAGAAAAATTAAGGAGAGAATCAAGTAACCAAGTCTCTGAAAAAGAAATGCTTGAGAAGGAATTGCTAGAATACAAGAAAGCAATTAAAAATTTAACATTGCAACTATCTCAAAACAAGGATTCCAAAGCTGCTAAATATATAATCGAACAGATTGAAGAATTTGATAGCAAAATTATAGATATTAAAACGAGATTGGAAAATCTGAATGAAAGTAAAGAAATAACCAAGTTGGAAAGAAACAATATTGATATAGTATTAAAGCTAATCAAAGATTTCTCCAATAACGTAGATAAACTTGGTTTTGAAGAAAAAAAGAAACTTCTTAATCAAATAATAGATGAGATTTGGTGGGATGGTGAAAAATTAGGGATAAATATAGTAGGCTATAATCGAGGGCGGTGATGCCCTTTTTTTCTGTCCTTTTGTATACATAGCAGAAGCTATATCCATGGCAGATAGGGTGGTAGTACTGTCAAAAAGGCCGGGTA
>JACDNZ010000066.1 GCA_017656345.1 Thermosipho sp. (in: thermotogales) | reverse complement strand
TGAGCAACGAACTCTATGTCCGGGCCAAAGTCTCCTCCATAGACAACGGGTATTTTAACTATTCTTTTTTCTTCTTTCTTAGGCTCGGCTGATAAAAAAGGCTTCAGGGCCTCTACTATCTCAGAGTAGGAAATCTTAATAGGATCATAATACACATAAACGCTTGTGTATGTGGGAACAACTTCAACCAGCCATTCTGGAGCTGCCTTCTCTATGGCGTCAGCAACTGCATGGGCTTTTTTGTTAATCCCTTCGTCTATTTTATCTCCAAAAATAATAACTAAGGCAGAATCTCCAGCTGGTTTTATTGTCAGTTGCATGTTACCACTTCCAAATCTTTTTGGTAAAAAACCTTATTAAGTTTTGAGCTGTATGATCGTTTTGGAGAATAATGGAAGACAGCCCAGTGTCAGAAAGACTGGAGGAAATGGTTACGGTGCTAAGAAGATACTGGGGATTATGGGTATTGTTTTTATTCTTAGTTTTGCTAGTCTATTTGTTCTCAAAAATCGGGCCAACGACATTGGATTCTCCAAAGACATGGGACAACATTATACGTTTGAGTAATGACGTTTTCCAGATGATACTCACAATTACTGTAGTTTTAGTATCGATTGGGGCAATACATGTCCAGACACATTATGGTGAGTATGCTAGAGCTATCCTTGAAGATTATCTTGAAATGTTGAAATTATTGATAACAATGCTTCTGATTGTTGTGTTCATTATGTATTTCATTAATCAGTCAGAACTCCAGAAATCCCCAAGGGTCGTTGGAGGACTCTCCATTTTATGGCTTGCAATGAGTGTTTTACTAGTGGTGTACATCTTTCAGAAACTTGGTGAGCTATTTACTATCTCCCCATTAACAATAGCCAGGAGACTCTCACAAAATGGGAAGGGACTTGCAAAAATTCTCAAAGAGAGTTCTGGAAATCCATGGGAAGTTTTTCCATATTTATATCATCTCCTTCGGCTAATTAAAATCTCAATGAATGATACACGTACGCAGGACCAAGTTCTAAGTATCTCGAGTGAGATATCAAAATCAATAGAATATGCGGAATATTGGGATCCGCAATGGTGGCGACTTCATACGTGGGTACAGAAAGATGTTTTAGGCCCGTATCTTGAATCGCTATTTGAGGATAGAATTCCCTCTACTATAATAATTCCCCTAAAGTCTGCAAGTCAAACTGATCCCACTCTAATCTTTGGTTTCAGAGAACTTTTCGAAAATTTCGGCGAGATCCTCGTTAACAACTACTTTTTTATTTATCCCGGGTTTGAGTATTACATACGAAATCTTGAGGAGCTAGCGGAGATAGATAAGGAATACAAAGTAATAGAGGCAAGGATTATCAATGCAGCATTAGATAAGTTGTTAGAATTTGGACCATCAAAACCTGAACCATTCTATAGTTTTGAAAAGATGAAACTAGCTAGAAGTCCAAAAGGCAAGAAAGTTTTAGAGGAGATTTATGCTAACCTTCCAGAATTTATCGAGAACTACCCAACTTCTATTCCAAGAGTGTTAAAAATTGCACTTATGGATCTTCAACAAAATTCGAAAGACACCTATAGCAAAATTGAGATTTATAAGATTTATAAAAAAGCTATCAATGTTCTGATAAAATATCCTCAAATATTGACAAGGATGTTTGATTTTGAACTTGAAAAACTTCCTTTGGGTATAGACGTTTATAATGTTACATTGGCCTTTGTGAAGTATATATTGAAACAATGGGAGAATATGTCTGATACTGAGGCTGATTATGTAGCAAAGAACTTGACGATATTATTCAAAAAAACAAGATTATTTGGATATTCTTTGGAAATTATAAACTCTAAATTAATCATTGGAAACGAAGCGATCGAATTAGATACGAGAGAACAAATTGAATTTTTCAAACAAATAATGGAAAACTCAAAAACATAGCAACTAGAGGACAATCTCTTTCATCGGCACAACTTTCACACTTTCTTCCTCCAAGCGTTTTCTTAGATAGGCTGTTATCTCCACGGCTTTTGGGTTGTCTCCATGGACGCAT
>JACDNZ010000065.1 GCA_017656345.1 Thermosipho sp. (in: thermotogales) | reverse complement strand
GATTTGTTAAAACAGCCTTTTCAATTTCTGGTATTGGTAGTCTCGGCATACTTTTATCCCCCTAAGCAACATATTTAATGTAAAGTTGATTAACGATATTGATATAGATTTCTTTTAATCTTTTGTCATTTTGAATTGCATCTAGAAAATTTACATTATCGATAGCTGTTTTAGTTGCTCCTTGTAAAGCCATTCTCTTTTTCAGATTTTCTAATCTTGTACTAAGGTTACATCCTGCTCGCTCTTCTAACATCTTATAGCTCAAATCGATAAACTTCTTGTAATCCCCATGCTTAAATCCTATTTTTCTGAGTTTTCTTACTACATCTTTTCTCCAATCTTCTTCTCTGTTTACAATCGTTTCTTTAATTTCTGTTACTTGATTCCTTGTAGCTGCTATTTCTTGTTCAAGTTGCTTCTGTTTTAGTTCTAAGTTAATAAGTACTTGCAATTGTGGACTGAGTTCTCGAAAGCTTTGAGTTAATTGTTTTACTCTAAAATATGTTTCTTCTAGTTTTTCATAGACTTCCCAAGCTCTATCAGTATCAAGTATCTTTGCATGTCTTAATGCTCCTCTTTCTGTCCATAAATAAAGTTGATTAGCATTTTTTCCAACAATGTTACTATCAGTAACCTTGTTCTTAAATTCTTTTAATGCATCCCCTCTTAATAAGAAGTAATGTTTACCTTCTTCAAATCTGTCTCCATTTCTAGAAAAATTAACTTTAATATTATTTATGTCTGTTTCATATGCTTCAGCTAACTGCTTAGTAGTTAAAACTCTTTGATTGTTATGTTCAATGACAATTAAATCATTCATCTTTATGCCTCCTCTCTGCAATTTCTTTTAAAACTTTTACATTAAAAGCATCTTGCATATCATTAAGACATACTAATATTCCGTTTTCATTGTTTTTTATATATACTTGATTTGTTGCATCAACTAATAAACTCATGTTGTTTTCTTCCAGATTTTGCATTACTTTTCTAGCACACTTCAATGTAGCTATAATTTTATCTCTGTTTTTATCCATCTCTCTCACCTCCTCATGTTTTCCTGTTGACTGGGGATAATATTGTTAGGCTGTTGTTTTATTGCCACTTGGCAATGCTTTATTTAAAAAAATTTCTAAATCAATATTACTGTTAATTAATCCTGTTATAAATTTAGCACCTGGTTTTCTTAAACCTCTAAAAACTCTGTATACCGTTGTATAATCTACTCCTATCATTTTAGCTAATTTAACTTCTGAAATATTATTTTTTTTCATATATTCTTGTAACTTATTTAAGTCTATTAATTTATCCAATTTTACACCTCCTCTTTGCCATGTGGCAATATTACCTTCTGGCAATATTGTATAATATATCATTGCCACTTGTCAATACTTTTTTTAATAATATTTTTGTTTTTAATTGCCCGTAGGCAATATTTATAATAAAATTAATTTTGAGGATGGTGATTTCCTAATGAACATAGGTGAATATATAAAAAAATTAAGAGAAGAAAAAAATCTTTCTATAAATCAACTTGCTTTATATTCAGATGTAAGTGCTGCACATATTTCAAGAATTGAAAGAGGTTTGAGAGAACCTTCACCAGATATACTAAAGAAACTTGCTACACATTTAGGAGTAACTTATGAAGAGTTAATGTATGTAGCAGGCTATATTAAAACTTTTAGCAACATAAAAAAAGATGATTTACAAAACGAAATACTGCAACATGTAATCCCTGTTATTTTGAAACATTTAACTGAACAAATATTTAAAAACAAAGATTGCCCTGAAGAACTAAAAAATTTTGCAGATTTAAACGAAGCCTGGAATTACTTAAATGATGACGAGAAAGTTTCCCTCATTAATTCTGCTATCAAAAAAATTACTTTTAATACAATAGATGGTACAGTAAAATTAACTCAATATTTTAATGAAGAAAATTTAAATGATATTTATCTCATGCTCAAAGAAGAATACGAGAAACACTTAACAAAACAAGAGCTTACACCTGAAGAAAAATATCCAGAAATAACAGATGTAGAAGAAGCAATGAAAATCATACTAGAGCAACCTGGTCTTATGCTGAACGGTGAACTTCTTACTGACGAGGATAAAATTATTTTAGCTAACTCAATTCAGATAGGATTAAGACTTGCTGAGGAACGTAGACGTGAGCGTAAAAATAAAGAAAAGAAAGATTAATTTAACAGAAAGGATGTTTAATATGGAAAAAACTTTAAATCTAATACTTAAAAAATTGGATTCAATTGATAGTGAAATTAAAACTATCAATAATCGTCTTAATAACCTTGAAGAAGGACAAAGAAAACTTGGATCTGATATAAAGGAACTAAAACAAGGTCAAG
>JACDNZ010000064.1 GCA_017656345.1 Thermosipho sp. (in: thermotogales) | reverse complement strand
GCGCCTGCTTGCCAAGCAGGAGGTCGCGGGTTCAAATCCCGTCGCCCGCTCCAGATATTGAACCGATAAAGAAAAAGCTCCTTTAGAGGAGCTTTTATTTTTTTATAAAAATTAAAAAAGAAAAAGTGGCTCGTGAGAGCCACTTTATTATTTTTCTTCTGCAATTGAGGCTGGATCAAGTTTTATTCCAGGTCCCATTGTGGTTGAAACAACAACTTTTTTAATAAAACTACCTTTTACTCCTGCAGGTCTGAGATTTAAAATTTGTTCATATGCTGATTTAATATTTTCACTTAATTTATTGTTTTCAAATGAAGCTTTACCTACAGGAATGTGAATATTTCCAGTTTTATCTGTTCTAACTTCTAATCTACCTTTTTTGAATTCTTTTACAGCTTCTCCAACATTTTCTGTTACAGTTCCAGCTTTAGGATTTGGCATCAAACCACGAGGACCTAAAATTCTACCTAATTTTCCTATTATTCTCATCATATCTGGAGTTGCTATAGCTACATCGAAATCTAAAAAGTTTTCTTTTTGAATTTTTTCTGCAAGTTCTTCAGCACCTACATAATCAGCACCGGCATTTTTTGCTTCTTCTGCTTTTTCACCTTTTGCAAAAACTAATACTTTAACTTCTTTACCAGTACCATGTGGTAAGGAAACGGTACTTCTAATTTGTTGATCAGATTTTCTGTAATCGATGTTTGTTTTGATGTGTAGTTCTACAGTTTCATCAAATTTTGCAGTTGCTACTTTTTTTGCGAGTTCAATTGCTTCATCTAAGCTATATTGTTTGCTTCTATCGATTAACTTCCTAACTTCATTATACCTTTTGGAGTGCTTCGGCATTTTGCCTCCTCCTTCCTATAAATTAATATTAATCAACTACTTCAATTCCCATACTTTTTGCGGTTCCTTCAATAATTTTAATAGCTGCTTCAATATCATTAGCGTTCAAGTCTTCTTTTTTAATTTCAGCAATTTCTTTAAGCTGTTCTCTTGTTACCTTTCCAACAAATTTTCTTTTTGGTTCTTGAGAACCTGAATTGATTTTTGCTGCTTTTTTAAGCAAGAAAGAAGCTGGTGGAGTTTTTGTAACAAATGTAAAAGACCTGTCTTCGTATACTGTTACTATAACAGGAATCAACATACCAGCTTTATCAGCTGTTTCTGCATTAAATCTTTTACAAAATTCCATTAAGTTTACACCACGTTGACCAAGAGCAGGACCAACGGGTGGTGCTGGTGTGGCTTTTCCAGCCTCAAGTTGCAACCTTACTTGTGCAACAACTTTTTTCGCCATAGTTTAACCTCCTTTATGTGGTTATAGGGTTAACCCTCCCACGAATTGCACGTTAATCTATCTTCTCTACTTCAGTTGTATGGACTGTAACAGGAGTTTCTCTTCCAAAAATTGTTACGGCAACTTTTAATTCACTATGCTCAGGATTTATTTCTTTAACTGTACCGACAAATCCTTCAAATGGACCTGAAATAATCTTGACAACATCACCAATTTCAAAGTCAAATTCAATTTTTACGGTTTGTACTTTTTCAGCCACAGGTGCTTCTTCGACACCTGAAAGTCTCATAAGAACTCTTACTTCACTGTCACTAATAGGAATAGGTCTTCCACCTGATGATACAAAATCTATAATTCCAGGGACTGTCCTAACAAAATGCCAAAATTCATCATTCATTATCATTTCAACAAAAAGATATCCAGGAAACAGCTTTCTAGTTTTCACTTTTTGAATTCTTATTTCTTTTTTTGTTGGATAATCTATTATTTCAATTCTTCCCGAACTTTTCGAGTATATCTTTTTTGAATCAGCTAATATTTGACCAGCTTTAACTTGTGTACCTTTTTTTACTATTTCGGTATTAACTGTTTCATATGGAACGGCATATACATCTGTTTCATTTAATGTATTTTGAATCTCTATTCTTTTCATTCTTTCTGTTTGGATAATTTTTCCATCAATTTCACAAATAATTTCCCCATCCTCAGTTAAAGGCATTCCTTGTTTTACGTATCCTCCAACTTTTAACCCTGTAATGGGTTTATTTTTTTGAGGGATTACGTAAGTTTTCGTAAACTTTTTATCTGCTGTTTCAATAACTATTTTCTTAGCATTTCTTACGTCTATTATTTTTCCATCTTTTCTAACTCTAATAGCAGGTTCCTCAGCTAATAAATCACCTTTTTTTACGCTATTCCCGTTTGAAACAAGTATTTTTGCGTTTAAAGAAACAATATGTCTTTCAACAGATTTTGCTGACGCGTCTATAACAACTTCTTCAGGTAACAATACTCTTGTTATCAAATGATCATAACCTTGAGCTTTTACCTTTGCCTCAAGGTTTTCTTTTGCGGCGGCTTCGTAGCCAGCCAATGTTTGTAAAATGTACCATCTTTTTTTCATTATACCACCTCAAAAATTAGAAGAACTTAAATAAATTACTCATAGCACCGGAGAAAACCAAATCTAAAATAAAGAAGTAAATACCTGTGAAAAGCAAAATAATCAAAACAACACCTGTTGCACCTAAAAGTTCTTTTCTGTTTGGCCAGTGTGTCTTTTTGACTTCAGTTTTAACTTCTCTAAAGAATTTTCTGAGTTTTTCCATTTGATCGCCCCCATAAAAAAATTTTGGCAGGGGCGGCAGGACTCGAACCCGCAACACCCGATTTTGGAGACCGGT
>JACDNZ010000063.1 GCA_017656345.1 Thermosipho sp. (in: thermotogales) | reverse complement strand
TACATTAAAGTAGTTTTTACGAACCATGGTTCGGGAATAACCCGTTAGGCGTAATCGGGCGGTGCAGTTTGAAAAGCTTGAAAATTAGATAAAGAAACTGAAAATGGAGGTGAGAGCCTATGGAAAAAAGCAGGATCTATAGATTCCTAAAAGGAATTTTTAGGGTTCAAACTGGTTTTGCATTAGTTAGAATTTGGTCTTTGAATAAAGTTTATCCAAAAAAAATAAATATACATCTGCTTGATTTGATCAATAAAATGAGGTAGAGAGAGATGATGTGACTGCACCGCCCGACTCTCCGTTCGCTGTCGCTCGCTTCGGGGCTAACGCCCACGCCTAACAGCGGACATACGGCTTCGCTGCGCTACACCCAAATCCAGCCTTACGGTGGACTTCGTATATCCGCAAAACGTTAGGCAACAGAATCAATTAGGTTTTATTTATTCGTCTATTGACTATAATTGGAAGTCGGAGTAATCTAAAAGAAAAAGATGGTGAGGGATATTAATGAATAAAAGAAAATTAATTTTGATTAGTGCTATAGGAATATTGGTGATTCTGTGTTTAGCAGTATTTTTAGTTCTTTTGGGTATTAGAGGGGAGTTTGCAAAATATTTGGAAGAAAAATACTCAGATCGCTCATTTAAGATTGGATTTACAAAAATTGATCCTATTTATGGTAATTTTTATGCGGAAGTAACCTGTTTAGATGACGCAACTTTCTTCCCAATTTCAAAGAGCTTTAATACAAAAAAAATTAACGAGAACTATCTTCAAGCTAAAAACCAAAACCAGTTCAATTCTAAAATTAAAGGCATATTTGAAAGCAATGATATAGAAAACTTTATAAGAAGTGTAACAGGCTCAGGGGAAAAACATATTGAAAGTAATGGGCAATATGCTCAAATAAATATATATTTAAGAGATGATGCTGTAGAACCTATTCTGGTTATTAAAAAGGCACTTAATGTCTTAAAAAATAATAATATAATGGCTGAAATAATAATATTGACGTATGAAAAAGATAAGCATGTTTATGAACTAAGGTTATCCTCTGATGATTATGACTTGACTGAAAAGGAAATTGTAGCAAAGGTAAGAACAATAAAATAAATAATGCTATGATTTTAAATGCGAAAGATTTTATGAGACTAAGCAATTTTGTCATAACTTCCCATTATCCATATAATGAATTATCATTTAATGTAATATTTAATTTCTGGCTAGTGGCAATTTCCATTGATTCCATCGCCTAACAATATATTTCCGTTCGCTACGCACATCTCTTCACCGGGTGCGAGCACCGCCAGGGAGAAGGGCTTTGTGGGTCCGTTTCAGAGACGTCGGAAATACGGAACGTTATGTGACATTGTGCGCTAATAATAAAAGAAAAAAGGAGAAATTTTATATGACTAGAATGACATATACAAATTTAATAAATAAAACATTAGAGTTATATTTACAGAAAGATTACTTAAAAGCATATAATTTTATTACAGAAAATACTATGAAAGTGAAAGGAAACAATGCCCAAATATATAACTTTAGGTATTCCATAGCAAGTAAAGCCGGTTTAAATGATTTAGCTATGAAGATAATGAGAGAAGCAATATTAGAAAAAGGCTATTGGTATTCATACGATTACTTATTGGAGGATGATGATTTAAAACCTTTATATGAGTATAACGATTTTGAAGAATTAGCCAATATATGTAAAGAAAGAGAAATTCAATCACAAAGAGATTGTAAACCTGATTTAAAAGTTTTAATGCCTAATAACTTAGTTGATAATGAAAAGTATCCATTAATAATTGCTTTGCATGGTAATCAAGAAAATATTCTAATAACAGAGGATTATTGGAGCCCATGTGTAATGAATAGAAGAATATTAGCATTACCTCAATCTTCTCATATTGAGTTTTCAGATGCTTACAGTTGGAATGATATTAACAAGGGAACTAAAGAGATAAAGGAACATTATAAGATGATATTGAAGGGGTATAATGTAGATTCTGAAAATATTATTATTGGTGGTTTTTCTGCTGGAGCTAGAATTGCCCTGTACGCTGTTTTAAATGATGTTATTCAAGTAAAGGGTTTTATTTTTGTAGGACCATGGTTACCAGAAATCGAAGAATGGGAACACTTGTTAGATGGATTAAAATTAAAAGGAATCAAGGGTTATATTTTTTGTGGGGATAAAGATAAAGACTGTTTTGAAGGTTCTAACAAGTTTGCTGATATGTTAAATCAAAGAAATATACCCAATATATTTAAAGTGGTAGAAGGATTAAATCATGATTATCCAACTAACTTTGATAAAGAATTAGAAGAAGCTATAAAATTTATAACAAAGTAAGGATTTTATTATAACTGTTAGTTTTCGCGCACAACATAACATAACAACATATCCCCGCTATGGGCTAACGCCCTTGATCGCCCGAAGCTAGGTTACATAGTCGCAAAATCATAGAAGCTTGAAAGCATAAACAGGTGACACATCCCTTTCACTAACCGAGTCGACTTGTCTGAGCCTAACATATGAGCTATGTAAAGCTCACCCTGCGTCTGTAAGCTCAAGGGCGCCGGGAAACGAAAACGATAAGCGGACATCGCTTGCTACGCTCGCTCGTCCGATTATTGTATGCTGGGTCCAAAAGAGGCACGGCGACTGCTTGCACAAAGCGCTCGCGACGTCGCCTATCAGCCGGTTCCCGGCTGATGCCCAAATGTCCCTCTGGGACACTTCGGAAACCGGCGGCCCGTTATACGCCATTTTCACATAGCTGTAAACAGTTTCTTTATATATTAAAGTT
>JACDNZ010000062.1 GCA_017656345.1 Thermosipho sp. (in: thermotogales) | reverse complement strand
GCTGCTTCCTTCCGGACCTGACCCGGTTCACAGGTAGTTGTTGCGTAGGACCCAACCTTCAACACCCCTATCGAAGACCGTTTTCAAACCTCGGCGACCTCGGTAAGGGAATTAAGCCCCGCTAGGTGGATTTCGGGTACAGGGGACCACCAACCCCCCGCTTAGCACGGCACCAAATTAATTTTACCATTCTAATTTTTAAAAGTCAAAGAAGAATTTTTAAATTAAGTTGAACTTTTGATATAATATTAAGGGGTGAAAAAGTTGAGGAACTGGTTATTTATATTTTTGATAACCGCTTTACTTCTAATGGCACTTTTTTTAAATTTCAATTTTCCGAAAAGAATTTATTTAAAAGGAGATAGTTACGTAGTATCGAGGTTTTTAGATTTTTTGAATAAAAATGGTGTAAGATATAAAATTGTTAATTTTAATGAAGCAAAATATGTAATAGATTTCGATAATTTAAAAATAGATTTATATAATGGAATGAGCTTAAAGTTAAAGTGGAAACAGGAATATTTAGAAAAATGTTTGGAAAATTTTGATTTTTATAATCCGAGCGGATGTAGTTTATTAAAAAATGATAACAAAATTTACTTACCTAATGTTTATTTTTACGATCACTTTACAATTTTTCTTTCATGTGGTATAAATATTATAGTGGTTCCAAGCACTTTAGAGGCCTTAGAAAATTTCGTTTACCGAACATTTTCGGAAGTAATTAATGGTAAATATGATAAATTTGAAAATGAATATTTGGTTACGGATATGTACGTTTATATGGTAAAATATGAACCAAAGTTAATAGGGATTTATGATCCAAAATTAAGTGTTATGACAATAATGTCTAATGAAAATATACAATAAGAGAGGTGAAATCTTTTGGAACCAATTTTGTCAGTAAAGAATCTCAGCACTTGGTTTTACATGGAAGAGGGAGTTGTTAAGGCAGTTAACGATGTAAATTTTGATCTTCACGAGAATGAAGTTGTGGGGATCGTTGGTGAAACTGGTTCTGGAAAAAGTGTAACGGTACGTTCTGTTATGAGGCTCATTCATAAACCTGGAAAAATAGTTAGTGGTCAAATTATATATAGAGGTAGAGGAAAAGAAGAGGACATTTTAAAATTTCCAGAAGAAGAAATGACGAAAATTCGTGGAAAAGAAATTAGTATGGTTTTTCAGGATCCATTGACTTCGTTGAATCCTTTATATACAATTGGTGATCAACTTACAGAAACTATTATCCAGCATCAGGATGTAGATAGAAAGACCGCTTGGAAACTTGGAATAGAAATGTTGAAAAAAGTGCAAATTCCTGAGCCTGAAAAGAGAATGTTAGCATATCCATTTGAATTTAGTGGAGGTATGAGACAACGTGCAGTAATTGCTATTGCGTTATCCTGTAATCCTAAAGTTTTAATAGCAGATGAACCGACTACAGCTTTAGATGTTACGATTCAAGCACAAATTTTAGACTTAATGAAGGAATTACAAAAAGAATTTAAAACTGGTATGTTGTTTATTACTCACGATTTGGGAGTTATAGCTTCAATGGCAGATAGAATTATTGTTATGTATGGTGGAAGACAAATGGAAATTGCTACTGCCGAAGATATTTTCTACAAACCTATGCATCCATATACCAATATGTTATTGAGAGCGATTCCAAGGCTTGATAAAAAACAAGATAAATTAGAGGCAATCCCTGGACAACCACCAAGAATGATAGAAGTTCCTGATATTTGTCCATTTGCACCAAGATGTCCCAGAAGGCTCGATAAGTGTTCTAAAGAACTTCCGGAATTGGTTGAAATTGAGCCAGGACATTTTGTGAGATGTTTCAATCCAGTGCTTGAAACAAAGGAATCGGAGGCGATTACTAATGAATGAGACAATAATCAGAGTTCAAAACTTAAAAAAATATTTCCCGATTACCAAAGGTTTTATGATAAAAAAGCATGTTGGTGATGTAAAAGCAGTGGATGATGTAAGTTTTGAAGTAAAAAGGAAAGAAACTTTTGCATTAGTTGGAGAATCTGGTTGTGGTAAAACCACTACTGCAAGGACAATGTTAAGATTAATTGATCCTACTGATGGAAAAATTGAAATCTTAGGTCGTGACATTTCAAAACTTAACAGAAAAGAATTACTACCTTACAGGAGAAAAATGCAGATAGTTTTTCAAAATCCAATTGGTTCTTTGAATCCAAGGATGACGATTGGCCAGATTCTTATAGAACCACTTTTATTCCATAAAATTGTGTCTACTAAAAAGGAAGCATATGATAAAGCAATTGAATTATTGAGAATGGTTGGGTTAAAACCATATCATATGGACAGATATCCTCATCAGTTTAGCGGGGGTCAAAAGCAAAGAATAGCTATAGCAAGAGCATTATCTGTTGATCCTGAAATTATATTTTTGGATGAACCAACTTCAGCATTGGACGTGTCAGTCCAAGCGCAAATTATAAATCTCTTTATGAAATTCCAGGAAGAATTAAATTTGACGTATATATTTATTTCTCATGATTTATCACTTGTAAGATTTATAAGCGATAAAGTGGCGGTAATGTATTTAGGTAGAATAGTTGAAATAGGTGATGTTGATGAGATTTTTGAAAATCCTCTACATCCTTATACAAAAGCGTTGTTAGCTGCTTCACCGATACCAGATCCGAAAATTGAAAAGAGAAGAAAAAGAATAATTTTAACCGGTGGAGTTCCTAGTCCAATTGCCAGACCAAATGGTTGTTTCTTCCATACAAGGTGTCCTTATAAAATGGATAAATGTGAGAAAGAATATCCGAAATTATATAAAGTTTCTGAAAATCACCAGGTATCATGTTACCTGGTAGAAAAAGAGGGG
>JACDNZ010000061.1 GCA_017656345.1 Thermosipho sp. (in: thermotogales) | reverse complement strand
AAAACGAAATATTATCAACATAATAAACATCATTTTGTAATCTTCGCTTCCATTCGGCAGCATTTCTGTAATATGCTTGATTATATCCACTAACCCCTGGAAGTACATCAAGTTTTCTTACTTCGTCTCCTTCATAATAATTGATGTGTTCAGGTAAATCTGGTCTTGGACCAATAAAACTCATATCTCCTTTAAGTACATTAAATAATTGGGGTAATTCATCTAGACTTGTTTTTCTAAGTATTCTACCTACTTTTGTTAATCTCGGATCATCATCTGAGTTGTATGTAGAGCCATCTGCATTTCTCAAATCTGGTGCATTTACCTTCATAGAACGCAATTTATACATTTTAAAAACTTTGCCGTCTCTCCCAAGTCTTTTCCCACAATAAAATATTGGCCCCCCATCTTCTAATTTGATGAATATTCCACAAATTAAAATTACTAATAAAACTGGAGGTAGCAGAATCAATGAAAATATAAAATCCAATATTCTTTTTACATATTTTTTATACATAGTTTTTAAACCTCCAAAAGGGCAAATATTAACTATATTTCATCCACTAATCTCAAAAATTAACTTTCAAATGTAATAGCCTTAAAAGTTTCTATAACATACTCCACTTGCTCATCAGTAAGCAATGTATGTAATGGCAGAGTTATTTCATTTTTATACATATCAAATGCATTTGGATAATCTTTAATATCAAACCCTATATTTTTATATGCAGTATGCATTGGTAGTGGTTTATAATGAACGTTTGTTGCAATTCCTTTCTCAGCCATCTTTTCTATAACTTTATTTCTATATTCTTCATCTCTACCAAAAAGTCTTACAAGATATAAATGACCACTTGATGAAAAATCGTCACCATAATGCTTTAAAGCATCTATTTTATCGCTTAATAACGCACTATCATACATCTGAATGATTTGCTTTCTTCTTTCTAATATTTTAGGATATCTTTGCAACTGAGCTAATCCTAAAGATGCCATTATATCTGTCATGTTACATTTATAAGCAGGATAAACTATATCATACTCCCAAGCACCAGCTTTTGTTTTAGCTAATGCATCCTTTGATTGTCCATGAAGAGAAAGAAGCATAAACTGTTTATAAATTTCTTCAGTGTCAATTCCAGGAATATCTCTCCAAGTAACTGCTCCACCTTCAGCAGTTGTTAAATTTTTTACTGCATGGAAAGAAAAACATGTAAAGTCAGCAACTTCTCCACTTTGTTTTCCTTTATATGCTGCTCCAAAAGAATGAGCTGCATCAGCTATAACTACAACTCTACCTATTGCTTTTTGTATTTCATTTGATGGATTAAATAAATCTTTCTTTCTATTAGCAATTTCAAATACTCTATCGTAATCACACATTACTCCAGCTATATCAACTGGTATTATTGCTTTTGTTTTTTCTGTTATGACTTCTTCTAATTGTTCATAATCTATGTGAAATGAATCTTTAGCAGTATCAACAAGAACAATTTTGGCTCCAACATGATGAATGACACTTGCAGATGCTGAATAGGTATAGGCTGAAGTTATTACTTCATCCCCTTCTCCTATTCCTAAAAGTCTTAGTGTCATTTCCATTGCAGCAGTAGCTGAATTTAAACAAACTGCTTTTGAAGTATTACAATACTCAGCTATCTTTTTTTCAAATAACTTCGTCTTAGGTCCTGTTGTAATCCATCCTGATTTTAATGTGTCAACAACCTCATCTATCTCTAGCTGTGAAATATCTGGAGGTGAAAATGGTACTTTCATGTATCTAATCCCCCTTCAACTTAAGGTACGGGGACACACCCCTGCAAGACAATCGAACTTCGTGGGAAATGTCTCTAAAAGCTTACAGTTCATTTGCTTGCAACAAAACTGCTGCAAACACACATCAAGTTAAGCAATTTCAATGGTCTAAGCACATTTTCAATACTGAAAATGTGCTCTTTTTCATATCTACATAACTATCAAAAGTATTGAAACTACCGTATTTCATCTTCTCTCACTTTCAAATCCATAGATTGCAACAATCCTATTCAATACATTCTCAAGTAAATAATGACGATGAAAAAAAGATGATAATAGTATTTGATTTAGACCCAAATAATAAACTCATATCAATCTATAGTAATGTAGATATGTTTACTCAAAACATTTACTTATTATCCAATCCACTAATTTATTGTAACAAACTTTTTATATGGGTCAAGTCCTAAATTGTGTATAAAATTCCTCAGCTAGAACGATAGACGGATTTGAGCACTAGCTAATATAAGCAACGTGTGTTACATCCGACGCTCCGGGTGATTAAACGATAAGAGTCAGCTATGGTAATATTCAACATCACACCCTAGAATTCCTGCAATTGATGCAATGCACTCAGTGATTTCTTGCTCACGAACGCTCTGACACATTAGAGTAAATCCAGAGCATTGGCGCTTTGCTCTATACGATGAAGGAAACCCAATATAATGTCGGCACTCGCCTGCTGCAAATAGAAAGGCCAGTGGAACAGCATTACCACCAAGTCACTGGCTGTAATAATGCGATATACCTGAGCCTGAGAAACTTGTTGCGATACCTTCTCATTGAGTAGGGCAGTATAAGTGTTAATAACTTCTTCCCTGCTAAAGCAGAACCCGGAATGCTGCGCACGCTGACAAACAAACTGTTGACGTAGCTGCTTGTCAAAATCGAAGATAATGGCTCTAATTTCCACTCTTCTCTCTCCTTCTTGGGTAGAACGATCGTACCTATCTAGCAGCCTATACGGGTCAGATATTATGAGATACGCCCCTATTCCAATAGTTACAACCATCACACTGACAACTATCAAGATAAAGCGCTTTACTGTGACCTATTGCCGTCCCC
>JACDNZ010000060.1 GCA_017656345.1 Thermosipho sp. (in: thermotogales) | reverse complement strand
GGTTATATAAAGCTTACCCATGTTCTAAGAAGGAAGTATAACCTTATAATTAGCAAAAAAAGGTGTATAGACTATGTAAAAGCTTAAAGCTTTTACGACCACAACGCAAGCTAAAGATTAAACATCCGAGGAAAATTGCCCGTAATCGTATTATAGCCGGTTCAAATTAGCAATGGGAAGCTGATCTAAAATATGGCTACATAAAAGGGGAAAATAAATTCTTTTACATCCTATCCTTCATAGATGTTTACGATAGAAACGTAATAGACTACCATATTGGCTTAAACTGCACAGGTAAAGATGCTGCTAGTACCCTCAAAAGAGCGCTTATGAAAAGAAACCTACTAACAGCTGATTTAAAATCTGTTATTAGAACTGATAATGGACCCCAGTTTAAAAGCACTAACTTTAGATATACCTGTAGTAAGCTTGGAATACATCATGAACTTATACCGGTAAAGACACCCAATAAGAATGCACACATAGAAGTCTTTCATAGCATATTGCAGAGTGAGTGTCTTGACATAAATGAGTTTGATACGTATAAAGATGCTTATACTGCAGTAGTAGATTATATCAATTATTACAACAACATAAGGATACATTCTTCTATAAGATTTAAGACACCAAATGAGTATTATCTAGAATTCATTAATGGCATTGAGAATAAACAAGTTATTCAAGTTTAGTGTCCAAAATAAGGGGGTTAACCCGATAATTTTATCAGATTTTTTAGTTGATTTTGTATAAAGCGGATATTCTGGAAGGTTATAGCGAGGATTTGTGTATTTAAAAGGCTATTACTAAGACTTAGCTTACAACTGCAATGGTAGTTAAACAATCTGAATTTTTAAAATGATACGGTATGAGCGAGCTAATCACAAAATATTGAGATAGGAGGATTTATCATGGTAGAAAAAACCATCACAGTAAAAAACAAAACAGGCTTGCATGCAAGACCAGCTTCACAGTTTGTTCAATCAGCCTCTAGATTCAAAAGCAACATAACAATATCAAAAGAAGGGAAGGTAGCAGACGCAAAAAGCATAATAGAAGTATTGAGCATTGGAATTAATAAAGGCTTAGAAATTACAATACGAGCAGAAGGGGAAGATGAGAACCAGGCAGTAGATACCTTGGTAGCTTTAATAAATAAGTTTGCAGAAGAGGAAGAATAACGCAAAAAGGAGGGGAACGATATTGTATAAAGGTATAGCAGCGTCACCGGGGATAGCAATGGGCAAAGTTTATCTATTTAAAGAGCAAGAAATAAAAATAAATCAAAACAAAATAGACGAAACCCAAATAAACACAGAACTAACAAAATACAAACAAGCAATACAAAAGACAAAACAACAGCTAATCGAAATAAAAGACAGAGTAGCAGAAAAAATGGGAGAAAAAAAGGCCGAGATATTTGATGCCCATATAATGATATTAGAAGATCCAACCCTAATGAAACAAGTAGAAAACAAGATCAAAGACCAACTGATAACGGCCGAAAATGCAGTAAACCAGGTAATAACAGAACTCATTACAGTCTTTGAGAACATGGAAGATGAATACATGAAAGAAAGAGCATCAGATTTCAAAGACATCGGGACGAGAATAATAAAAAATATTCTAGGGATACGAATACAGACGTTAACAGAAGTAGAAGAAGAAGTAATTATAGTAGCGAAAGACCTAACCCCATCAGACACAGCTCAAATGGACAAAAAGAAAGTGTTGGGATTTGCAACAGAGATGGGAGGGAGAACATCTCATGCAGCGATAATGGCAAGATCGCTAGAAATACCGGCAGTAGTAGGTCTATCAAATATAACCCAAAAAATAAAAAATAAAGACACAATAATAATAGATGGTAACAACGGTATAGTAGAAATAAACCCTGACGAAAAAACCCTAAAACACTACCAGGCCAAAAAACAAAAATACATACAAGAAACAAACGAACTCAAAAAGCTAAAAGACCTTCCTAGCCAAACAAAAGACGGATACCGAGTAGAACTATCAGCAAACATAGGGACACCTCAGGATGTAAAAAAAGCATTAGCCAATGGAGCAGAAGGGATAGGACTATACAGGACAGAATTTCTCTACATGGACAGAGACTCCATGCCAAGTGAAGAAGAACAATTTGAAGCATACAAGCAGGTAGCACAGAAAATGGGAGGAAAGCCGGTAATAATAAGGACCTTAGACATAGGAGGAGACAAGAAATTACCATACCTTCAACTACCCGAAGAAATGAACCCATTTTTAGGAGTAAGAGCAATAAGGCTTTGTCTAAAACATCAAGAAATATTTGAAACACAACTAAGAGCGATATTAAGAGCTAGCTGTTATGGCAGAATCAAAATCATGTATCCCATGGTATCAACCGTAGAAGAAATAAAAAAAGCAAACCAAATACTAAACCGGATCAAAAAGCAACTAGATAAAGAGAATATACCATACGATAAAGAACTAGAAGTGGGGATAATGGTAGAAATTCCATCAACAGCAATAAATGCCGATATATTTGCTCAAGAAGTAGACTTTTTCAGCATAGGCACAAATGACCTAATACAATACACAATGGCGGTAGACCGGATGAATGAAAGCCTGTCGGAATTGTACGACCCATATAACCCCGCAATATTAAGACTAATAAAAAACATAATAGATGCGTCCCATAAAGCAGGAAAGTGGACAGGAATGTGCGGAGAAATGGCCGGGGAGCCACGAGCAGCATTAATTCTCCTAGGGATGGGATTAGACGAGTTTAGTATGAGTGCAGTCTCGATTCCCAGAGTAAAAAAAGTTATCCGTTCGATAACTAAAAGACAGGCCGAAGATATTACCAAAAAGGTTCTTAATATGAAATCTTCTGTGGAAATCTGCGATTATCTAGATAAAGAATTAGAAAAAATCTAACTTAATATTACAACGGGTTCCATTCAGAGGTGCAAAGAGTAAAATCTCATAAATTTTCGCATAGCTAAAATACGCATTCCCATTACTAATAATTTGAATTTTAACTAAAAAAGCTCATTGGATAAAAATTTAAGATTAAGTCTAGTATAGTTCGCAAATTTATCGGAAACTCCATCTAGATTAAGCTA
>JACDNZ010000059.1 GCA_017656345.1 Thermosipho sp. (in: thermotogales) | reverse complement strand
AGTCCTCTGCCACAACACAACCCCAACCACAATCAACACTAACACCCCCCCCCCCCCCGCGTTCTTCTTTTACTCCGGCCCCCCGCCCCGCCCCGCCCCCCCCCCCGTCCGCCGCAGGGCGGCGGGGCCTTCTACTCTTCACTTGATTGTAACGGTCAAAACTGCACGCGGTGGACAAGGCAGCAACGTCGAGCTTTCCAACGCATCCAATCTGGTCTTAGAGTCCATCGAGGTGAGCGTTTGCGATTCCTAACTCTCACCTCCGCTGAAAACATGAAAAGAGACCTGCCATCTTCTTTCCGAGCTTTAAAAGAGCGTATAAAACGTTTAACCCCCGCTCGGCTAATCAGAATGGGTTATATCGACGAAAAAGATGTGAGAAGGTTTTATCCTAACAAACCTTTGTCCGAGCCCCTTCGCTTCGAGTACTTTAAGGTCCAGACACTCGAGGGCGTGAGTGGAGTGCTTCACATCCTCTTTTTCGGCGACTACATTCCCCATGAATGGCTCAAGGATTCTTGGAGGGAGATAACTGGCTCAGCTTACATTGTTGACATACGGGCCTGTAAATCAGACGTCAAATCCCCGAAGAGGTTAGCTCGCTACTGCGTCTCTCAATACGTTAGTGGACAACGTCTTTTCTACCGTTTTAGCTGGTCTTGGGGTTGGGTTGCTAAAGGTTTCGTCAAAGTATGGCGTTTCCTGTTAGAACACGTCAAATACGATGTTAAGCGGGCTATCCGTTATTGGAATCTGATCCTTAGCGGAAGGGCGGTCAGGCTTGGTTGCTATGTGTTCAAGCCCCCTCCTGAGCTTGAAATTAGCGTGATTGGGCAGGTGTGTCTATATGATTGTGAGCAAGGACAAAGCAAACCTGTACCTGAAAGTAGCGTGGGCAATCGCTAAAGGGAACATTTCAATGCCCCCCTATCAGGCGTTAGCTGAACTTAGGCGTATTTATCGCCTTCTCTCAGAATCAAAATTCTGGTGGCAGCGAAAGAGAGTCGAAAAAATCATTCACTATTTTAAGAAGGTTAACCGCATTTATCCTTGAGTTCTCGAGTTCTCTGTGCTCGATCATTTCAAAAGCATCTACTTCCATTTTATCACCTTGTAAATATAATGCGGGATAATGGGGATTTTTCCCAGCATTTTTCCCCATTATTCCGCATTATAAATTTCAAGTAATATTTAACACCTCCCTCCTCCTCACAAATTTAACGAAAACGCTTGAGCTCTGAACAGATCGTTTTTTTGTCATGTCAGAGCACCTTCCCTTTCTGTTCTCTCTTTATTCGGGTGTCAAGCACACAACTTAACACAGCATGATCGGTATATGTCAGCCGATTGAGCTCAACAGCTATCTGCACAAAGTAAATCCCCTCTTCCAGCTCTGCAAGAGGTCTCCAGTCGCTCCACTTTCCCGGGTCAAGCTCAAAACTTTCAGCCTTGTGAGTTACAAGATCATCAAGACTTCTGACTGTTATTTCTGCTTCAACTTTATTTGCCATGAAGGGAATCGATGGATAGTTCACTTTTAAGCTAAATTCGTAAGCTCCGGGAGTAATTTTCTTGGGTTCTGTTAGATTGTGTCGTTTCAAGCAGATGTGATCAAAAATCACAGTCTCCCTTCCGGTTCCCTTGTTTCTAACTGCAAAGCCACACAGCGTTAATGGTCTCTGGAGTTCAAATATCATTTCTTCTCCCTCTTCTTCAAGACTTCTTCTTCGATTTTGTTGTAGAGTTCCATCGCAACCTTCTTTCCTTGCGTCGCTGCAACAGCTGCAAGTCCCATCCCCAACGTTATCCCTTGCCTGAATCCAGTTTCTTTTCCTCTTTCATATCCTCTCTTATATCCTCTCTTGAAGGCTTTTTCAGCAACACATTCGAGCAAATTGGACATATTACCTCACCTCCTTCTTCAAATTGGCTTAACGGCTTACGTATTTCCGCTCCACACTGGGGGCAGACTCCCCTTATTTCATTTCCCACAACAATAAAATTCCTCGCTCCAGCCTCTGAGCTCGCTAAACCCATTCCAAAACTGTGTGCAACGGTCTGCAATCCTCTCTCTATTCCCTGGGCTATCCTCTCCACGATTTCTTTCTGGTTCTCTGCTTCCATTTTTTTCAGCTCTCCCTGTAACTGAATTTCTCTCAGTTTCAGGTAATTTTCATCGATTTTCTCAACGTTTCGCTTAAGGTCCTCTATTCCCAAAAATCGGCTTACGTCTACTAAAAATTCCTTGAACAGCTTCCAGTCGTTCAGTAACCCCTTCTCCTCTTTTATCTCCTGCTTCGGATGATTGTATTTCAATGCGTTTATCTCTCTTTTCAAAGCTTTGATTTCGTCAAGGAGTTCCTTCATTCTTCCATCGTCTCCTTCTCTCGGCTGTGTTTTTTCTTCAAGCTGAAGCTTTCTCTGCAATACCCTCAGTCTCAGGTCTTCCATCAGCAATTCTTCAAGTTCCCTTTTTTGGAGTTGCCTGTAAAGACTCGTAATTCCAGAATCGGGTATAAGCTCTTCTATCCTCTTCGTTTCTTCTGGTGTCAATGCTGTTTCAGTCTTTTCTTCAATCGCAGCATCCTGTTTCTCTTTGCACGCTCTTTCATGCTGCACGAGGGCATTACGACGCTTGAACACCCTCCCACAATATCTACATTTCAATTCCTCTTTTTCTAACATTTTTTCAGCCTCCGAGGCTAAGCCTTTTTGCCTTTTTTTGCTTTTTTTTAAAAGGTTTTTAAAAATGTGTAAAGCAAAGCTTGTCCCATCCCTGACTGCCGGCTTTGGGTGCCCCCTACCCCCTACCCCCCCTCTTGGTTTTGCTTTAGAAAATGTTTTTAATCGTATGCCTTAGTGTTAACCATGACCACCCTCCGCTCAGGGGGAAAATCATATATCCTTGGAGGTCTACTTTACATTGGGAGCGGGCGTCTTAACTTATCTCTGCCGGGGTGTGATCCCGGCTGAGTAGTTTCTGCCGTGCGGGGGGTGGTCATCCCGCTCCCAATTTTGGCTGTGATATCTTCTTCTCAGCCCCAAAAAGCGAGCTATCATCTAAAGCCCCAAAAAGCGAGCTATCATCTAAAGCCCCAAAAAGCGGCGACTTGTTTACAATCGTAGGCCAGGCGAAGCCTGGCCGTGGGGGGGGCGCGGGGGGCCCCGGGGAGCGGGGGCGGGCGGCTGGTATGCTTTAAATATAGCCCTGAGGAAACCCGCCACACGAAAGCAGACCC
>JACDNZ010000058.1 GCA_017656345.1 Thermosipho sp. (in: thermotogales) | reverse complement strand
GAATGGAAGCGAAGATTACAAAATGATGTTTATTATGTTGATAATATTTCGTTTTGGCTTGATTTCAAAATATTTTTCAAGACAATCGAGGGAGTTATATTGCGAAAGGGGATATATGTTACTTTCCAATCCGACAGTGTAAAAGGTGAGGATAATAATGAACAATATAGCAAAGCTTAGCAGTAAATCTTTTGAAGCCTATCCTTTAGATTGGGATACAGAATATTTTGGTGTTAAGTCTGCAAAAGTTGTTTTAAAGGACAACGTAACAAAAGTTGAACAGGATAAAATTTTAGAGTATTGTAATAAATTTGATTTTATTACTATTTCTAATTTAGGCAATAACAATGAAAATAATGTTTGGATAGGAAAAAAAACAAAAGCATTTTTAACCGATATGAATATTCAATTTGTTAAGCATATTAACAAACAATCAAGCACATTAGATGAATGTACAAATATTTACAAATGTTTTCCTAGAAATGAAAAGGTGTTAAAGATAGCACAAAAGACCTTTTTATATTCACGATTTTTTAATGATCCTTGGCTGCCAAGAGAACAAGCTCGAAATATTTATGTTCACTGGACGGAGTGTGCTTTTGACAAATCTGAAAAGTATTTTGTAATTACTAGGAAAAATGACGAAGTTGTAGGTTATTTGCTATTTTCAATAAATTTAGAATCATCCTTTGCAACTATTGAACTGATTGCTGTTGATGAAGCATTTAGAGGTCAGAATGTTGGTAAATCACTAATAGCTGGATTAGAATTTTTTGCTTATGAAAAAGGAATAAAATTAGTGAAAGTAGGAACTCAAGTTGATAATGTTTCAGCTGTTAGATTTTATAATGCATGTGAATTTCAATATGCAAGTTGCAGTTCAGTATATCATTACTGGCCGAACAAGTAAATTTACATGGTAAGAAGATATTATTTATTCAAAAAGAATGAATTATTTGCAATATTAGTACTAAATTTCTATATTAAATTAAGTGATGATGTATGGTATATGATATAGTGTGTGAAATATATAGTTAAAGGAGCATGTTATAATGGCTAGAGTATTGGTTACGGCACATCTAGGCCGACATTTTAGAATTTTTGGGCACTACGATTACAAAGTTTTGTTAAGTATGGGACATGAAGTACATATTGCAGCTAACTTTAATGATGAAATAGATCATTTTGAAGATCCAAATGTAATAAAACATCAAATTGATTTTGTGAGGAATCCTTTTAGTATTGGTAATATAAAAGCTTTGAAACAACTTGAAAAATTATTTAATGATATTCATTTTGACATTATTCATTGTCAGTCACCTTCTGGTGGTGCTATAACTCGGTTAGCAGCTAGAAAAAACAGAAAAAAAGGTTCCAAAGTTTTATATACAGCTCACGGTTTACATTTTTTTGAAGGAGCTCCACTTAAAAACTGGTTGATTTATTACAATATTGAAAAATGGTTAGGACGTTTTACAGATTGCATTATTACAATAAATAACGAGGACTACATTTCAGCCCAGAAACGATTAAAAATAAATGATGTAAAGTACATACCTGGTGTTGGAATTGATTTGAATAATTTTAAACCTCAAACTCCTGAAAAAAAAATAGAATTAAGAAAAGAGTATGGATATAGAGATACAGACTTTATTTTAATTTATGTTGCTGAAATGAGCTATAGAAAACATCAAGATTTGCTTATAAATGCAGTTAATATATTAAGAAATAAAATACCTAATTTTAAACTATTGCTTGTAGGTACAGGTGATTTAATAAAGAAATATAAAGAACAGACTCAGAATTTAGATTTAGAACAATATATTCACTTTTTAGGATATCGAAAAGATATTCCAAATCTCATGGCTATTGCAGATATTGCTGTTTCGTCATCAAGACAAGAAGGCTTACCAGTTAATGTTATGGAAGCAATGGCAACAGGATTACCTCTTGTGGTTACAGATTGTAGAGGAAATCGTGACTTAGTTAGAAATGGTGAGAATGGATATGTTGTTGGAATAGATGATGTAGATGGGTTTGCAAATGCAGTTGAGGAACTATATGAATTAGAAGAGTTAAGAGCGAAGTTTGGGCAAAAAAGCTTAGAACTTATAAAAGAATATTCGCTCGAAAATGTAAGAAATAAGATGACTAAAATTTATTCACATTACATACAACAGAAATAATATGTGTATATCTATAAAAGGAGAGATATAGATGAGATTATACCAACTAATAAAAGATAGAAAAGAAAAAATATCAGTAATAGGTTTAGGCTATGTAGGTATGCCATTGGCCATAGCTTTTGCTAGAAAAGCAGATGTTATAGGATTTGATATTAATAAAGAAAAAGTAGAACAATACTTAAAGGGAATAGATGTAACAATTGAAGTAGGAAATGAAGCTTTAAAAGAAACTACTGCATTTTTTACTTGGGAAGAAAAATATTTAAAAGAGGCTAAATTTCATATTGTTGCAGTACCTACTCCAATAAATTCTGATAAAACTCCTAATCTTAAGCCTGTAATAAGTGCAAGTAGAACTGTTGGAAGAAATCTTACTAAAGGTTCTATGGTAGTATATGAATCTACAGTATATCCTGGGGTTACAGAAGATATATGTATACCTATATTAGAAGAAGAATCAGGATTAAAGTGTGGTATAGATTTTAAGGTTGGATATTCACCTGAAAGAATAAATCCAGGAGATAAAGTACACAGACTTGAAACCATAGTGAAAGTTGTATCCGGTATGGACGAAGAGTCATTAGAGGAAATAGCAAAAGTGTATGAAATGGTAATTGATGCTGGAGTTTATAGGGCCGAAAGCATTAAAGTGGCTGAGGCTGCTAAAGTAATCGAAAATTCTCAAAGAGATATCAACATTGCATTTATGAATGAGTTATCTATTATATTTAATAAGCTTGGAATAGATACAAAAGCAGTATTAGAGGCTGCAGGAACTAAGTGGAATTTCTTAAAGTTTACTCCAGGCCTTGTTGGAGGACACTGTATAGGAGTTGACCCATATTATCTTACTTATAAAGCAGAACAGATAGGATATCATTCACAGATAATACTTGCTGGAAGAAAGATAAATGATGATATGGGTAAATATGTAGCAGAAAATACAGTGAAAAAAATGATTCAAGCCAATAAACAAATAAAAGGAGCTAAAGTAGCAATATTAGGCATTACTTTTAAAGAAAACTGCCCAGATAGCCGAAATTCAAAGGTTGTAGACATTATTCAAGAACTTAAGGAATATGGAGTCCAAGTGCAAGTAGTAGACCCTGTAGCGGGTCCAAAAGAAGTAAAAGAAGAATATGGAATAGACTTATGTAGTATGGAAGATATAAAAGATGTAGATGCAGTTGTTGTAGCTGTAGCCCACGAAGAATTTAA
>JACDNZ010000057.1 GCA_017656345.1 Thermosipho sp. (in: thermotogales) | reverse complement strand
AAAAAGAAGAGGGAAAAATTTTTATTAATATGCAAAACACTGAGAGCGGAAATTCCCGGCAAGTACAACCGGAAGACCTGTCCCGGCTTGTACGAAGAATGGAAAATAACAAAGGCCTTTTAATCGATGAGTACTTTTAAAACGGAAAGGGCTGCCGTCGGGGCAGCCCTTTATCATTCTTACTTTCCATATCTTATAAAACTTCAAAGCCCCGTTCCGAAAAATGTATGTCAAAAGCAAAAGCCTTCTTAATGCCAAGACGCCGCATCAATGCAAAACTGATGCAGCAAAATATTCATCGTGTTGCTCCGCAAGATCCCCCAGCCCCGACCTGAACTTGCCCGCTACGGCAATAGCCCTCTCAGTGCGGTCCTTTAAATCAGTTGCTCCCCGTGTTTCCAGCAGCCTGTCCAGCGCCATGCGAATCAATTCCGCCCCGGAAACACCTTCGGCAGCACTCACCGCCTTTAACGCCGCGTACTGCTCTTCCGTAAGTTGCACCTGAGTACGTATCATAAACTCCCACCTCTGCAGCCTTTATTATTACATAACATTATTACATAACTATAACGTCAATAATTTAGGTAATTTTTTCCGGAAAGTTCGTAAACCTTGAAAGTTAAAACCACCCGCTTCGGCACCCTGGAAGTAGACGAAAATAAGATAATCGCTTTCTTCGCCGGCATACCCGGATTTGAAAAACTGAGCCGCTTTTTACCCACCTTATTGGAAGAATTACAGGTTATCTACTGGTTCCAAGGTTATGGGAAAACCGGAGGGCTTCTGTGATACTGAGTATTAAAATTTTTTTCAAAGTCCTAAAGTATAACCTTAAAATAACCGAATATTAATAGTGAGGAGATTTTACCCTTAACGGTGGCCACCGGAGAGGAACTTCAAATGTTAAAATTCAGAACTTATTTTTAAGGAGGGAAAAATTAATGAGAATCAACCATAATATTTCTGCATTAAACTCGTATCGCCAATTGACATTTAACAACCTAAGTGCCACCAGGTCACTGGAAAAACTGTCCTCTGGTCTCCGTATTAATAAAGCAGCCGACGACGCTGCCGGGCTAGCCATTTCTGAGAAAATGCGGGGCCAAATCCGTGGTCTGGACCAAGCCGTACGTAATTCTCAAGATGCCATTTCCCTAATTCAAACTGCTGAAGGGGCTCTGAACGAGACCCACTACATTCTCCAGCGCATGAGGGAACTGGCCGTACAGGCTTCCAGCGACTCTTATACCGATGTGGACCGTAATGAGCTACAAAAAGAAATAGACCAGTTAATCGATGAAATCGATCGCATATCCAATACAACCGAATTCAATACCAAAAAACTTATTGACGGCTCAAGGGCAAATATTGAGGCACAACAAGCTACTGCTGAAGTATTAGGTACTAATACAGATAAATTTAATTTGGATATCAGTAGTTTTACAACTACAGCTGTAGATGTTGCCGGAACATATTTATTAAGAATTGAAAATGAAACAAGTACCCCTGATGTGTATAATTATAAAATTTATAACTCAAAAGGCGGGACGTGGAGCACCGGTACCATAAACATTAACACTGCAACTTTTATTACTATTAGTACCACCGCTAATGTCGCTGTAACGTTTTCTGCGGGTACTTTAGAGACAGGTGACAGTATTTCAATAATCTTACGTGACGCGGTAACAGCTGGTGCCGATAATTCTTTGGTTTTCCAGATCGGTTCCAATTCATCCCAAACCATGAAAGTTGATATTAACGACATGGATTCGGAATCACTTCATGTTAAGGGTATCAAAATTAATACGCAAACTAGTGCTGAGGCGGCAATTTCTACCATTGAGCAAGCTCTCCGGTATGTTTCAGCAGAAAGGTCAAAACTGGGTGCTTTCCAAAACAGGCTGGAACATACCATTAACAACCTTAGTATGTCGTCCGAAAACTTGACTGCCGCCGAATCCCGCATCCGCGATGTGGATATGGCCAAAGAAATGATGGAATATACCAAGAATACTATATTGCAGCAGGCGGCTACCAGCATGCTCGCCCAAGCAAATCAGCAACCGCAAAATGTTTTACAGCTCCTGCGCTAAGGCAAAGATACGTAAAAAAGCCCCACGAAGCTTTCTGTGGGGCTTTTTTGTGGTATAGTATAACTGTTATTGATTAATTCAATATACTTTATAAAGTTATATAACTTTATGTCGATTATATATATTAGATTATATATATTATGTTATTTTTTTGGAGGGGATTTACCATTAAAATTTCAGGCTGTCTCATTGTAAAAAACGAAGAAAAAAATATCACCCGGTGCATTGAAAGTATGTTACCGGTTATTGATGAGCTTATTGTAGTGGATACTGGTTCTACCGATAATACCGTTGCGATTGCCGAAAAATTTAACGCTAAAATATATCACTTCACATGGATTGATGACTTTTCCGCAGCCCGCAATTATGCTATATCAAAAGCTACAGGTGACTGGATTATCTTCCTTGATGCAGACGAATTTTTATCTGAGGCCAATTTGGATAAAAGGTATTGCAACAGGTTGAAAACATAAAAGGGGATGCCTTACTAGTTCAAATGTACGACATAAAAGATGATTATAAAGAAGTATCTACCAGTTACACCAATGTACGTATATTTAAAAATACTCCCGAAATAAGATATACAGGAAAAATCCATGAGCGTCTGGTTAAGCCCGGACATTTTAAACTAGTAGATTGCAGCGATATTTTAACTGTATTTCATTTAGGTTATAACAAGAAATTAAGACAAAAAAAGGATAAAGATTCACGTAATTTAACCTTATTAAAAAAGCAGTTAACCGACGAGCCGGAAAACGGTAATATACATTTCTATTTAAGCGATCAATATCTGGCATTAGGAAATTGGGATAAAACTATCGAACATGGTAAAATGGCACTAAAATATGGAATCAACCTTCTCGGTCGCGAGGCCAAGGCTTATGTAAATATCATTCAGGCTACCATGCGTAAAAACGCCCCTTCAGAAGAAGTGGGTACGCTTATCCGGGAAGCCTTATCAAAGTTTCCCGACTATCCTGACCTGTATATTTTGCAAAGTGATTATTATCGTAGCCTAGGATTGTTTAAAGACGAAGCTGACTCCCTGGAGGTAGGCCTGCGGCTTTATGAAAGAGGTAATAATAATTATGTATCCAAATACTCACCCTCTCTTTTGAAAAATATCTTTAATCGCCTGGGTTTTCTGTACTACATTATGAATGATTTACATGGTTGCGTTCATTATCGTTCCCGGGCTCTACAGGTAGACAAGTACGACACTGAGGCTTTCCAGCAACTGCTTAAAGTCTTATTAAAAAAAGAAAATGTTAATAATGTTACTTCCTTTTTATCACATCATTATCAATCCGAGCAAGAACTGGTTTTTGTTACTAAAAATGCTATTATATTAAATGCTATAGAAGTATTTAACTATTTCTACGCATTACTACCTGTCTATATTCGTTCCGATTTTGAGGTCTATTATCATTATTTCAATAAACAATATAACGAAGCTTTATCAGCGTGCATCTACAACTATAAACAAAC
>JACDNZ010000056.1 GCA_017656345.1 Thermosipho sp. (in: thermotogales) | reverse complement strand
GATTACCCGTTGGTTCACCTACTATTGTCCCTAAGTTATTATCTCTTATAACTACCGCAAACCAATTTCCGGAGCTAAATGTGTATGAAGAAGTCAAAACATATATTCTACCTTTGTAAATTAAATCTTCGTTGGAAACTTTTTTATTAACAATTCTTCTTTTGGGATACGATTTATACCCGCTTTTTCTAATATAACCTCTCTGCACACTTGCCTGCTTTGAAAACCTTATATCTCCCGTGTAAAATAAATATTCATCTATATCAATGTATCTCATAAATTCGTTTATAACTTGAGAATCACCGCCTGTGTTTTTTCTTAAATCTATAGCCATATTTCTTATATCATTTTTTGCAACCTCTTTGAAAAAGTTTTCTAATGTTGTTTTATATACATCATCATAAATACATTTATCAAGATGAAAAACTCCTAGTGAATCTTCTGTATCTATTGTATAACTTACCCACAATTTTTCGCTTTGTTTCACTGATTTAACTTGATTTATCAAAGGAAGCTCAATAGTTATCTTTTTGTTATTTCTTTGCACCACTATATCAACATGATCTTTGTCAATTAACCCAAGGTAATTTAAGAAAGGTTCTTTAATAATATTAATTTTCCCCATCACTTTAACCCATTGCAGGTTTTCAGCTGGAATTATTTGTTTAAATTCTGCTAATAATTCATCCTCAGGTTTTCCTCCAATTGAAATAATTTTATCTCCTTTTTTTAAACCTATTGTGTTTTTATTTATGAACATTCCATCTTTAATCCACACTATTGGTAAATTAATAATTTTATCTTCTTTAGTTGTATCAAACCATATCATGGTGTGTGCATCTTTTAAAGAACATATTACTTCATTAAGTACAAAATAAAATTCCCCAGCTGTCATTGGTTTTTGAATTTTCTCGTACGCTTTTTCTATTATATAACTCTGTTCTTCACTAAAACCATTAAGTGTTTTTGGATGAACATTTCTTAAAGTATCTATTAAATAATTTAAATCAATCTCCATTTCTTCTTTTGTCATTATTGAATCAGCAGGTATTTGTTCTTTAAATTCATAGGTAGTTCGTTTTGAAAAATGAGGGTATATTGTCATCGAAATTAGCACAATTGGAATTATTAAAAATAAAAAGTATCGTATAAATTTTTCCATATTAATTTCTTTCCCCCCTTGTGATTATTAGAATATATAACTATATTTTATATACACTTTTATGCAAAGTCAAATTTTCAAAATCTTTTTACTAATAAATTCAAATCCATTTTCTGAAATCAAATTTAAATACAATTTTTATAAAGCTATATAATTTTGATATAATTTGTTTTGTTGTAATCTTTCCTATTTTTTATTATTTTTTTTATTATTCTTAAATTGTTATCGATTTTAGGAGGCCTATAATATGTTAACAATCGAAGAAATTGAAGAATTTGTTAAACCTTTTTATAAAAACAAAGATATAATGCATGATTTATCACACATAAAGAGAATTCTTAAAGCAGCAGAAATGTTATCAATAAACCATGGCAACGAAATTGATAAAGATTTAATTGTTTATGGTGCTTATTTTCATGGCATTATTTACGAAAATGAAAACCAGATATACAAATTTCTGAAATCTAAAGATTTAACAGATGAAAAGATTAATAAAATACTTCAGGTTTCCTGGGAATCACAAAAAGAAAAAATTCCTGAAACCCTTGAAGGAAAAATTCTTCATGATGCTCATTTGATTGAAGGGGGTACAACCTTTTTAATTGTAAAATCTTTAATTACTGGAACGTTAAGGGGACAAACACTGGAGGAAACAATAGAATATATTGAAAAGAAAATACTTGGTAAATTTACCTGTTATCTTCCAGAAGCACAAAATATTTATAAAGAAAAAGAAGAGTTTGCAAGAAAATTTTTAAAAGATTTAAAAGAAAATTTATAACACACATACCAGCACTAGGACTTGAAGATGCTGGTACTATAAATTTATTTATTTACCAGTAAAAGGAGGGAATTATTGTGGAAAAAGCAGGAATGGTAGTAGGGGTTTGTGGGTGTATTTGCAGTGATTGTAGAATTTTTGGGACAAGTTGTGAAGGATGTTTTGCTATAAAGGGCAAGCCTTGCTGGTTACATGAGGTAAATCTTGAGATTTGTGATTTTTACGAATGTAGTGTAATTAATAAAGGATTAAAACATTGTGGTGAATGTCCTGAAATTCCATGTGATAAGTTCTGGAAAAACAAAAATCCCGCATGGACAGAAGAACAACACAAAAAAATTGTAGAAGAAAGAGTTCTTCTACTCAAAAACTTAGCTCAAAATTGATTTGAAAAACTTCAAGGGGAGCTTTTTATGATTATCGATTTGCATAATCATTGCGAATTATCAAAAAATACAAGTTTAAAATTAACAGATTACATTAGAAAGGCCAAAATGTTAGGCGTTTCCGTTGCAATTACTGAACATAATTGTTTATACAATGTACAAGGAAAAATTGATGGAGTGGCTGTATTTTCAGGAATAGAGATACTCAATAATTACGGTGATTTTATAGTATTCGGTGCACCTGAAGATTGTGTTGAACTCAGAAACGATATCTTTGAGTTTATTAACTATGTTCACGAACTTGGAGGAGTTATTATAGCAGCTCATCCATTTTCAGGCTATGGTGTATGCAAAGTAAATAAAAAGGAAGTAGCAGACAAAATAATTAAATTAGTTGATGCAATAGAAGTATATAATGGAAAATCAGAACGTAAGTTTTGGAAACAGGCAATAGAGCTAGCAAAAAACTATAAAAAACCGTGTGTTGGCGGAAGTGACGCTCATAACGCTGGTGATTTATTTAAAGTAGGTACACGCTTTTTTGAAAAGATTGAAAACATATACGACTTAGTAAATGCTATAAAAAATGGACAATGTGAGCCAGTAATAATAAACAAATTGAAAATAATAAACTAAACAGGAGGAAATAATGAGTGTAATTTTAAACAACTGTTTTTTATTACTATTACCAATTTTTATCTGGAACTTAGTCTTTGCACATAAGTTAATAGAAATTAAGTACCCAATTTCTATAATAAAACTTGGGAAGTTAGAGTGGCTGGAAAATATTTTGAGAGCTATAATTTTTGTATTTCCAATATTTATGAAATTCAATGTTTCAAATATAAATTTCTCCAAGTACTTCACTTTATATATTATCGGAATTGTAATCTACTTTACCTCATGGTTGCTGCTCATATATTTTCCAGACAATTACTGGAGTACAAACAAAATAGGGCTTTTAGCACCAGCATATACTACAATTATCTGGTTAGTTGCTATTGGATTACTGGGAAACTCTAAAGTTTATAGCTATTTGTCTGTGGTTTTCACTATCGTACATACTTTTAGCTCATATCTTAAATTGAAAATTGCAAACAAAAACAATTAAAAATTAAAAATTCTGATTGAAGGTGGTAAAGAAAATGAAAGAGTTGTTGGGTAAAAAAGCAACGGTAATAGTTGACAGACCTATTGGCTCAAAACACCCAGAATATGGATTTTATTATCCTGTAAACTATGGATATATACCAAGTAATCTAGTCGGTAATAACAAAAGAATAGATGCTTACATATTAGGAATTTATGAACCAATAACTGAATTTGAAGGCAAAGTAATAGGAATAATCCACAGGAAAAATGAAAATGAGGATAAACTGGTTGTGGCAAAGGGGCACTATCTCTATAGCAGGGAAGAAATACGGGTATTAACGGAGTTTCAGGAAAGATTCTTTGATATTGAAATTATTGCTCTTGATTATTTAAAGCAGTCTATAAGAAACACAGTAAGAGCTATTATTAGACGTGGTGAAGAAATCCTTGTAATAGAAGAAAAGGATGAGAAAAAGGGGAAGTATTATTATTTACCTGGCGGTGGTATTGAGTTTTTAGAAAAAAGTGACGATGCTATTTATCGTGAGATAAAAGAGGAATTAGAGTGTAAAATACACGATATAAAATACAAAGCTACAGTTGAAAATCTTTTTGAAATTAATAGAATTAAATGTCATGAAATGTGTAGAATTTATGAGTTAAAAGTAGATGATGAAATATATCAAAAAGAA
>JACDNZ010000055.1 GCA_017656345.1 Thermosipho sp. (in: thermotogales) | reverse complement strand
AAAAAATAAATTTCCTTTTAATAAAATCGACTACGAAGGTGAATATGTCGTTCCGGGTTTTATTGACATCCACTGTCACGGTGGTAACGGATATGATACTATGGATTCAACAGAAGCTACATTAAAAGAGATTAGTATTTTTAAAGGAAAAAATGGTTGTACAGGTTTTTTGCCTACAACTGTTACATCTTCTATTAACGATAAATTAAGAGCAATAGAAAAAATTAAAAAATATAAAAAACAACATCCAAATGAAGGGGCCGAAATACTTGGTATACATTTAGAAGGCCCGTTTATCAATCCAAAACAGAAAGGTGCTCAAAGGGAAGACCTGATAATCCCTATATCTTTAGGAGTAATGGAAAATTTTATCAATGAATCGGGTGGATTAATAAAGATAGTTACATATGCACCTGAACTGGATAAAAATTTTAAATTCACATCTTTTCTTAAGTTAAATAATATTATCCCATCTGTGGGTCACAGTTTTGCAGAATATGAAACTATAATTGATGCAATAAAATGTGGATTACGGTCTGCTTCCCATACATTTAATCAGATGAAAGGGATACATCACAGACAACCAGGAACTGTCGGTGCGGTTTTAACAGAAGAAGGTCTATTTGCAGAAATAATTGCAGATTGTGTTCATGTTCATCCTGCAACAATTAAATTGCTAGTTAAAGCAAAGGGAACAAACAGGGTAATACTTGTAACGGATGCTATAAGGGCAGCCGGTTTACATGACGGGACATATGACCTTGGAGGTCAAAATGTTATTGTTAAAAACGGTGAAGCGCGGCTTGAAACAGGAAATCTTGCTGGTAGTATTCTAACAATGAATAAGGCTATAAAAAATATGGTGGAAAGAGTAGGGATAAATATACAAGATTGTATAAAAATGGCTTCTTTAAACCCTGCCAGGCTTTTAGGTCTTGATAAGGATAGAGGATCTTTACTACCCGGAAAAAGAGCAGATATCACCATATTAGATAAAAATTTTAATGTAATACATACAATTAGGGAAGGGAGGTCAATTTACAGTAGAGACAATGAAAATAAAACCTGTAAATTCTTATAATGAAATGAGTAAATTAGCAGCAGAAATTGTTGCCAGAAAGATAAAAGATAAACCGAACGCTGTATTGGGCCTTGCAACAGGAAGCACACCCCTTGGTATGTATAGGGAATTAATCAGTATGTATAAGGAGGGCAAATTAGATTTTTCAAAGGTCAGAACATTTAATTTAGATGAGTATCTAGGATTGCCTCCATCCCATCCTCAGAGCTATAGTTACTATATGCATGAAAATTTTTTCAAACATGTAAACATAAAAAAAGAAAATATTCATATACCCAGTGGAAATGCCCCAAACCCCACACAAGAATGTCTTAAATACGAAAGGCAGATTGAAGAAATTGGAGGAATAGATTTGCAAATACTAGGGATTGGTGTGAACGGTCATGTGGGTTTCAATGAACCAGATATTAATTTAAAAGCGCTAACACACATTATACAACTGGCCGATGAAACTGTAAAAGCAAATTCCAGATTTTTTAAAAATATAGATGAAGTTCCGAAAATGGCAATAACTATGGGAATGGGAACCATAATGAGATCAAAACAAATAATACTTCTGGCGTGGGGGTTAGAGAAAAAGGAGGCAGTTATAAAAGCCATTACAGGGCCCATCACCACAAAAGTCCCTGCTTCTTTACTGCAGCTTCATAAAGATGTAACTTTAATAATAGATAAAAGGATTTACGAGAAACTAAAGGAGGATAGAAAATGATTCAAAAAACAGTAGAAATATTAAACAGAACCGGACTTCATGCTCGCCCTGCGGCAAAGTTCGTCGAAAAGGCGAGCAAGTTTAAAAGCAAAATAACCATTGAAAAAGATGGCAAAAAAGCTGATGCAAAAAGCATTCTTAGCGTGCTTGGACTGGGTGTAGGAAAGGGTTCGAAAATCAAAATTACTGCAGAAGGAGAAGACGAACAGCAGGCTGTTGAACAGCTGGTTGAACTCTTAAACTCATTTGAGTGATAAAAAAATTATGGCTATGCCTCTAATTCGGTAACTTTTTTATATATTTAGGCAAGACCTTAATTAACGCCTCCGGCATTCAAATCGATGTCTGGTTACAGGTAACAACATTCCTGTATATTTATATTTAATTTCATATCCAGCTCAATAAGTAAATACTAGGTTGAGTGCCGGGCAAAAAACTATTATGCTCCTTTTTGATTAAGGCTAGTGGCTCGTGTGGGTATTTAATTGAACAGAGCAAACAAGAAGTGGTGATATGCTTCGTTTAACTTGAGACAATTTACCAGTAGAGGATCTTCATTTCTACGGTAGACACAACACTGTACAGGGTTGTGTCTACCGTAGAAACCATTATCAGTGGCAGCAGTTTCTAGAATGCCTGCGTTTTCGGGTATAGTGTCGGGAATTTTGGCTTTGATGTCAATACACTTCCCGGTAACAGTAATCTCTTCAATCAAGAGATTAACTAGGCGCTTTTTCTCTTCAAGAGAAAGAGTGTCGAGAGTATCCAACCTATATGTTGACGGTTCCATAACTTCCCTTTTAAATTTTTCCAGACAATTTGTTTTGAGCATAACAACACCCCCTTTCCTAAAGATTTTTTAAACAAAAAATACAGACACACAGCAGTAAGAACAACTGTAAGATATCCTGAGACTAACGGAAGAATAGAGGTATTTCATAAAACCCTTAAATATGAACATGTATACTTAAAAGACCATTATCCCAATATACTTGTAGCCAGAAAGGAAATAGATGCCTTTATTAACTACTATAATTACCAGAGACTTCATCAGGGGATAGGTTTTGTAATACCTGAGGAAATGTATACTGGTAAGGCTGAAGCCATCAAGGCATCCTATGCTATCAAGTTAAAAGCAGCAAGGGAAAAGCGTATTCAGGCAAATAAATCTTTAAATCAATATCTCAAGAAGACTGCGTAAGTCCTATTGGGATATACCATAAATATTAGTTTTTCAATGTACATCTTTTGGTTGATTTTTTAGGAACAATGCAATGGAGTTTTCCGAAAAGTTGAAGGGGAATTCTGCAAATACTGCAGATATTCGAAATGTTGCCAAGTAAAGAGAAATAGTATTATTGTATAGGCTTTAAGAATATATACAAACACCTTAAAGAGAATAGGATTTTAAGGTAGTATGAAAGGAGCAATAGTAAAGTAGAAGTATGGATCTCTTTTGGAGTGTATAAACTTTTTTATGAAATATAAGTTCTACGTGATTGAGCAATAATTATAAGTGCCTTTAAAAAAAGTAGCACAAATCATCGTTGTGCTACTTTTTTTTGATTTTTGCGTTATATTCCCTTACGGGAATTAGAGTTATTCTGACATAAGGCAACCGAAGGATTAGCCGTATTGGGAAGTCAATCGTTTCAATTCCCTTACGGGAATTAGAGTTATTCTAACAGCAACCTCTGGAACGCGCATGGATGCTGGGCTGAAACGGCGGTTTGCGCGGACCTCCCCTTTTTATTGATTTTATATTCTACATTCATGCAAAAAATCCTCCCAAACCCTCTATTTTTCTTGATCGCGGATCCCCCGGGTTTTTTGTACACCGGAGGTCCGCGATTTTAGATAATTATAGAAAGAATACAATTTTATAACGGTAATACTTACACAAAATAAATATATTCTGTTAATATTCTAGTAAAATGTTATAATGTAGTTGAATGCTTACATAACAGAATAGAAAGGCTATCTGTTATTACCAGCGTTCTAAAAAATAACGCAAAGGAGTGTAGAGATGCAGGAAAGGGATGATATAATAGTTTTGATTGATGAGGACGGCACGGAAATAGAATTTGAATACCTGGATACTATAGAAAGGAATGGCAAAGAGTTCGTAGTGCTTCTTCCTCTGGATGATATTGAAGAAGGGGAAGTGGTTATTCTTGAAGTAAAAGAACTGGACGACGAAAATGTGGAGTTTCTCCCTGTAAAGGATGAGGATGAACTAATGGCCGTGTTTGAAGAATTCAAGGAAAGAATGGAAGACGAGTTTGAATTTATTGACTGATGCAGGGATGGATAATACAGTATTACAGT
>JACDNZ010000054.1 GCA_017656345.1 Thermosipho sp. (in: thermotogales) | reverse complement strand
GAACTTGGAGGTGCTTAAGATGAAGATGATAATAGGAAGAAAGATTGGAATGACCCGTGTATTTCAAGGTGATAAAGTCATTCCAGTAACAGTAATAAAAGCAGGACCATGTTATGTGGTTCAAAAGAAAACAGTTGAAACAGATGGTTATAATGCTATTCAATTGGGTTTTGAGGAAACAAAAAAAGTTAACAAACCAATGGAAGGTGTATTTAAAAAAGCAGGAGTAAAACCTTTAAGAATATTAAAAGAATTTAGAGTTGAAGAACCGGAAAAATTTGAAGTTGGGCAGGAAATTAAAGTAGATATATTTGATGAAGGAGATAAGGTAGATATTACAGGCTGGTCAAAAGGTAGAGGTTTTGCTGGAGCAATGAAAAGATGGGGATTTAGAGGCGGACCAAAATCTCACGGTGCAAAATTTCATAGAGAACTTGGTTCTGTTGGTCAACATAGTGAACCAGCAAGAATTTTCAAAGGAAAAAAGATGCCGGGACAATATGGTAACGAACGCGTAACAATTTTAAACTCAGAAATTGTTAAAATTGATGTAGATAATAATCTAATAGCAGTTAAAGGTGGAGTTCCAGGAGCGAGGGGCGGCCTTGTCCTCATAAGAACAGCAAAGAGAGGATAAGAGCAAGCCTCGAAAACGGAAAAAAGGAGGCATAGAAAATGGCAACACTTGATTTGTTAAACGTAAAAGGTGAAAAGATTGGTACAATCGAATTAAAAGATGAAGTTTTTGCCGTCGAACCGAATTTTGATGTAATGTGGCGTTATGTTGATATGCAGCTTACAAATTCCAGAGCAGGTACAGCTTCAACAAAAACACGTGGAGAAGTGGCTGGTGGAGGAAGAAAACCGTGGCCACAAAAACATACTGGTAGAGCAAGACAAGGTTCAATAAGAGCACCACATTGGAGACACGGAGGAGTTGCACACGGACCAAAGCCAAGAGTTTTTTACAAACGGTTGAATAAAAAGATGAAAAGATTGGCTTTAAAATCTGCTCTTTCATTAAGATTAAAAGAAGGAAATTTAGTGGTTGTAGATGAACTTAAATTTGAAAGAGCAAAGACCAGAGATTTGAGAGAAGTTTTAAAGAATCTTGGACTTGTTGAAAGTAAAGTCCTGATAGTACTTCCAAAAAAAGAAAGCGAATATGAAAATGTAAAAATTTCTGGACGTAACATCCCAGGAGTGAAAGTTATTATTGCCGATAATCCTGGAAGCGAAAAAGTTACAATCGATGGGTTGAATGTATACGATATTTTAAATCACGATAAACTAGTGCTCATCCAGGGTACCGTCCAGAAGATCGAGGAGGTGCTCGGATAATGAAAAATTATGCAGATATTGTTATAAGACCGGTTGTTAGTGAAAAAGCATATTATGCTAGAGAAGATAGAAAATATATTTTTGAGGTTGCAAAAGATGCTAATAAACTTCAAATAAAAGAAGCAATCGAAAAGCTCTTTAATGTAAAAGTTGAAAAGGTTAATGTGATTAATGTTAAACCAAAACCAAAAAGAGATATCAGAAGAGGAGCAATGGCAAGAGAAGGATACACAAGATCATGGAAAAAAGCAATTGTCACTCTTAAAGAAGGATACACAATAAAAGAACTTGAAGGAGAACACTAAAAGGGGTGAATAATGATGGGTCTTAAGAGATTTAAACCAACAAGCCCTGGAAGAAGACAAATGATAATTCCTGATTTTTCTGAAATTACAAAAAGGGAACCAGAAAAGTCATTGACAGTTCCTCTAAAGAAAACTGGTGGAAGAAATAATTATGGAAGAGTTACAGTTAGATTTAGAGGTGGAGGGCACAAAAGAAGATACAGAATAATAGATTTTAAAAGAGATAAATTGGATGTACCTGCAAAAGTAGTTTCAATTGAATACGATCCTAACAGAACTGCAAGAATAGCTTTGCTTGTTTATGCTGATGGTGAAAAAAGATATATTCTTGCACCACAAGGTTTGAAAGTTGGTGACACAGTTCAGAACGGTCCAAATGCCGAAATTAAACCAGGAAATGCTTTACCACTTGAAAATATCCCAGTTGGTACAATTGTTCACAATGTTGAATTTATTCCTGGAAAAGGTGGCCAGATTGCAAGAACTGCAGGAAGTTCATGTCAATTAATGGCTAAGGAAGGAAACTACGCTCTTCTTAGAATGCCTTCTGGTGAATTGAGAAAAGTTCCCGTCAAATGTTATGCAACGATAGGTGTTGTAGGAAACGAAGATCACAAGAATGAGGTTGACGGTAAAGCAGGTAGAGTAAGATGGAAAGGTAGAAAGCCACACGTACGTGGTGTTGCTATGAATCCAGTTGATCACCCACATGGTGGAGGAGAAGGTAGAGGAAAAGGTCATCATCCACAAAGTCCATGGGGTCAACTTGCAAAAGGTTATAAGACAAGAAGAGGTAAAAGAGCATCAGATAAATTAATAGTCAGAAGAAGAAATGGTTAATAGGGAGGTGCAACGATGGGCAGGTCCACCAAAAAGGGACCTTATGTAGATCCCAAACTTTTAAAGAAAATAAGACAATTGAATGAATCAGGTGAGAAAAAGATTATAAAAACTTGGAGTAGAGCAAGTATGATTATTCCAGAAATGGTTGGACACACAATAGCAGTTTATAACGGAATAAAACACATACCAGTTTATATTACAGAAAATATGGTTGGACACAGATTAGGTGAATTCTCATTTACAAGAAGATTTGGAGGGCACGCAGATAAGTCAGCAAGCAAGGGTCAGGTTAAAAAATGAGGAGGGTGGAAACAATGCAAGTTCTTATAAAAAGAAATGGAATGAAACGTTCCAAATTCCATGCGGAAAGAAAGAAAATGTTGGCTACTTTGCCAGTATACGAAGCAAAAGCAGTTGCAAAATTTATTAGAATTTCTCCAAGAAAGGCAAGAAGCGTAGCAAACTCAATAAAAGGAAAAAATGTTTCAGAAGCGTTTACAATTCTTGAATTTTCTCCAAAAAAGGCTGCACGAATTATAAAAAATGTGTTAAAATCAGCAGTGGCAAATGCAGTTAACAATTATAATTTGTCTGAAGAAAATCTATATGTTTACACTTGCTACGTAAATGATGGTCCAAGAATGAAGAGACTTTGGCCAAGAGGCCGTGGTAGTGCAGATATTATTCAAAAGAGAATGTCACATATAACAGTAATCGTGAGAGACAGAGAAGCCGAAAAGGCAGCAAAGGAAGAAAAGTAATAGAAAGGTGAGGTGGTAAGGTGGGTCAAAAAGTACATCCACGCGGGTTTAGACTGGGTATAGTAGCAGATTGGCAAGCAACCTGGTTTAACGAGAAAAATTACGCCGAATACTTACTTGAAGATGAGGAAATTAGAAAAATAATAAAAGGAAAATACAGTCAAGCAGGTATAAGTGAAATAGTTATTGAAAGACCAGATTCAGAAAGAGTCATAGCAATCATTAAAACAGCAAGACCTGGTATAATAATTGGTAAAAAAGGTGCAGAAATTACAAGTTTGAGACAGGAACTTGAAAGAAGGTTCAATAGAAGATTTATTATAAACATTGAAGAAATTAAAACACCCGAGTCCGATGCACAATTAGTAGCTGAAAATATTGCTGGTAGAATTGAAAAAAGAGCATCTTATAAAGTGGTAATGAAAAGAGCTATTTCAAATGCCATGAGAAAAGGTGCAAAAGGTATAAAAATAATGGTAGCTGGAAGACTTGCTGGTGCAGAAATTGCTAGAACTGAATGGTACTTAAAGGGAAGACTTCCACTCCAAACAATCAGATCAATAATTGATTATGGTACAGCAAGAGCTGAAACAAAATATGGTACAATTGGTATCAAAGTTTGGATTTATAAAGGCGACGCCGATATCTGACGTCAGAAGGAGGTAGTACGACATGTTAATGCCAAAAAGAGTAAAATACAGAAAACAACATCGCGGTAGAATGAAAGGTAAAGCAAAAGGTGGAACATTGGTTAACTTTGGAGATTATGGATTAAAAGCAATGGAAGCACATTGGATTACTGCACAACAAATTGAAGCTTGCAGAATAGCCATTACAAGAACTTTAAAGAAATCAGGAAAACTATGGATAAGAGTATTTCCAGATAAATCTTATACAAAGCACCCAGCAGAAACAAAAATGGGAAAAGGTAAAGGAAATGTTGAAGGTTGGATTGCAGTTGTAAAACCAGGTAAAATTCTTTTTGAAATTGGTGGAGTTAGTGAAGAATTAGCAAGAGAAGCCCTTGAATATGCTGCAACTAAACTTCCGATAAGAACAAAAATAGTAAAAAGACATGAGATAGGTGGTGAAGCAGTATGAAGG
>JACDNZ010000053.1 GCA_017656345.1 Thermosipho sp. (in: thermotogales) | reverse complement strand
TAGTAACTGTCATATGCCTGCTTTTAGGCATAGTTTTTTTTCTGGTGTACTATTACCGCAAAGGGTATCGCATGAAGCCGAGCTCATCAACATACAAAAGACCTTCATTCTTCCGGAGGCTTTTTTGGGAATTTCCACAGCGTCTTGTGTTGGATATGTACCAAAGAGACCCGGACGAGTTCCGGGAATACGGCTTGCACCTTTTTTGCGGAGAACAGGGCAGTGGGAAAACCACTGCGGTAGTTCATAAGCTCATGGAGTTAAAGGCAAAATATCCGAAATGTAAGATTAGGACGAATATGGATTATAAGTATGAGGACGGAAAAATACAGCATTGGAAGGACCTGGTGCAATGTGAGAATGGCATATATGGGCAGATAGAGGTACTGGATGAAATACAGACTTGGTTCTCTAGTTTGCAGTCGAAGAACTTCCCACCTGAAATGCTCACCGAGATTTCTCAGCAGAGAAAACAGCGAAAAATGCTCATTGGTACAGCTCAAGTTTTCTCCCGGGTAGCAAAACCTATTCGGGAGCAAACAAGTTTTGTTTATCTGCCCATGACGCTGTTTGGCTGTCTTACTGTTGTTCGGATTTCAAAGCCGCAGTATTGGGATGATGAAAATCAAGTGTTTAAGCGGTATATAGGCACGTACTTTTTCGTGCACAACGAAAAAATCAGGAATGCATTTGACACGTATAAAAAGATTGAAAAGTATAAGGAAGAAGGCTTCCAGGTGCCTGTTTGGCGTCAAGAGTCAGCATAAGTGTTTGACTTACCCCCATTATGGTGGTAAAATAGTACCATAAAGGGGGTAATGTGATGAAAAAGGTTAAAGTTAACTTCTATGTGGATGAGGAAATGAAAGCATGGCTTCAGGAAGAAGCAAGCCGTTTTGGGTTGTCGGTCAGCAGTTTTATCAGCTACGTGCTTACTACTTATAGAGAAAGTCAGCGGGAGAAGTAGGAGGTTTTGGCTGCGGTCAAGGTGGAGCGCAGCTGTTCCGGGTGCCCCTCCGGGGTCCCGGACAGCGAGCAATACCTTGACCGCAGGTATCCGGTGCATAATGGTCTGGTGGGGGTGCTTGACCCACATTGGGGCAAGCCCCCCTTGGCTATAAAACTGTTTTAATAATATAGAATTAATTGAGTTGCTCTCGGGGGAGGTGGACTCTATTGCAAGCACAAGCACCAGGTGGACACGCTACAGGACAGCTCGGAAGTTCGTGGATGAGGTAGTTATTCCTGCTTTTGAGCGTCTCGATGTTGGACAAGCTGAGAAACTGAAAGCTTGCGGAAAGTATATCAGTGTCATTGAGTGCAATTCATGTGCCACAAGGCATTTTGCCGGGTTTAATCGCTGTAAGTCAAGGTGGTGTATACCATGTAACCATGCCAAAGTTTTGATATGGGTTGCGCGTTTGTATCCAGTTTTGGAAGATTGGGTGAATAAGGGCGGATATGTTTCAATGTTGAATTTCACGGTTCGTGATATGGAGAATTTGGAAGATGGCATTCAAAAGTTGAACAAGTCCTTTCGCGATTTGTACAATATGACTCGGAATAGAAAGTATTGGAAGGATAGGTTTCCTGGTGGCATACGGTCTCTTGAGGTGAAGCGTGGCTCTGGTTCTGGTTTGTGGCACCCGCATTTTCACTGCATCGTGCTTCAAAGTTCGTACGCTAAAGATTTTGACTGGCTACGTGAGCGTTGGGAACAGGTTACCAGTAAAAACTTTGGCGCGCATGAAAAGGTTGGTTCTGTATGGATAAAGTCTATCAGCGGTAAACATGGCATATTAAAAGCTATACTTGAGACTCTGAAATATATCATAAAGCCGGAGTACAGTGTATATAACGATTTTGAAAGTTTGAGTGAAATGTATATTGCTTTGAAGGGTACGAGGCAAATTAACACTTGGGGTGTTCTACGCGGTATAAGCAGGCAGGTTGATGAAGATATCGACAGCGTGGAGCAAAAAAAATTGGCAGAGTTTGTCTGCCGTAGGTGTGGCTTTACGAAAGGAGAATTTAAAGCTATTTTGTTTGAGACTTTGAAAGATGAGTTTCTATTCGATGTTCCATAGTTCGAATGGATTAACCTTGAGTATTTTTGCAAGTTTGAGTCCTGTCACTATGTTTGGCAGGACTTTTCTTTTTTCTATGTTGATGTAGTGGCGTAGTGTGACGTTCAGTAGTCTTGCCATTTGTTCTTGGGTATAGCCGGCTTCTTTTCGCTTTTCGTGTATATTTAGCATAGCCTATTCCTCCTTTCGTTATAATTGTATCTTATTTCATGTATTTTTTTACTAGTAATTATTGACGGATTTTGGCTAATGTTGTAAACTTTATGTTGTATAGTTCATGTTTTAATTTTCATGTTTTAAGGAGGTTTAACTTATGAGGGTAACTGTTTCGGGTATTTGCATGGATATTGAAGAAAAGGTGAAGGACGGTCAAACTTTGAGGACTGCATTACTGTATCAGCCCGGGGAACGTGAGCTCGTTCCTGTTCGGCTTTCTAAAAGCAATCCTACGCAGGGCGAGCATTGTAAATTTGATGGTGATTTGCTGTTTTGGCGTAGCAAAAATGGCATAGGTTTCATGGTGGTGGAAAAGGATGGGTAAAAATGGAAACAACGGTTGTTACTTTTTCCGATGGGTCATTAGCTGTATTAACTGAGTTGGTGAATAGTGCTGTACAACAGCAGACTGATGTTCTTGTACAGCACTTGGTTAATATTCAAGCAGGTATGAAATTTTTGATGATTGTAGCCGCTGGATTTTTCTTCTGGCAAGTCATCAAGATACTATATGGCTTGTTTGGGAAAGTCTTTTTTGGCGGCGTATAAAGGAGGTGAAAAAATATGACTCCGATGATTGATTTAACTGGTATTGATTTGACTGCCGTACTCGATGAAGTAAAAGCATTAGTGCCAACTGTTCTGCCTGTCATCATTGGTTTTATTGCGTTTCGTAAAGGTCTCTCATTTATTAAGCGTGCTCTGAAGGGGGCATAAGAGTAAGCCGGGCAATGTCCCGGCTAAATTTTTCTAGGAGGTGTTTATGTTGAAGAAAATTCTTGTGTGCGTTTTGATGTTTGTTATGCTTTTGCCGTCTATTGCATTTGCAGAGACAGTACAGTATCCGGACCCGTATGCTGTCCAGCCGTCAGGTTATGAATATTACGTTGTGTACGAATACGATGGTGATTTATGGCTGGCTTGGTCACCTAACGTCATTAAGTACAGTGGACCAGGTGAGCTCCAAACTTTGAATGATGTGGACCGTTGGCTGTTGTATGATGGTCAGTGGGATGAGTATGGTCTTGAAGCAAGTGGTATTACGTACAAAACATGGTGGTTTTGGAATATAATCGGAAGCAATCATGACATTCTTGATATCAGTACCGGCGAAGTTTTTTTTTCGCCACCGAAGGTGTCGGCTCTAGTACAGACGATGGGTCAAGCGGGACCGACTCTTCTGGAAGTGATGGGTCCGCTGATAATACCGATAGTATTATTGATAGTATCTTTAGTAGCATTTCGGAAGGCTTGGGAGTTCTTGCTTCGGGCATTTCGGACGTCGTAAGCGGTATTGGCTCGCTTCTTTCAAGTGTTACAGACTTGCTGGATTATATTAATCCTTTTAGTGATAACTTTATATTGAAGGTAGCTTTTGTGCCAAGTGCTGGTTATTTTGACCAGTATTGGTCAGATATTAGGACTGCCTTTGAGCAAAAAATACCGCTTGTCACGCAGTTATACGACTTTTTTAGCTCGGTTTTGGGTGTGTCGTATTCTGAATCAGTTCCGGAGTTTAAAATTAGTCTGCCAGCAAAGTACGGTGGTGTTGACGTAAACATCATTGATTTTAGTTATTTTGCAGACTACCGGGATTTGATACTCAATTTTATACGCTTTACGTCTTGGTTTTTCTTCTTGAAGCGTTTGTTCAAGAGGCTTCCCCAAATTGTGTATTAGAAAGGGGGATGTTGTTGATAGTTGAAGCAGTACTTAATTTAATTAAAGCATTGCTTTTAGTTGTTATTGGAGCTTTGCCCAGTCTGGATATGATACAGCTTCCGGTCGGGTTCATGGACTGGTTCACCAGTCAAGTTAGTGCCGCGGCGTATTTCCTGCCAGTATCAGACTTTTTGATTATGTTTGGTATATGGGTATTGGTCATAAACTTTCAAACAGTCTGGAGAATTATTCAACGCGTATGGGATGCATTGCCGTTTACGTAATGGATTATTGTCTGTGTTTTTGCTGGGAAGACATATTTTGTTTGGCCAAAGCTTTTTTGTTTTTCGTGGAAGGACAGTATAGGGGGGTGTTGAGTTGTTAAAATCTCTGCTGTATATCGCTTTAATTATACTCAGTCCTTTAATAGTAACTGTCATATGCCTGCTTTTAGGCATAGTTTTTTTTCTGGTGTACTATTA
>JACDNZ010000052.1 GCA_017656345.1 Thermosipho sp. (in: thermotogales) | reverse complement strand
GGACTTTGGCTCCAGCAGTGTAGGTTCGAGTCCTACCGCCCCAGCCAGAGGGCTTAGGCCCTCTTTTTTTGTCAGAAGAAAAATTAAAACGCACGAGTGCGTGGACGCAACAAAATGTTCACGTATTTTTCAAGACAAGTTATATATTTCGGGTTTATAATAGACTGTGAAATAAAAAATTCAATTGCGGCGTGGCTGAAATGATTTTAAAAGTGAAGAGCTTTGAAGGGAGGGTTTAGATGCCTACTATAAACCAATTGGTTAGGTTTGGTAGAAAGGTAATCAAAGAAAAATCAAAATCTCCGGCATTACAAGGGCATCCACAAAAAAGAGGAGTTTGTATAAGGGTATCAACAATGACACCAAAAAAGCCAAATTCGGCTTTGAGAAAAATTGCTAGGGTAAGATTAAGTAATGGAATAGAAGTAACAGCATACATTCCTGGTATTGGACATAACCTCCAGGAACACTCCGTTGTTTTGGTAAGAGGAGGAAGGGTTAAAGACTTACCAGGTATTAGATATAAAATTATACGTGGAGCATTGGATGCTGCTGGTGTCGAGAACAGAAAACAGTCGAGAAGTAAGTACGGAACAAAGAGACCAAAGAAATAATTGGGAGGGAAGAATAGATGAGAAGAAGAAGAGCGGAAATTAGAAAAGTCCCACCCGATCCTATTTATAATGACGTATTGGTTTCCAAACTTATTAACAGGGTTATGTGGGATGGTAAGAAGTCAATAGCGCAGAAAATTGTATATAAAGCAATGGAAATATTAGCGGAAAAAACAAAAAAGGAACCATTAGAAGCTTTACATATGGCTATCGAAAACGTTAGACCTGTAGTTGAGGTAAGACCAAGAAGAGTTGGAGGTGCAACATATCAAGTACCAGTTGAAGTACAAGAACCTAGAAAAACCTCTCTTGCATTAAGATGGATAGTTGAAGCGGCAAGATCAAGAAAAGGAAAACCTATGGCAGAGAAACTTGGAGAAGAATTGGTTAACGCTTTTAATAATACCGGTACTGCTATTAAAAAGAAAGAAGATGTCCACAGAATGGCAGAAGCAAACAGAGCATTTGCGCACTTTAAATGGTAATTAGGAGGAAAGTATGAAGGAAATCCGAGCAATTTATGTTGACCTGAAGAAGCTGAGAAACATAGGAATAATGGCTCATATAGATGCCGGTAAGACAACAACTACCGAGAGGATTTTGTATTATACCGGTAGAAAACATATGCTCGGTAGTGTTGATGATGGTACCGCAACAATGGATTGGATGATTCAAGAGAAAGAACGCGGTATTACAATTGTTTCGGCAGCTACTACATGTATGTGGAAAAACCACAGAATTAATATTATAGATACTCCGGGACACGTTGACTTTACTATCGAAGTCGAACGTGCACTGAGGGTTTTAGATGGAGCAATAGCTGTTTTTGATGCGGCTGCAGGTGTTGAACCTCAATCTGAAACAGTTTGGAGACAAGCTGATAAGTATAAAGTTCCGAGAATTGCGTTCATGAATAAGATGGACAAGATTGGCGCAGATTTTGATATGTCTGTTAAGTCAATGATAGAAAGACTAGGAGCAAATCCTGTACCCATTCAAATGCCAATGGGGGCAGAGAATTTATTTGAAGGAGTAATTGATTTAATTCAAATGAAAGCTATCAGATGGTTGAATGAAGATGGAACAGAAATGGTATATGAAGAAATTCCAGAAGAATATCTTGCAAAAGCTGAAGAAATGAGAGAAGAAATGCTTGAAAAGATTGCCGAAGTTGACGATGAAGTTATGATGTTGTATTTAGAAGGCGAAGAAATTTCAGAAGAATTAATAAAAAAAGCATTAAGAAAAGCGACAATTGAAAATAAAGCAACGCCGGTTTTATGTGGATCTGCAAAAATGAACAAAGGAGTTCAACCATTATTGGATGCTGTTCTTGATTATTTACCTTCTCCACTTGATATGCCTCCAATAAAGGCATGGGATAAAGAAGGTAATGAAATAGAAATAAAACCAGATGTAAACGAACCATTTACAGCTCTTGCGTTTAAGATTCAAGCAGATCCTTATGTAGGAAAATTAACCTTTTTCCGTGTTTACAGTGGTAAGCTTGAGAAAGGTAGTTATGTATACAATTCTACAAACGGAAAAAAGGAAAGAATTTCAAGGTTAATATTTATGCATGCAGATAAGAGAGAAGATGTTGAATATGTTCGTGCAGGGGATATCGTTGCCGCAATAGGATTAAAAGACACAAAAACAGGTGATACCCTTTGTGTTGATAAAAGACCAGTTATACTTGAAAAAATGGAATTCCCTGAGCCAGTTATCTCTATTGCAGTTGAACCTGCAACGAAAAATGACCAGGATAGACTCTCAAAAGCATTATCATTATTGAGTGATGAAGACCCGTCGTTTAGAGCATATGTTGATTCAGAAACAGGTGAAACCATTATCTCGGGAATGGGAGAATTACATTTAGAGATTATAGTTGATAGACTTAAGAGAGAATTTAACACTAATGTGAGAGTTGGAAAACCTCAGGTTGCTTATAGAGAAACCATACAAGTTCCAGCTGAAGCTGAAGGAAAATATATAAGGCAAAGTGGAGGCCGTGGACAATATGGTCATGTAAAAATGAGATTTGAACCAATTGAACTTACAAAAACATTTGAATTTGAAGATAGGATAGTAGGAGGAGCCATTCCTAGGGAATTTATTCCGGCAATTGAAGAAGGAATAAAAGAGGCAATTCAAACGGGATATATTGCAGGTTACCCAATGGTTGGTATAAAAGCAATATTACTTGATGGTTCCTATCACGAAGTTGATTCTTCAGAAATGGCATTTAAAATCGCTGCAAGTATGGCATTTAGAGAAGCAGTAAAACATGCAAAACCTGTGTTACTTGAACCTATTATGAAGGTTGAAATTACAACACCAGAAGAATATATGGGTAACATCATAGCTGATTTGAATTCTAGAAGGGCACATATTGATTCTTTGGAAACTAGAGGGCATTTAAGAATTATAAAAGCATTAGTACCACTTTCAGAAATGTTTGGTTATGCTACGGATTTAAGGTCTTTATCTCAAGGAAGAGCAACTTACACAATGGTTCTTTCGCATTATGATAAAGTTCCTGAAAAAATTGCGGAGAAAATTTTGAAAAAATAACCACGTAAATTAAAGGAGGGTGAATTATGGCAAAAGAAAAGTTTGTGAGAAGTAAACCTCACCTTAACGTAGGTACCATTGGACATATTGACCACGGAAAGACAACACTTACAGCAGCTATTACAAAGTACTTGTCTTTCTTTGGAAGAGCAGATTATACTCCATATGAACAAATCGATAAAGCACCAGAAGAAAAAGCAAGAGGAATTACCATTAACATTGCACATATTGAATACGAAACAGATAACAGACACTATGCACACATCGACTGTCCAGGACACGCAGACTACATTAAAAACATGATTACTGGTGCAGCACAAATGGACGGAGCAATTCTCGTTGTTGCTGCAACTGACGGACCAATGCCACAAACAAGAGAACACGTTCTTCTTGCAAGACAAGTTAATGTTCCTGCAATGATTGTCTTCATTAACAAAACAGATATGGTAGACGATGAAGAACTTATTGATCTTGTTGAAATGGAAGTCAGAGATCTTCTCAGCAAATACGAATTCCCAGGTGATGATTTACCAGTAGTTAGAGGTTCTGCACTTAAAGCAGTTGAAGGTCCAAATGATCCTAACGATGCAGCATACGCACCAATAAAAGAACTTCTTGATCAAATGGATTCCTACTTCCCAGAACCACAAAGAGAAATTGACAGACCATTCTTGATGCCAGTTGAAGACGTATTCTCTATCACTGGTAGAGGAACAGTTGTTACTGGAAGAATTGAACGTGGTGTTATCAGACCCGGTGACGAAGTTGAAATTATTGGTATGAGCTACGAAATTAACAAAACAGTTGTGACAAGTGTCGAAATGTTCAGAAAGATTCTTGATGAGGGTATTGCTGGTGACAACGTTGGATGTTTGTTAAGAGGTGTTGACAAAGATGAAGTAGAAAGAGGACAAGTTCTTGCAAAACCTGGTTCAATTACACCTCACACAACATTTAAAGCACAAGTTTATGTCTTGAAGAAAGAAGAAGGAGGAAGACATACTCCATTCCAAAAAGGTTACAAACCACAATTCTTCATTAGAACAGCAGATGTTACAGGTGAACTTATTGACTTCCCAGCAGGAGTCGAAATGGTAATGCCAGGTGATAATGTTGAAATGACAATTAAACTTATCTACCCTGTAGCAATTGAAGAAGGAATGAGATTTGCAATTCGTGAAGGTGGAAGAACAGTTGGAGCAGGAGTAGTAACAGCAATTATTGAATAATAGATTAAGAGGGGGGATTACCCCCCTTCTTCCTGAAATAAAAAGGGAGGGAACAAAATGCCAGGACAAAAGAT
>JACDNZ010000051.1 GCA_017656345.1 Thermosipho sp. (in: thermotogales) | reverse complement strand
TGATCGCCCACCCAATCAATCTTGTGTACCACGTCGTTATCCTCCAGGGCCTGATCCAGCAGCTGTTTTTACTTCATCAGAGGCAAGCCCGTTATCTGCTCTCCGTTTAGCCAGGGGATATCCTACACCACATACACCGCCGGCTTTCTGGCCACAAGCGCGTTGTGCGAACAAAAAATTCGCCCTTAGATGGGCTAATCCTGCCACCTTATGCAAACTTTTTCAGGGGTTTTGTTTGCATAAAGGTTCATAAGCGAAATTTCTATATTGCACCAAATTCCGACAAATCACGCAAATTTTATGTATTATAATTTTTAAAAGCCATAGAAAAGCAGGCTAGTTTTTGCAGGAAAATTAACCAAAGGTTGGTGAAAACAATGCCCGTTCAAATCGGTAAAGCGGGAACCGGGGCAAGGGAAATAGCCAGGAAAAGGGCGGTACGGATTTACGGTTGCCTGTTTGGCTTTCTTACAGGCGGCAGTTTGTTTCTCCTGGTCGGCAACAAGCTGCTTCACTTTAACTTATGGATATTAAATCTCATTGGGTGGTTGGGCATAGGGTTTGGCATTGGATTGATTGTTGTAATATATAAGGTTGTGTTGGACCCCAAAGAAGACATCGACAGGACCATCGATCGTGCTATGCGAGGGGCTAAAGCTGAAGAAGAGGTTTCGGACATTCTCGAAGAGTTACCCAAAGGATATGCTGTTTTTAACGATTTTCCCTGTCCCATGGGGAATATAGATCACATCATAATAGGCCCCACGGGAATTTTTGTTGTGGAAACCAAGAGCCACTCGGGTGAAATAACTCTTTCCCCGGACAAAAAATTGCTACGTAATTCAAAACCCCTCGAAAAAGACTTTTTGAAACAGGTACTGGAACAGTGTTTCTGGCTTAAAAAGAAACTGATCGGGCCAAATGAAAAGGCTCCCTTTATAACCCCGATTGTGGTGTTTACCCGTGCTTTTGTGAAGGTTTACCAGCCGGTCAAAGGCGTTCGGATTGTCAATAAGAAATGGCTTGTAAAGGACATTGTAGAGAATAATGGGAAGATCAGAAAAGACGAACTGAATCGGATTTTTTATGAGCTGCTCAGATTGAAAGACAGAGCAAGTACGATTCGGGAGTAAATGATTTATAATATGGTCGTAAAGGAGGGAGCCGAAGATGAGTGTAAAAAGTATTTACTTCAAACGCTTTATCATGAATTGTGAAGACTTCGTTCGTTTCGGCAATCAACTTGAGCAACAACACTTTTCAGCTCATTTTCAAAAGGGTTTTATTATTGAAGAGCGCACAGATTACTCCCTCTTAGGTCATTATATAAGGGAAATGCCCACGGAGGTAACAAAGTTTAATCATCAAGAAAATAAAATTATTGAAGACACTACTTTTCTTACGATTTTAGTTTCTTTTAAAATAGATATTGGCCGGCAGTTTTTAGAAATCTCATCCAGCAAAGATTATGTATCAGCCTTGCTTGTAGAATTATCAAAGCAAGCCAAATTTAAATTTTCAATCATGGATTTTTATTTTGATTTTAAAAGAGTAATTAATGTTCTTAAAAAGAAAAACATCTTTTTTAAAGTTTTAAATATAAAAATTAAGGATTTCCTCTTATATGATGGTGTTAAAGGTGATTGTACTTTTACGGTAGGTGACAACAGCCTTGTGGAAAAATACTTTTACAATTACTTGAATAATATCCAGACATTTTCGATCTTACTTCATGAAGTTGGATCTAATGGATTAAGAATTACTTTTCATCGAGAAGGAGCAATTTTCCTACCTAGGAAATTGGATGCTTTACAAAAAGAAAGAGCTGAAGAAATAAAAGATTTAATTGTCGAGGGGGTTACAGACGATGCCAGAGGAACAGAATGTTATTGGTGAGCAATGGACCCTGGAATCTGTCTCTTTATTAAAACATTTGGGCTGGTCATTACATGGACAACCCAACTTTGATATAACGTGTAGTCAAAAGACACATAAAGCTCGAAGTCATGGCGTTGATGCTTTATTATCCTATTATGATCCTTATATAAACAGGAAAAATGGAGTAATATTAGAATCGAAATCTCGAAAGTGGGAAAGCATTAATACGAGGACAATGTCTCAATGGTTAGAGCAATTAACTGCAACACTTGAATGTGCCAATAATGCGCCAGAAGTTAAGGAATTCGATTGTCACCCAATAAATACTGGGCTTTTAACTATTTGGTGTAACGACAATAACTATAACCATGAAAAATTTTGTGATTACCTTAAAAGTCTAAAACTTCCAAATAAAAGAAATCCGTTTATTGTTTATGTTTTATCTAATTATGATATTTTACGCCTTTGCTCAATTATAACTACAAAACAAGATATTAAGCGTGAAGATAACATAACTAACGTATCGTTTTACTATCCTAGTATTAATCAATCAATTGGTATAAGCAATGAAATATTAAATTTAAAGTATATGTTCTCGGAATTTATTTTTTTGAAAGCTAAAAAAATTCAAAAGTTTGGAGACATAACTATCCCCCTAGATATTACAGTTGTTTTTTATTTTGGAAGTCCCACTTTTCGAGAAATTAATTTTATGTATTCTGCTTTAAAAGCTGCTCAGTTGGAAGATGTTAATGAAATAAGAATTTATTTCTATGGTTCAGAAGAAGAAGGTCGCATGCATAAGAGTGAATTTAAACAAAGGAAAGAAGAAGAACTCAGTATATCTCAATTAAATAAAAATACTAAAGTAAAAATAATGCATATGAACCAATATTCTGATATCCCGCCTAATATTATTAGGGGGAGGGGTTATGGTGATTGAGAATTATCCAACTAATGAAGCTTTAAAGGAAGTTTTTGCCAATAATATTGCGGCAAATAGGAGTAGGGCATTTTTTAAAGAAAAAGGAATTTTGTTTCTTAGCTCTAAAAGACAATGGATTGGAGAAGAAGGACAGTACTTTTATTTTGGCTTAGATGATATAAATAGACTTTCTAGTTATATAGAAACTGAAAAGAACTATAGAAAGTCATCTAGAATGTATATACCTAAGGCGGATAAATTTGATTTGGTAGTGGAAACTCTTGAGCAATTATATAATTCAGGTTACCAAGGGGAAGACAATCTTAAGGTTTCTGATATAGTTATATCAGAAGATAAAGCTGAAATTCAAATTGATTATTCAAAGAAAAAACCAGGGATGCTAGATTTATTAAGCGAACGCCCTCGAATGGTCAAGTTTGTTATAGAGAAAGCTCCGGGAAACGATGTGATTGGCGAATCAATTGTTGTTGATATTCATCATTATGATGATGCTGACTATAGGCAAGTTAAAAAAATACTTGATACAGTGGCACAACAAAACGATGAGCATGATATTGAAATTAAGGAAATTAGTCTGGAAGGGTTTTCCCTTGACGAGAGAATAAGACTGTTTGATGATTTTTTTGGTTATAATTTTGAAGATTGGGTTATAGATGAGATAAAGCGTATTAGTGTAAAAAAAGGAGACGAAGAAGTATTGCCCGAAGAAGAGGCTGATGTTACTCATGATCAACTTTTACGAGGAATTAATTCAGCCATACTTAATGGAAGTAGTTTAAGGACAAATCAGTTTGTTCAAGCTGGGCTCCGTAATGGTTTTTACTTTTCTTCTGCTCGAGTAAAACTATCCCATCGTCGAGAAGCGAAAAGAATTGAACTTGATTTAAATTTTAAATCTCGACCAGTAATGCTTGAGGTAAATATTTTTAAAACTTATGAAGTTATTGATGAAGAAGATGAACCTAGTGTATTTCCTCAACCAGAGCAAATTGAGTATTTGCGTTACTTTAGAAATGTAATATTTGAAATTTATAATAATATCATTGCAGATAGAATAAAATAATAATTTGTCTAATACGCAATTTTTTCTGTTGAGTAACGATAATATTATATCAAATCCTTTATAAGGTGGCTCTATGTCCCTAACTCGTTCCGAACTTCAACAATACATCCTCCACAAAAAGAAACATTGAGACCTTTTTAACCGGGAAAAAACATCTACTGATCCCGGGAAATCGAAAAGCTCTGCCAAAAAAGAAAAAAACTGCAAATTCCGCAGCTATGAAATCTTAGCCAGTTCAACTGGTTGGAGGATTAACATAACCGTTCTTTTAGCCCCTTACAGGGGTTAATTTTATATCCCCATCGCACACCTGTTTGGTATGATATCCCCAGATAAACCCCATGTCCGAGCCGTACCGAGAACCTGTAGAAGTCTGCATCGGTTCTGACGACTTGCCGACCGCCTTCCAAGAGAGAAACCGCTGGTAGAGTTTAACCTGGGACACGATATCACCTCGGTGAAGAAGGATATTTACCGTTCCTTTTAGAGGTGCCCAATTGGTGCCCAATGTTTTACTGAGGTTTGACAGTGACTCCGAAAAGCTTTGTCGTTGCTGGGTTAAGCGCGTGTTACAACAAAGGGGGGTCTAAAATCTGGAAGTACCCTCAACCCTTGAGTTGCAAGGGCTTCTCATTCTGAGATGTCAAACTCCAGTTTTAAAAAACAATTCTTCATAAATTCGGTAGGGACGAAACGGACCGATTTTAAGCCTGCGGAGCAAGCAGGTTACGAAAGCTATGAAATCTTAATTTTTTCTTAAGAGATCTAATGCGTTAACGACGCATTTTTTTTTGCGGGAACAGAACTCGTAAGTGGCGAATTTAACGACGCGTTAGGAAGAACCGGGAAAGGGAAGTGCTATCTTGGGTAAAAGGAGAAAAAAGAAAAGTACCAACCATAGTGCGCCTACTACAGAAATAACGTGGCGTAGCAAAAATTTTATAGAACTGCTGCGCGACCTGGGACCGGGTATATGCACTATTTCTGGTGGTGACAGCCGCTCGATGGAATTTGACATTTCAGAGAACGGCTGGTTCGGTATTGAAAAGATACATCACGCGCTCATCTGTGCAAAATTGTATGGTATGTTCAGCAGCAACAAAC
>JACDNZ010000050.1 GCA_017656345.1 Thermosipho sp. (in: thermotogales) | reverse complement strand
CCCGACCTTCGGACTGAGAATCCGATGGACTAGCCGTTATCCTATGGGGCCACAATACCATATTAAATAATAACATAAAAAGTTTCGTTGTCAACTATAGTTAAATATTATTAAAATGAAGTTTATATTATATTTTGATTAAGATTTATTTATAAAATTTCATGCACTTGAACGTTGTTTGTTGTTCCAGGTTTACCCCAAGGAATACCTGCAGTAATAATTACTTTATCTCCTTTGTTGGCTAGTTTCAATTCTTTTGCTTTTTTCATTACTTCTACAATCATCTCATCAGTGCTTAAAGTCTGATTTATCTTAACTGGAATTACTCCCCAAACTAGTGATAGTTTGAAGTAAGTGCTTTCATTTGGGGTAGGAGCAAGTATCGGTACTTTTGGTCTAAATCTTGCAACATTAATAGCAGTTTTTCCTGTACTGGTAGCGGTGATAATTAGCTTTGCATTTATACTGTGTGCTAATTCAACTGCGGCTTTCGATATAGCATCTTCAGTATTTTCTGGCATATAAAATTTATTAAGCCAGAATGCTTGATAAATATCGTATTTTTGGAAATATTTTTCAGTATTTGTAGCAACTTCGATCATAACATTAACAGCTTCTATTGGATTTTTTCCTATAGAAGTTTCCGCCGAAAGCATAATTGCATCTGTACCGTCTAGGATTGCGTTTGCTATATCGGAAACTTCAGCACGTGTAGGTGTTTCGTTATTTATCATACTTTCCAACATTTGAGTGGCAGTAATAACGGGTTTTGCGTATTTATTTGCGGCTTCAATGATTTCTTTTTGGGCGATCGGCACATGGGATAATGGAATTTCTACTCCCAGATCTCCTCTTGCAACCATTACTCCGTCTGCAATTTTAATGATTTTTTCTAAATTTTGTAAAGCCTGTGCGGTTTCTATTTTGGCAATTATTGGTATGCCATTACTTAAAGATTGTGCAAGTTTTACGTCAGAAGCTTTCCTAACAAACGAAAGAGCAAGATAATCTATATTTTCTTCAATAGCAAGTTGTATGAATTTTTTATCTTTTTCGGTGACTGGTGAAATTGATAGATCGATACCGGGTAGATTTACTCCTCTATGATGTGTTATAACTCCACCTCTTATAATTTTAGTTTCAACTTCACTATCATTAATATCAATTACTTCTAATTCTATAGCACCATCATTTAAGAGAATTTTGTCACCTTTTTTTACCTCAAGAGCAATTCTGGGATAATTTACGTAAAGTATTTTTTCATTTCCTACTATTTCTTTTGTTGTTAATTTAATTGTTTTACCTTCTTCCAGGGTAACGTACTCTTTTTCTAACATGCCTGTTCTAATTTTTGGACCTGATAAGTCGATTAAAATTGCAAAAGGAATACCGGTTCTTGTTCTAATTTTTTTCAGAGTTTGTATTCTTCTTCTATGAACTTCTAAGGTATCATGCGAAGAATTTAACCTAAATACATTAACACCTTTTTCAACTAGTTTTAAAAGAACTTGTTCAGATTCAGTGGCTGGCCCCACTGTAACTACTATTCGCGTTTTTCTCAGGTTCATTTATTTCACCCCTTTTAATAAATATTTTTACGAGTCCGAAAATCAAAAAAGCTATAAGAATAGTTATTATTTCCCTATAAATGTTTATAAACAAAGGAGCTCTTATGTGACAGAAAGTATTAAAAGTTGAAACAAGAGAAATACTTCCAGCGATTTCCAGTAAACTTTTCCAGAGTTTATTTGTGATTTGAGTACTAATTAATAACAAAGGATAAAATAACAATTCTTTTGTTCTCGGACGTATAATAAAAAGATTTTCAATAAATTCTCTGAATTGTTTTTCATAATCAAGTACAAAACCGTAATTACCACTTCTTATTATATAATATATTCCAAAAATCAAGAATATTGGAACTAAGATTTTTATAGCTCCTTTAATCTCGTGTTTATTTTTAATTATAAATAGAATTATCAGGATAAACGGTAATAAGGTTAGTGATATTTTAACTCCCCTGTATACTTCTAAATTGTTTAGATGTTCGAAATCATAAAGAGATAGATTGGTAAGAATTCCCAGAGTGAAGTAACCGAAAAATTTAAGAAAATGATCTTTTATTTTAAAATAAAGAATTACAGTTCCCAAAATTGACATTATACTGATATATAGTGGATATGAGAAATATATAGTTAAAAATCCCAGAATTGCATAGGGAAAATAAATAGTTACGAAAATACCAAGGATAATACCAAAGGTTAGATTATTGAAATTTCCGGGAATATATGAAGTAGGCTCCTCAATATGAAAGTAACTTATAAATTCATTGTATACGGATTTAGTCAAAGCGGTTTCAGGGATAATTATAAGATCAATACTTCTCTCGATAACTGCTCTCCAGAGTCTTTTGAACAAAGTTTTTTCGTTATATTTTAAAGTTTCTTCTGGTTTTACATAATGTACGTTGATTATTTGATTTTGCGGTAGCCTTTTGGCAATTTCTTTGGAGATATTTTCGGAAATGTTGAATTCTAAAACTCCTAATTTTTTTTCTCCTAATTTTTTTAAAAAATTATCAATGTTTATTGAAGTGGAATCTTTGATAATTATATATTTTGCATTTGTTGGTATATCTTTGTTATCAGAGTAAAAAAATATGGTAGGGTCATTTTGAAAAATTATTTTTACTTTCATGTTTTCTAAATCTGGGTACAATCTGAGGAAAGAAGTTGTTATTGCAAAGAACAGAAATAGAATCAAAGAAATGAAGTATATTCTATGGATGTATTGTGATAAAGTCGGTTTCGTTTCCATTTATCCACCTCTTTTTTTCTGAATTGATCCAGGTAAAAATGTAAGGACTTTGAATCATTATCCCACCGATATTTATCCATTTCTTCCTATCAAAGAAGTTCAGCCCAGGTTTTACTAGCTTATTTATTTTAAATTTTTTGAAAAAAACAGAAATATTGCTGAAACCATCTTCCGCATAAACTATTAATGTGTTATCCTCTTTATCTAAATTTATAATTCCACTTTCAATTTCTCTGTTATTTAAAATCATTTTTAAATTTACGGAAGAGTTGTCTTTAACTTTCACATTTATAGAATAATAACCGTTAAATAAATTTTCATATGTCACATTTATTGTTGGTTTAGTTGTGTCTTTTACAATAACATTGGTAATAGTAGAGATTTTGGTGGATAATTCATAAAAGTTTCTGTTGCCAACAAAGTTTAAAATACCAAACTTGGTTAGACTACCAAGCTCGTAGAACTCACTTTTAAAATTTATTTCGGATTTTGGAACGAAAAGATTTTTTGTTAAAGTGGATTCTAATCCTAGTTCGTCAATTGCTGATATAAAGAATGTGTATGTTCCAGGTTCAAGTGTACCATACGAGGCTGAAATTATACCGTTGACGTATGTTTTAACTGAAACTTTACTTCTATCTTCAATCCTGACGTTATAATAACCATAATCCGGGAATATAAAGGTTGTTAATTTTATTTTGGGTGGTTCTGGAGTTATATCATATTCGCCATAAAGTATGTTAACATTAGGTATTTCATATGTATCTAGGAATATGTCCAAGTATTCTTTAACTTTTTTTCTTTCAGTGTAATCTTTTACAATTATTTTATCTTGATAAATTTCTATTGGATAGTAATCAATAATTACATGATCAATCAAATTTGCCTGATACATATCAAGTAATTTCAAAAAAACCTCATTAGGTACTTTTATCGTACCATTTACACCAATTGTTTGACCATCTTCTAAAACCAATAAGTTTGACGGAATATCCGCATTTGGAAGATTTATTCCCTTAAAGTAAAATTTTATAGATCCTCTGAATGGTATAGGTTTTCCTTCAATGGGAAAAATATCTTTATTAATAATTAACGAATTGTCATAAATGTTAATGAAAATATTTATTCCAAAAAGGATAGTTTCAAATGTGAGTAATATGAGAGCTATAAGAAAAAACTTTTTCAATTAATCACCTTCTTTTAGTTTGTTTAAAGTAAGTTCTAAATCTTTGGCTAATGGAGCTTCAACCACAATTTTTTTATTTTTGTAAATAAATCCCATTTTTTTACAATGTAAGAAATATCTTTTTAAACCATATAGCCTCTTAAATTCTCGATTGAGTTTTTTGTTCCCATAAATGTCATCTCCAACAACTGGATGTCCTATGTTTGAAAAATGCCTTCTAATTTGGTGTTTTCTACCAGTTTTTAAATTAACCTCAACCAATGAAAAGTATCCTAATTTGGTTTTAAAATAGTTTTTAACTTTAAAGATGGTTAGAGAATTTTTCCCATCTAAAGATGAATCAATTTTACCAGTTTTATCTATTTTTCCGACAACGAGTGTTATATATTCTTTTGAAATTTCTCTGGTTGAAATTATTTTCCCTAGTTCACGAGCCGCATTTACATTCTTTGCAACGATTAAAATACCTGAGGTGTGTTTGTCAAGTCTATGAACTAAACGAGGTTCGAAGTTGTTTTGTTGGCCATAATAAAGGAGTCCTTCAATAAGCGTGGCAACATGAACGCCCTTCCCGGGATGTAGTGGGATACCGGCTTTTTTATTCAAGACTAAAATATCTTCATCTTCGTAGATGATCTCTAAATTCATTTTAATTGGTTTTATAGAATTATTTAATTCTCTATTGTAGTTTTCTAAGTTTTCTTTAATTGTGATTTCATCGCCAATATCTATTTTGTAAGATGGGTTTTTAACTTTTTTTCCGTTAATGAAAACTTTACCTGTTCTAATTAACTTGTATATAGCATTTAAAGGTAAATTTTGAAAGTTTTTTCTTATAAATTTGTCTAGCCTTGAATAGTAATTTTTTTCATTAACCTTCATCGTTTCACCTCGTAAGTAATATCATTATAATCATAATAATTATACATGAAAATCATCTGTACAAAAACCTTGACAATAATGATAGTTGTGTTAAAATATTTTCGGCTTGGGTGCGTAGCTCAGTGGGAGAGCGCTTCCTTGACGCGGAAGAGGCCGCAGG
>JACDNZ010000049.1 GCA_017656345.1 Thermosipho sp. (in: thermotogales) | reverse complement strand
CCCCTTCGGGGCCGGCGGCCCGATAATCGGACGAGCGAGCGTAGCGAGCGATGTCGGTTATCGTCCCTTGTATTACCGTCGTTCTATATGTTTTGGTAGAATGATGGGAATACAATGTTAGCTGTTGTTGCAATTATCAATTCATGATTTTCAAAACTAATATACCTCATATCTTTTCTAATAAAAAAGATTTATATTATAATGTTAATAGATTTTTCCTTAACTTTTCACATTCTTATAATTTTTAACATATCTATGATATAAAACTTCTACTGTAACTCCCAATAAAAACCCAATAATTATCACAAAAAAATTATAAAATCCACTCTTCATTGAAGGGATATCTCTTTCGATACAGGATATAATACAGTCTATTAAAAAACCTATAACGCTACCCACCAAAAAAATATATCCAAATCTATATAATTTAAATAAAATAGGTAAAATACCTATTATAGCTAATAATATATAGAACTTTAATAATTCACTGTCTAATAATAACAATTCATTATATCTTATACCATATATTATCATAATTAATAATAAAAACGTTATTAACGAAACTAATCCTATTAATATCTGTTTTATATTTCTTTTCTTTTTCATTCATCCTATCTCCCTATTTTCTAAATTACTTTTATTTTTACCTTAGATCCGGCAAGTAAATGATAGAAATGCCGGAATATATGTACATTGAAAGCTAAATATCGGTATTATAATGATCCCATAAGGGGGTTTACACATAGCTAACGGAGGAATTTCATCCGCTCATCCCGAATATTAAAACAGGAGGTATTGAGGATGAGCAATAACAAGATGCCCCATAAACGTAAACGCTGTACTGCCCAAGCTAAGATGGAAATTGTCCTTGAAGGCCTTAAGGGTCAGGAAAAGTTGCCGAAGTTTGTAGGCGTTTTGAAATCAGTCAGTCAATGTATTATGAGTGGAAAGAAATTTTTTTAAACCATGGCCTTGAAGGTCTTAAACATAGTGGCAAGTCTGCCAGTGAAAAAGCCCTTGAAGAAGAATTAAGAAGGCACAACGTGTACTAGGAAGACTAACTCTGGAAAATGAAATCCTGAAAAAAACGAGGAACTGCAACGGCGAAAGAAGCGGTAGAACTGGTAAAACAAAGTGGTAGTCGTTATCCTGCTGCCATGGCGTATAAGCTTCTAGGTGTATCTCGTACAACATATTACAAGGCAAAGGCTGAACCTAAAAGCATTGAAAAACAAGAAAGTATTGAGAATCGCAGCTTTGGTGGCGACCCAAATAAAGTTAACAAAAAGCGTGTCCAGCATTTAATGCAACTCAATAACCTCCAGGCTAAGGTAAAAAGATAAAGCGCCCAGAAAGCAGCATAATGGTAAAGTAGAGGTAAGTTATTCCAACCTTCTTTGGGGTACTGACATGACAAAGATCTGGTGCGGTAAAGATGGCCGGGCCAGCCTTTTCGCTGTAATTGACCACTGTGATAGAGAAATTGTTGGTTATAGGTTTAGTACTGATGCTAAAGCCTTAAGGGCCCGGGAAGCGCTAAATGAGGCTATTGCATACCGTTTCGGTGCACCTGCCAAAGTGCCACAGGATCTAGAACTTAGGACAGATAATGGTTCCCAGTTTGGTGCCAGAATATTTAAAGATGAAGTTGACCGTTTAGGTATTAAGCTGACAAACACTGCTTATCGTTCTCCGCAGGGAAATGCTATTATTGAACGTTTCTTTAGGACATTAAAAGAAGAATGTGTATGGCAGCACCGGTTTGAATCCTTGTCACGTACGATCATAAAGATAACTTCTTGCCCTCTACTTAACAGCAATAACATAGGGTGCCCTTTGATGATATACTATAGGTTGCTGAAGCATATCTTTTTTTATTCTCTCTATTCCTTCGATTATTGCTGTATCGGATATCATACCGAACATGGAGTATCCTTTTTTAGAAGCGATTTCAATTAATTTAGGTCCATAAGAATAATCCTTACCAATTTCCAGTACACCGCTATCTATTTGCTTAAAGCCCTCCTTTGAAAGACTTTGGATGATTTCAGGTGTATCTTGATATCTTTTAAGTTCTACTTCTAGGGTTTCAGGAAAGTACTTAGTTGTTAGTCTATTTCTTATATGTTCGTGATTATCTGAAAAAATGATTACTAGACCATTCTCTCTAAGAACCCTTTTTATATTTTGAAACATTGTATCGATATCTTTTATATGATGAATAACATCCACCATATACACCAAATCAAAGGATGTATCTGGAATTCTAGAAAGCTGTACGGCATCATCTTCAATAAATACTGCGTTTTTGCATTTTTCCTTAGCCTTGTTTAACATTCCCTGAGACTGGTCTACTCCCCAAACATCTGCCTGTGTCAACTCTTGGATGAGTTTAAGATAGTTTGCCGTTCCACATCCGATCTCTAAAACGCAGCTTTCCTCATTGACTTGAGCTTTTTCTATGATAAACTTCACTACCTCAAGGTCAGCCTCTCTTACATCATCATATATTTTAGATATTTCATTATAATCATAAACCATAATATTCCCCCCTCCTAAATACTTCTTTTATTTAATTTTTTAACTCTATACCAATAGCTGTATAGCTTTTTATAGCCTAATTTTTTATATAGTTTTTTTGCCCCTTCATTTGTGTCTACAACTTGAAGATATGAATAGGTATGTCCTTTTCCAGAAGCCTCATACATGAGATTTTTCATGATCTTTGTCCCAAGACCCCTCCTTCTTTTTTCAGGATCTACACAAATATCGTACATTCCCACATATCCTCTTTCTGCTACCCCTAACCCAACTGCTATAATTTTTCCATTCTCAATGATACATCCATAATAAGTCTCAGGTATTATGCTTTGAAGCATCTTTTGCAAAGTTAAAGCATGTTGGGAGCTAATATTATTCATATGTATAAAGGCCTCTAACCAATCCTTCCGCAATTCATTATAAATTACAACATTTTCCTTATCTTGTTCGGTAATTTGAAATTCAGTTATATTTTTGATCATGATATTCGTCTTTGCTTCATGGGTATATCCTTTTTTATTTAATATCTCATCAATTTCATAGTCGTCTTCCTTTTCTGTAAGCTTGAAAACCGTGTTTAATTGATTCTTTTTAAACATTTCGTCACATATTTCTATGTTCTTTTTTATATCTATACTGCAGGCATAGATTGGATTTACAGAGTTTGCTCTTTTTGAATACCCATTAGAAAATCTGAGGATCCATCCATTTACAAAAACTGTAGAAAGTGCTGGAAGCGCATTCATTGATAATTCTTCAATTTTTTGTATCATTCTATATCCCCCTTAAAAATATAGTTATAGATACTTTCCATGGCTTTTTTTATTTCCTTTTCATTGATACGATAATATATCGAATTACCTTCTTGGCTTTGAATATCCACAAATCCTACGTCCTTAAATACTTTAAAATGTCTTGAAGCCGTTGAAGCATTTACATTCATTTTTTCAGCTATTTCGTTGACACTAAGGGCTGATTCTGTAAGAGCTTTTAGCATCTTAAGTCTTGTTTTGTCATTAAAGGCTAAAGTTCTTAACATCAACATATCTGAAGGTTCCTCTAATGTCATTGATTTACTGTCTAGAGCGATGTAAAACAAGAATGTATTTCCACTGTACCAAAAAACTACATTTCTGCTTGAAAATACAGATGGCATCACGATAATATTTTCTATATCATCTAAATGAACATTCAGTTCTGGTTTGATATTAAATCTGATTGTATTATTTTCTCCCTTTTCAATCCTATCCGATAGTCCAAGTATATAACTCATGAGTTCTTCTTTGGATGTCCTACAAGAAATTTCCATAGCTTTTTGACCGATCTTTTTATGATACTTGGATATCTCAATAAAACAATAATTATACCATATGTTCGATAATAACGTTACCATATAATCTTCTCCATTGGCACCAAATAGGCATTTCGGGTCTTTATATGCCCTTATAAACATTTCCTCTGGTGAAATAATCCCTTCCATCGTCATATCTATTATATTTTCTATTACATCCAACCAATCTTGTGTTAGTGAGGCAATCAAGTTTATAGCTTCTTTATCTTCGCTTGGCAGTTTTGAATCTATGGATTCTACCGAAGAACAGAAGGGTTTAAATCTTTCCACGCTAAAAATCTGTCTTATTGCCAGTACTGTATCCAGCATTGGATAATATCCAATCTTTATTTGCAACTTTCGTTCACCTCTTTTATTATCGAATTTTCGTATTTGTGCATATATGCAAATTATAAACCATATTTAATCTAATGTCAATATTTCCCTTTTATGAAGTTGTAAAGTAACTTTATTTAGCAATTCAACAATAATATCTATATCTTCTATTTCAGCTAACCTAATTTGACTTATCAAGTTTCCACCTCATTTATTTTAATTTCAACTAACGGGCTGACGGTTTCCGAAGTGTCCCGGAGGGACATTTGGGCATCAGGCGGTTACGGCTTATAGGCGACGTCGCGAGCGCTTTGCGCGAGCAAGGCGCCGTGCCCCTTTTGGGCCGGCGGCCCGACAATCGGACGAGCGAGCGCAGCGAGCGATGTCCGCTTATCGTTCTGGGTTTTCCCGACGTTGTAGTCTCGATAGGGTTGGCACGACTTTTGCCGTCTAACCCATAACCCCTTTAACTGCATAAGGCGTGACAAAGATAATGTCCCGCAGGGCAGGCTGGTTTTTAGCCGTCACGGGCACCCTTTGTTAGACGACGAGTTATTATATAGCTTTTTATATTCTAAATTGTATCTATTAATAATATCATCATATATACTTGAAATATCTTTATCAATTTGAATTGCTATATTAAAATAATTCTCTTCATATAATTTTTTACCCAAAGCAACTCCTTCTTTACAATATGCTCTCCATGTATCAAGAATTTCTTCTAGTCTATGATGTTTTCTCTTATATTCATATGATGATTGCAAAACAATCTGAAATATTTACAGTTCTTTATCCCCTTTACTAATTTTTATTTCTTTTTTTCTTATATAATCTATTTTCTCATTCATCTCTATTGCTCCTGCAAATCCATCTCTTGCTGCATAACATAAAGTCCTTATACCCATCATCACCATTGTTCCAAAGCACATTGGACATGGTTCCATTGTAGTGTATAAACGATAACTCTTTATGTTAGGATGATCATCATTCTTTAGTTGCATCATTGCTGTCATTTCAGCATGTGCCATATATGTACCTGCTAGTGGATTAGAACTTGACTTATCAAAAATTCTATTCCTTCCTCTGGAAATTATATTTCCTTTTGAATCGACTATTACTGCACCAATTGGTATAGTATCTTTTTTGTATGATTCCCAAGCTAATTTAAATGCTTCTTGCCAATATTTATTTAAATCTTTCCACATATTTTTCCCCTTTCCAATAAAAGAACCTGTCGTCTAACGGGTATGCATTCACGACGCCCGCGAGCTTACAGGCCTGACTCATGCCGGGAACCGCTAGCGGTCGGCTAATGTTGGGCCGACTTGGTTAGCGAACGGGTGTGGTGCTGACATGTTTCGTGACATATAGCTTCTTGTCCTGTCTTCATGAACCGGCATCCATGCACCCTT
>JACDNZ010000048.1 GCA_017656345.1 Thermosipho sp. (in: thermotogales) | reverse complement strand
TCAATAAACAATATAACGAAGCTTTATCAGCGTGCATCTACAACTATAAACAAACCGCAAACGATAACTTTGCCTTAATGGGGTTGGTCTGCGCCATGTGTTTGGACGACTCCGCTGCTGTGGAGGAAATAAAAAAAGCATCTTTTACCCCATCGCTCATCGCCCTAGCCGACTTTTTATTAGGCAGAAGGAATGAACTAGAAGATTCCTGTAAAATATTTTATTTAAAAATGCTTGAAGATACTTTTGATTTATACGAATTTAATATTTTTGCTAAACTCCTTACTACTAAAAACTATTTTCTGGAAAGCATTGATCAGGAAATTGGTAATCTCTTTTATGAGCGCCAAGAGTGGGAACTGGCTCTGGACCAATATAAGGAGGCCTTTAAAAATCGGCCCCTTAACCCTGAGCTATATTTGCATACGGCAAGGTGCTTGCAAAATCTAGAACAACATGATGCTGCGCTAAAAATATTGCTTCAAGGACTGCAAAATTATCCTGAACAATTCGATATTTATTATCAACTGTTGAGTACATGCATGCAGATAAACAAAATAGACCTTTTAAGATACGGGTTAAAACTGGCGGTGGATAACTTTCCTGAATCAGCGTGGATAAAGGCTATGATAATTTAATTTGATAATTTAATTAAAGGAGTTAAAAAATGAAAGGAGAAATAGAAAAAGCCAGACAAAATTTTACCAAAGGGAACCTTCAAGCTGCTTATAACATCTTATTTCCATTATTTAAAAAAGATCCCGATAATCCCGAAATATTACTTCATTTAGGAATTTTTTCGGGTGCTCTAGGCATTCATAGCGCTGCAAAAAGATATTTTGAACGGATTAAAGATGCCGCCCAATGTTTTATTACTGGTAAAAATTTGAAAAATGTTTTTAGTTTATATAACCAAGTACCTTTATTACAAGAACGGTTATATAAATATACGCGTCCCAAAAATCTTGAAGAATTGGTAATATTAACACAAGTTGCCTTATTATGCAAGGGAAATGTTTTAGAAATAGGATGTGGCAGCGGGGACTTATCTATATTTACTGCACTAAATGGGGCTACAGTTTTTGGAATCGATTCTGATCCCATTGCTATCGAAATAGCACGCAATAAAGCTGCCGAATATGGTTTGAATAACGTTTTTTTCGACCTCGGTGAGGAAGAAAAAATAAATCTACCTGATGATTCTTTTGATACTGTTGTTCTGGCCGAATTACTGGAAAATGTAAATGCCCCATTGGCGATTTTAACCGAAGCCCGGCGCTTATGCAAGCCTGGCGGCCGGATCATTATAAGTGTTCCAAACGGCTATTCTATTCCTGATGAAGAACACATACGCATCTATAATAAAGAAATTTTAAGAGAACAGGTTTTTAGAGTGCTTGCCAGTGAACCTCAATGGATTGAGTTATCAATAAACAAATGGATACTTGGCTACTTCAAAAATAATAAAAAGAAAAACTATCCAATTCGATTTAACCCAGATATATCAAAGTACTTCCTACCGCCACACTTTACTGGTAACATTGATTATACAGAAAAAGTATCAGTTATTATTCCAACTTATAATAGAACCGAATATCTTCCGTCTGCTTTAGAAAGTATATTTCGGCAAACATACAAAAACTTTGAAGTTATTGTAGTTGATGATGGCTCTTCAGAAGATACCAGGAGGGTTTTAGGTCCTTATTTGAAAAAAATTACTTATTTGCAAAAAGAAAACGGCGGTAAAGCTAGCGCAGTTAATTTGGGATTAAAATATGCAACCGGAAAATATGTCTGGGTCTTCGATGACGACGATGTGGCACTTCCAAGAAAGTTAGAAATTCAGGTAAAAAAATTTCAACAAGATCGATCTATTGGGCTAATTCATACTTCGGCTATTTATATGGATAAAGAGTTAAAAAAAGTACTTACCGTTTGGAACGCCCGCGAATTACCTCAAGAAGAAATATTAAAATATAAACTTTCTGGTTGTATCTTCCACGGAGGAACAGTAATAGTCAGAAAAGAATGTTTTGATCGAGTGGGTCCCTGGGATGAAAGTTTGATCCGGGCACAAGACTATGATATTTGGATAAGGATAGCAAGGAAATATAATGTAAAAGCACTTTCTCTTCCCACTATTTTGTTTAGATTACATGATGGTTTAAGAGGTTATCATAAAGATCGATTTCTTTATACGGAAATACCTAAAAAAACATTGAAGTATGAAAAAATAATATTTAAAAAATTATATAATAACATCCCACTGGAAGAAATATTCCCAGGAGCAAAAAGTGTTCTTTCTCAAAAAGTAGAAGCATACATAATACGTGCTTACGAATTAGCTAGACGCGGGTTATACGATGAATGCATCAACGATATAAGTCAAGCATATGAACTAGCACAAGGGCAAGGTTTTTTACCATTTTCCTTCAAAGCAATTAATATAATCAAACAATTAGCAAAATCAATATTGAATATTGATGAAAGTGCTGCTCATAAGTTAGTCTACTTCATGCGTATGATTGCCCAGGCAACTAAATAAAAATTTTTCTGGAGGACTAGCTAATGGTACAAACTAAACATATTTTACCCTCAGAAGTAATGATAATATATGAACGTAAACAATTTATTGCAAAATACTGCAAAGGGAAACGGGTTTTACATTTAGGGTGTGTTGATTCTGGTTTAACTGAAGAAAGAATGAAACAGGGGCAGTTGTTGCATGCTCAACTCGCAAAAGTCACAAAAAAATTATGGGTATTAGATATTGATAAGAAAGGAATTGATTTGCTTAAAAAATATGGTTTTGATAATTTAGTTGTACATGACCTAGAAAAGATTGATACTCTTGACATAAAGGAAGAATTTGATGTAATTGTTGCTTCGGAGGTATTAGAACATCTTTCTAACCCAGGGCTTTTCTTGAAAGGCTTATATAATAAATTTCCGAATTGCGAATTAATTATAACTGTGCCCAATGCATATTCATGGGTGGCAATGCAAAGCATGGTAAATCGAATTGAGACCGTTCATGAAGACCATAAATACTATTTTTCTTATCAAACTTTAAAAACTTTACTTGAATCCCATGGATTTAAAATAAAAAAATGGGGTGTGTATACCTGGATATATAACAACACCAAATTTCAAAAGGAATTAAGCACCCTTTTAAAGGCCAATCCTTTTTGGGCAGAAGGACTTATTACAATAGCCGAAACAAGAAATAAAAATAATTTAATGCTTTCTGCTACTAAAGAGCAGACTGAAAAAGCAAATAAAGTTAAAACAAATAAATCTTATTCCGTTATAAGTTCTAATCATAAAACTAAAATTGCATTTTGGGCAGGTGATTTGGATAATTTTCATTTTATAAATGATTATATTAACTATTTACAGAAGCAGGGATATGAAATTCGCAAAATTAAATCGCAGGGTTTGACTCAGGATGCAATGTTTGAAATCCTTAAATGGAGCGATATTTCCTGGTTTGAATGGGCTAATGGACCTCTTGTATGGGCAAGCAAATTCCCAAAGGTTTGTAAAATAATTTGTAGACTTCATAAATATGAAGCATATACGGAAGAGCCACGGAAAATTGACTGGAACAAGGTTGATTATCTTTTATTTGTTTCTAACAGTGTTAAAGAGACATTTAACAAGCTACATGGCTTACCTAAAAACCCAAAAATTTTAGTAATCCCAAATGCTATTAATTTGGAACGTTATAATTTTACTCCAAAGGAAAAGGGATTTGATTTAGCTTGGATTGGAAGATTTCATCCTGATAAAAATTTACCTTTATTACTTCAATGTTTTATTGCCTTGCTTAATCTAGATAATCGATATAAACTTCATCTAGCTGGCCGGATTCAAAACTATCCTATTTATCAATATTTTGAAGATTTTATTAAAAAATATACATTACACGATCGTATTTTTTATTATGGTGAAGTCAAAGATATATTTAATTGGTTGATAGATAAGCATTATATCGTTTTAACTAGTATTATTGAAGGTCATCCGGTAGGCGTCATGGAGGCAATGGCAATGGGATTAAAACCGATTATACATAGATTCGCAGGGTATTCAGAAGAGTTATTCCCCCCCAAATATACCTTTGTAACCATTGAAGAATTTATAAAACAAGTAATGTCACCTGATTATAACCCAAGCGAATATAGAAATTTTATTGAACAAAATTATAACCAGGAGAAACAATTCAAGATCTTTAATGAATTAATAAAAGTATAAATCTGCTTTTGGGGTTGTAAATATGAGAGTTGCTGTTATAGGGATGGGTTATGTTGGACTTGTTACTGCCTGTGGTTTTGCAAGTTTTGGTCATAATGTATTGGGCATTGAAAAAGATCCGGAAAAGTTGATTAAATTAAGACAAAAGGTTTGTCCATTTTATGAAGAAGGACTAAATGAACTTTTAAATGCAATGATTTCAAAAGGATTTATAAATTTTTCCTCAGATTTAAATTCCGTAAACAACTTTGATATAATTTTTATTACTGTGGGAACACCTTCACTGCCTAATGGTCAAGTTGATTTATCTCAAATTTATGAAGTATTACATAAATTAGTAAATATTTTAAAAAAACCAACCACCCTGGTAATGAAAAGCACTGTTCCCCCAGGAACTGGTTTAAAAATTCGTAGACGGTTTTTAAGAAATGCTGATACACGAATAGCTTATTTATCTAACCCTGAGTTCCTCAGGGAGGGTAATGCATTAAAAGATTGGTACCATCCCGATAGAATAATCATTGGAGGAGAAGATAATAAAGCTATTGAGCAGATTAAGGAGCTTTATAAGGATATAAATGCTCCTAAAATCGTTATGGGAATAACTAGTGCAGAAATGGTTAAATATGCATCAAATGCATTTTTAGCCACTAAGATATCATTTATTAATGAAATAGCAAACCTTTGTGAAATAGTAGGTGCAGACATAAACGAGGTTGCTCAGGCTGTAGGAATGGATAAACGTATTGGAGCAGAGTTTTTAAAAGCCGGTTTAGGTTACGGCGGTTCATGTTTTCCAAAAGATACCAAAGGCTTGGAGTATATTTCTTTATTTAACGGGCATAACTTCAATTTATTAAAAGCAGTAATTGAGGTCAACTTTAAGCAACGCTTAAAAGCAGTAAAAAAGCTCATTAGTGCTCTCCAAGGCGTATCAGGCAAATGTATTGCTATTTTGGGCCTTGCATTTAAACCAGGTACGGATGATGTCCGGGAATCACCTGCTCTTGATATTATTTCATTACTTCTAAATGAAGGAGCAATAATAAAGGCCTATGATCCTTTAGCTATCGAAAATGCCCTTAATATTTTAGGTAATAAAGTTATATTCTCTAGTAATCCATATGAATGCGTTAAAGATTCTCACGCAGTTATATTAGTTACAGAATGGACAGAATTCTTAAAATTAAACTGGTCAACGATTAAATTGCAAATGCGTTCCCCTTTTGTAATTTTTGACGGTAGAAATGTTTTAAATAAATCACAACTTATATCATTAGGATTCCAGTATTATGGAATTGGACGCTAAAATAAGCAGAGAAAGCAGATAGTGCAAATATTCTTATGAACTCTTAAAACTCAAGTTTACAGTCAAACCCCATTTTTAACCGTGTATCAAAATAAGAATCCAGTAGAATCAAGGGTTCCCGGCTTCGCTCCAGCAAAAATCTCAAAATTTGTTGTCACACGTCTACCAATAAATAACTGTCAAAACGCTTCACAAAATGTTAAAATAGTTGTGTCATGTACGTTCGTAAAACTACTTGCAAAAACAAAGACGGGACTACCCGCACATATGTTCAGATAGTACAGGGC
>JACDNZ010000047.1 GCA_017656345.1 Thermosipho sp. (in: thermotogales) | reverse complement strand
TTGTGGTGAAAAAGGTATGCATGTTCGTCTGGAACCATTTTACCAATGATGCAAGGGTATTGAGGGAGGCTACAGCACTTTCAGAAGCAGGATATGAGGTTGATGTTATAGCTATACATGATCCTAATGATCCCAGATTACCTGTGGTTGAAAAAATAGATAATTTTACAGTTAAAAGGGTAAAAAGGTATCCGGATATATATGTTAGGATAGGAAGAGTGAAAAATAGAATTTCACAACTTAAAAGTAAGTTTTTATCTAATAAATTATACAAGGTTTTGCTGTTGATACCGCTGTTAATTTCTCTTCCTTTCTTTATTGCAATTAAAATGATTATTTATTTGCTAAAATGCACAGGCATTCTCAAAATATATATAAGGTTCTCTATATTTCTAAGAATGATTAAAGAAGGTTTAAAAAAGGACTATGATATATACCACAGTCATGATTTAAACACACTTCCACAAGGATATATATGTAAGTTAATAAGGAAGAAAAAGCTTGTATACGATTCCCATGAGGTGCAAACCAGTAGAACAGGATATAAAGGCAAAAAATACTACTATTTAGAAAAATTTCTTATTAAAAGAATTGATAAAATGATTATGACAACTAATATGAGAGCAGAGTATACTGCAAGACTTTATGGAATTGAAAAACCAGAAGTAGTACATAATTATCCCGTTTTTATTGAGATAAATGAAAAAAGTATAGATCTTTATAGAATGCTTGATATACCAAAGGAAGAGCCCATACTTTTATACCAGGGAGGTATGCAGGAAGGAAGGGGATTAGAGAAAATAGTTGAAGCAATACCAAAATTCAAAAAAGGTGTTGTAGTGTTTATAGGTGATGGGAAGATAAAGAATAAAATAATTGGAATGTGTAAAGAAACAGGAGTTATGAAAAGAGTAGGATTTGTACCTAAAGTATCCGTAAATGAACTAATAAACTATACTCAAAATGCTTATTTGGGATTTCAAGTATTGCAGAATATATGTTTTAACCACTATTCTACTCTTTCCAATAAACTCTTCGAATATATTATGGCAGAAGTGCCAGTAGTTGCGAGCAATTTTCCAGAGATAAGAAAGGTAGTAGAAGGGGAACAGGTTGGAATTACGATAGACCCTCATGAAAGCGATAAAATTGCAAAGGCAGTAAACTTTATTTTAGATAATCCCGATAAACATGCTGAGTTTAAAGCAAATTGTAAGAAAGCCAGAAAAAAATATAATTGGGAAAATGAGAAGGCGAATTTAATTGATATTTATAAAAGTATTGTGTAATAAGGTAGGAGGAAAATGGAATTATGGAAAAACCATTAGATAGGATAACAGAAGCATATTTCGGTGGAATGGGAGAGGAATTTGGAAAAAAGGTAAGAGAGAGAATTCATTGGATTTGTTCACAAGCTAAAGGTGAAAAGATACTGGATGTAGGCTGTTCTCAAGGTATTACATCCATATTATTAGGTAGGGAAGGTAAAAATGTATTAGGCATTGACTTGAATGATGAAGCTATTAAATTTGCTAGAAAGTCATTAGAAAATGAATCCGAAATTACGAAAAAATATGTAAAATTTAAGGTAGCTAATTTTATGGATTATGATTTTAAAGATGAAAAATTTGATTCGATTATTTTAGCTGAGATATTAGAACATTTAACTGACCCAGAAAGGTTTATAGAAAAGGCCTCCAAATTGCTAAGTCAAGATGGGAGAGTTATTATTACTGTACCTTTTGGGATTAATGATTATATAGATCATAAAAAAACATATTATTTATTTGATATGTACGAAATGCTTTCAAAGTATTATGAGATTTCAAGAATACAAATACTAGGAAGAAGATGGATAGGTTTTGTCTGTAAGAATAATTCTAAAAATTTGAAGCAAGAAATACCGAAAAGATATATAAAGGAATTAGAAAAAACATTTTATCTTATAGAAAGAGAAAATCTAAGTAAAATAACTGAACTAACTAATATGTTAAATAAGACTCAGGAAAAACTAACGGATGTAGATAGGGAAAATAAAAATATTGTTTCTGAAAGTAAGAAATTGATGCAGAAAGTAGAAGATTTAAGTGAGAAAAATAATGAATTATTAGATGAAAGAGAGTATCTAAGAGAAATTAACCAAAAGCTAAAAAAAGATTTATTAGAACATATTAAAAATGAAGAAGATGTTCTCTTAAAATATAGAATGTTACTATCAGAACATGATAAATTAAATAACAATTATACTAATATTAAGAGAAAATATGATTCACTGAGTAATTCTAAATTAGGAAAACTAACTTTAAAGTATTGGAGAACAAGAAAAAAGTGGAAATTATAGTAGTATAGAATAAAAAATTATGTTGAAGTCTGAGCTTGAGTATTAATAAATAGTTTAGGAAATTTCATGTTACATATTATAATAAATATTTCTAACTATCAATCAGACGGCTTAAGCACTGTTATAGATATACAATTTAATAAAACATGAATTTTACTTTTTAATATCGTATGCAATTATGCAATTTACAGAAATTTTAAGAAAAATGGAGAAATAACAACATACTATGTATCCATTTAACTGAGAATAAGTCAAATTATCATAAGAAAGATTTTTGGTTTCTTTACGGATCAGTATAATTAATTTCAAGGAAAGATTGTCATAGAATAATATTTGTTACAATAATAATTTACTTATCAAATTTATGCTAATGCTACTTCAGTTTATGTAAGTTAGGAGTGGTATCTTGAATTTTAATGAAATAGATTTAAGACTAATGTACTTAAAGAAAAAAAAAGAATCACTTTTTGAATGTGAGCAAGATAAAAAAAAGATTCAATGTAATAATCATAAAAAAGTTTCTGTAATTGTACCTTCATTTAAAGGTGAAAAACATATTATCAATTGTCTTAATTCGTTGAAAAATCAAACATTGAGCAAAGATTTATATGAAGTAATCGTTGTAGTAAATGGAGAGAAGGATAAAAGTTATGAACGTATTAAAGAGTTTATTTCAGAGAATAATTTAAAGAATTTTATATTAGAATATACTGAAACACCAAGTGCTTCTAATGCTAGAAACATAGGACTGGATATTGCCAATAACGAATTTATTACATTTATTGATGATGATGACTATGTTTCAAGGAATTACTTATCCGGTATGTTAGAAGATGCTGAAGAAGATAGTATAGTTTGCTCTTTTTTTGTTGATGTTTGTCCAAGTACAAAAGAGTTAAAATACGATAACTACATAAATAATTTTGTAACGCATAACTCAGGAATAGTAGAAGATAATTTAAATAAAATGCAACCTCTTTTATCTACTGTTGCAGGAAAACTAGTTCATAAAAATATTATTAATAATACACGATTTAATTGTTCCCTTATTAGTGGAGAAGATGTTTTATTTTTCAGTGAGATTTCAAATCGAATTAAAAAAATAATAGTAACACATAGAAGAGATGTAATTTATTATAGACTATTAAGGGAAGGGTCAATATCACGAAAACCTTTAAGTTTTGATTTTAATGTATTGCAAAGGTTAGATGTTATAAGAGAATTGAATAAATTAATTTATAGTAAGACCAATAACTATGATACTAATTTTTTAAAGTCAAGAATTAAAGCTCAAGCAGGATTTATTAAGAAGTATATTGATAAATTTCCAGAGGAAAGGTTGAAAATTATTCAAATAATAAGAGATGATGAAGAAATTAAATATTTTCCTTTTTCTTTTATTTTTAAACAAGAGAAAAGATTAGTTTTTTCATATTGTTTTCCACCGTATAATGATCCAAGTGGAATTGTTGTTATGAAAAGAATAAGTGAGGATTTTTTTAATAAAGGAATTATTTCAGATGTTATACATAATTCCATGAATAAAATTAGAAAAATTGATGATAGTCTAATGGACTTTTCAGAAATGTTTGTTGATAGAAAAATCGAGATAAATGCTCCTCAATATTTTAATTACAAAGCTCAAATTAGTTATGCTAAAGAAAGTTATAAAATTGCTAAGCAAATGCATAAAAAATACAAATATAAAGAAATTTATAGTCGAGTAATGTGGCCAGGTTCACATTTGGCAGCTTTCTTATACAAACTACGATTTCCAAAAACGTACTGGGTAGCAGAATTTTCAGATCCAATATTATATAGAGAAGGTAAAATCAGGAAGTCAGGAAGGTTTAAGTATGTAGATAATTTTTGGTTTTGGCTAGAATGTATTACATATTTATTTTCTAACAAAATTATTTACACGAATAAAAATCAAATGGAATATATGATTTCATATTTTCCAATAAAGTTTTTAAAAAGAATAATAAAAAAGAAATCTGTTGTTAAAAAACAGCCTTGTCTTAAGAAAAAATATTATAATTACAATAAATATAAATATGAATTTCAAAAGTGCAAGATAAACATAGGATATTTTGGTAGTTTTTATAAAAATAGAAATATTTCTATAATATTTGAAGCAATTAATCAATTAGAAGATAAAGTGAAAAAATCAATCTATATACATGTATATACTAATAATTTAGAAGAAATTAATGAATATATCATAGAAAATAAATTATTAGATATTGTTAAAGTAAATGAGTATGTGGACTATTTCAGCTTTTTAAATCTTTGTTCAAATTTTGATGTTTTACTTGTAAATGATGCAACTACTAATAATAAAATATCTATAAACCCTTATTTACCATCAAAATATAGTGATTATAGTGGAAGTGGAACTAGTATATGGGCAATTATAGAAGATGGTAGTTCTTTATCATATGAAAAAAATATACAATATTTTTCTTTTGTCAATAGTATTGAAAGTGTTGTAGATGCTTATAACAAGATTTATAATGATTTTATTAAAAAAGCATAATAGATAGAATATAATGTATACTCCAATAGATAAAAATAAAATATAAATATTAGATTTGGGGGTATAAAATGAAAAAAATATGTGTAGTAGGTCTTGGTTACATTGGATTGCCAACTTCAGCAATGTTTGCATTAAGTGGGTATCAGGTAATAGGAGTAGATGTAGATGAGAAGGTGGTTGAGAAGATAAATAAGGGAGAAATTCATATTGAGGAACCAGGTTTGGATAAGGTTGTTAAATTGATGGTTGATTCGGGAAGGATTATTGCAAGGACCAGGCCGGAAAAAGCAGGTGCATTTATAATAGCAGTACCTACTCCTAACAGGGAAGATAAATCCTGTGATTTGAGTTATGTAATATCGGCAACCAAATCTATTATACCTTACATAAAAACTGGAGATGTGATAATCATTGAATCAACAATTTCACCAAGAACAACTGAAGATATAATTAAGCCAATTGTTGAAGAATCGGGTTTTAAAGTTGGACAAGATATTTATTTGGCACATTGCCCTGAAAGAGTGTTGCCGGGTAAGATTATGGAAGAGCTAGTTCAAAACAATAGAATAATTGGTGGTTGTACTCCTAAGTGCGCTGAAAAAGTAGCTGAAATTTATAGGAGTTTTGTAAAAGGTGAGATTATAATAACAGATGCAAGGACTGCAGAAATGTCAAAACTGGTGGAAAATACTTTTAGGGATATTAATATAGCTTTTGCTAATGAATTGGCGAAAATATGTGACAAATTAGAAATAGATGTGTTGGAAGTAATAAGAATGGCTAATAAACATCCCAGAGTTAACATACTTCAGCCAGGGCCAGGAGTTGGAGGACACTGCCTAGCAGTTGATCCGTATTTCATTATGGAAAAGGCACCGGAATTTGCAAGAATGATTGCACTTGCAAGAGAAATTAACTGCGATATGCCTCATTATGTAGTATCTAAGGTAAATGAACTGTTGAAAAATATTAGGGAACCTAAAATAGCGGTATTAGGTATCACATATAAAGGCAATGTAAGTGATGTTAGGGAGAGCCCGGCGCTTGAGATAATTGAATTATTAAAAAATGCAGGTTATAATGTAGCAGTTCACGACTCACATGTAAATTCGGATGATTATAAACTTGAATCTCTTGATGAGGCTGTGCAGGATGCTGATTTGCTCTT
>JACDNZ010000046.1 GCA_017656345.1 Thermosipho sp. (in: thermotogales) | reverse complement strand
TAAAGGGGTGAACAAAAAAGGCCACGCGGCCTAGCCGGATCCCTGCCAGCTTCTATGACGATCTTCCATTTACCTTTTCCATCTGGTTCTATGTGGCCGGGCATATAATCAACCTCCTTAAAACACATGTTCGGGCGAAAGGTGAAACAAAAAGGCCGTAAGCCTTGTTTACTTCTGGTAAATTACACATGCCAACGGTTGCAGCATCTGCTACTTACTTGAACGTTAGGAAACAGAACGAATTCTTTTACGTGTAGCAATCTGATATCGATTAGGAACCTCTGTTAACACGGCTGAATATAAGTCAAGCTCACCATGAGGATCTTCAATGGATATTACAACAGCAAAATTCTGTAAATAATTATTTGGTACATCCCATCTACTATCTACTGAAAGATCTAAAGCCCAGTCACCAGCTGCAAAATTCCTAGAAACGTGATATTCAAAGCGTTGAACGGGATTCCAATCGTCCTTACAGTGAAGTACTGTTTTTTTCGGTTGCATTTGCTTAAACGCACCTTCATTTAGTTTTTGAACATTAGCATGTATATGGGTCAGAGAATAGTCTGAATTATCGGGATCAATAAAAGGATCATAAACAACCGTTACTTTTAAGACAAATTTAATACGATGAAGTGAAGCAGTTACTATTTCTGGAACGCGAAATAATATTCGCATTTTTGTATCTAACGGGATTTGACCCTGGTAGATATAAGTAACGCGGGAATGAGACGAGGAGACAGCCACATCATAGTTTGGGAGACCATAACCAACATGACGTAGGTATTTTTCTATGCTAAATCTGGTGTTTTCATAGACAGTGGCAGAATGAATTAGTAAAGCCTTGACAAGATTGGGGGTGGCGTCGGGGATCTCATCAAATAGTCTTGCCGCATATTGAGAAATAATAGGAGCAGAGTAACTTGTTCCAACTGCGTAGCTTAAACGCCTTTGGGTATGATGTAGACCAGATACACATAAAGCCTGTACTAGATTCAGCTGTTGGCCTATATTACCACCATGCTCTACTAGATCAGGTTTTCTAATGTTACCGTAGCCAGGACCTCTCCTGGCAAATGGAGAGGGTTCTAAGTACCCGGCCATTGAACCGGAGTTAGCCAGCTTGGCGATTGAACCCACAGACAGTCCACAAAAGTGTTCTGCGGGTGCAGAAATCTGTGTGTCAGGGTGTTCAAAATAAGTCGGGTATCCAAATTGATAACCAGACCAATTGGGTGGGAGATTTCCTGCTGCGACAACGAAAAGAACTTTATATTTTTTTGATAATGAATCTAGCTCTTTTGCAAGACGGCTGACGCTGTTACTAATAGGCTGCTTGCTACCCAACGATAAATTATAGACCTTTATATTGCGATGATAGGAAGCAACTATTTCATTAACTGTATCTATTATGTCCGAAGTACTAATTTCGGCTTCTTTACCTGTCTGAGAATCTTTAGGGAAAATAGCTACATCTAAAACCTTTACTTTGGGTTCTAAAATACCCCTCGATAATTGATCAACCAAATCGTCTCCGAAGACTACTCGGCTGGCAACGAAAGTTCCATGGACGTAACTGGGGGGCAATTTGTTTGGTGTTTTGATTTTACGATCTAAAATATAAGGGTCTAATATAGGATGACTTGGAGTAACTCCTGAGTCAAAAATACATACTTTGGCATTTCCTCTTAAATTTTTAATATGTATTTCAGGGTCAATATTCTCCCCTTCAAACATTTGTGGCACAAAGAACTTGCTGTCTAATTCAAAGGAATAAAGTGTAAAGAAATTATCTGCTAGTAACTTAAGCCCATGCAAATTTAAACTTCCTCGGATGAATGTTCCTGTTAAAGATTTAATTGTTTTATTATCAATTGTACCCCCGTGCTCAGAAAGAACTTCATTTATTGCCATTAAAATAGCCTCAATTTCCTGATTGCTAAGCCCATGGATTAACTGAATAATAACATCAACAAAGTCAGTAGACTTTAATTCTTCCAGAACATCAGGTGAAACCTTAGCCTTTAGTCGAGCGGGGCGAATTTTTTCGATAAAGGAGAAATGACTCTTCCCTTTGTTATTTTTACTGTATGCGTAAGTATGGAGTCTCTTAATAAATCGGTCGAAAGAATCAATGTCTGTCAAAGCTAATCCTGAAGTTTCGCTGTTAATCTTGATGAGATTAAATCCACATTCTTCTTTGAGTTTGCTACGTCTCTGTCGTATTTTTTCAGTAGGAGCAACTTCAACCTCAAACAATAGCTTTTTTCTTTCTACTGGATCTTTAAATTTTTTTTCCCCAACTCTTTTTACCAGTTGGGTTTGTTTGAGAAGTCTACGTCCATGTTTAGAAAAATCGTCACGGTGGAAAGTGCCTGGCCCAAAGCCAGAGCTATGCTTATCCAAAGGATGTACATCACTCTCTGGAATAACCAGATGTGGTAATTTTCTATTCTCTGTCAATTACGATCACCCCTTTTTTTAGAAAGTCTATAATGTAGTGTTGAAGATGGGATCCCGGTTAGAGCTTCAAGATACTGATAAGTATATTTTCTTGTGTTTGATTTTCGCAGGGCACTGGCAATTTTAATCAGGGATTCAGTGTCAGTAGAGGGCTGGTTTTGAAGAGTAAATATAATTTCTTCAAGGAGAGGTGTTTCCGCTGGTTCTGAAGTTATAATTGACCTTTTGGCCGCACGCACACAAACAGTTTCTATATCTGCTCCTGATAGGCCTTTTGTTATTTCAGCTAGTGTTGTAAAGCTAATATTTGTGACAAGTTTATATTTAGAAAGATATTTCTTAAAAAGCAGTTTTCGATTTTCTAACGAAGGTAGAGGTATCTCAATACAAATATTAAATCGCCGCCATAAAGCCTTGTCTAATAAGTGTGGATGGTTAGTAGCCGCTACCAAAAGGGAGTTTGGCGGGAAGGAATCAATATTTTGCATCAACGCTATAACTGTTCTCTTTAGTTCTCCTAAATCCGCTGGATCATCCCTTAGTTTCCCGATGGCATCAACCTCATCGAGAATCAGTAGACATCTATTTTTGGAAGCAAACTCAAAGACTGAATAAATGTTTTGTCCTGTTTGCCCGAGGTAAGATGAAATTAAGGAGTCAAAACGGACATATAGCACTTTTAAGCCAAGCTCATTTCCTAAGGCTGCGGCAGTCATAGTCTTACCACACCCTGGAGGACCAAAAAGCAGAATTTTGTTGGTGGGGAATAAGTTCATGGAAATTAATTTATCTTTTTGAAGCCATTCTTGCTTAATATTTTCTAAAGTCTTCTTGATTGACTTATTCAGAATAACATCATTAAGTAAATGTTGTGTTTCTAAAGTCCCTAAAAGAGCTAGATTTGAATCTTTATCCTGTGGGACATATGTTGATGAGCTTGCAGGTGTAAAGTATTCGTTATCAGATTTTATCTTAAAGGGGCTAATTGCATTGCGAAGACGCTGAGCTAGTGAATGGTTTCCTTTTTTATCTTCGTCCGCAATTAACTCGTTAGCTACGCGTACGAAGGCCTCAAAGTCTCCCTTGCTAAAAGCTTTAAAAAGGCTTACAAGGTAACTTCCCTTAGCCATAAACACCACCCCGGATTTGGATATATTTCAAGCTTATCACACCGGGGTTGGATGGTCAAATTATCCAAAATTGGACAGTGAGATGTAAAACTGGATACGTGGCCTGTTGCTTCGGTTTAGCATATGTTTGCACAAACTTTGGAACTACAAAATAGGATCCGTCTAATACTGAGCTCATGGCTCATCTCATCCAGGTCCGGTCAATACCCTACTTGTCTCCTTAACGTCATTTTTTCTAATGTTTTGCGGATAAAAGGTTCTCCGATAGGCAAGTTTGGGGGAAGTTTTGATTTCTCTTTTATCCGCTGTTATCTTCTCAAATATGATATGAGACTCTCTATTTCGGTCTGGTCACGAATAGCCGTTTTTGCTTCAAAAGTAAGAACTCGAAGCATTCTATCTCTCCTCTAAGGTTACATGTTCGCAATTTTCAATTTTCCTACTGTCCGTTTTTTCTTACTCATAGGGCTCCCCTTCCGCTTTCCCCGAATAAACTAATCTTCGTGCCCCCAGTATTTGATTTTTCCGAACATGAGAGCCATGTCCGTACCTATCCATAACATAAACATGGTGTTAAAGGCCTGTCGCTCAACTTTTGTTTTATACCTTCGAGAATTTTGACATATATTTGTCAAAGAAAAGCTTAGTTAACCTTTCTACATCCAACTTTTTGTATATACTAAGGCGCCTATTTGTTTCTTCGTCTCTTGGGATCTTTGATACGATTTCAAAGACTTCTTTAAATCTGCTGGCTGGCCCCTTACTGTCTAAGCGGCCGATAACGACCAGATCGTTATCAAGTATATCTACCAAGGCTGATAAATTAGCCGAGTTCCATGTTTCGATCATTTTTCTATTGTAGCAGCTTGCTCCCCAAGAATAGCCATATTGATTACCGATGAAGGAAAGAAAAACTGCACGGGTACACTCGCGAATAGCTGATGACGGAACGTCTCTGCCGAGCTCATAAAGTTCCTTAGCTGGCCCCGTTTCGTTGTAGAAATTGTTAGCCTCCTGACAGGCGTCATAAAGTTTTTCAGCAGCGCTAGCAAAGATAGCTACTCGAACCGATGCGGGAACATATCGCATGCCATTGACACGTTTAATGAAAGCCAAGGCCTTTGCATTTGTGTCAGCGTCGGCCTCTACTCTGAGCTTAGCAACCCTTTTACCTATTCTTTCCTTTACACTTGATTCCGCCCTTGACCACAGGATAGGTGCGAGAAGCAAGATATTATTCATATAAGTATGGTTGCTCCTCTCAGCGACGAAGTCATCGAAAAGCCTGTTGAGCGTGATGTTCACAATCTTTACGGCTTGCTCTTGATAAATAGCCTCAAACTCTGCAAGGTGCTCCGAGATATCTTCGGACTTGAGCTTCTCTAAGAAATCTTTCAAATTGATACCCGGAGCTGGAACCTGGTGAGCAAGAACATATTTTATACAATTTTTTATTATGTTGAATGCTTCAATAGGGTCAATTGGCGCATCAAAGTGATGGGCCAGCGAATAGTGATTACGAACCTCACGAGCTTTGTTCAGGAAAAACCAGGCTTCCTCAGAAATGATACCAAGCTCGAAACAGTGGTCAATCAGATCCTTATCGTCAAGTAGGTGAACAAGGTCCCGTTCATCACGTATTTCTCTCTTTATTATTGCTTCGAGGTGTTCCTTTCCATAGGCCATGATCTTCGTCCGCAGGTCAGCCATAGCCCGATTCCAAAAGTATAAGTATGCTGAATCATAAGCCCCAGCTTCCCAAACCGCTATGGCTTTGTCTATCCAACGGCCGTGACATTCAATACGGATAGCGCTTTTGATTGTATGGATATCTAGCTGCGGGGGAGACAGCTTTTCGAGCATTAGTAAACGATCCTTCTGGCCCGGATCATCTATAGGCACAGCTGGTAGAATTTGTTCGCTCATAAGATATCCCTCACTCCTTCTGACCTTTCCCAATTGCTTATACTTTGTCAAAGATGCTTTCTAGAGGTCTCTGAAAAACTAATAGTACCAACAGGCAATTAGTCATCTCCAAAACAAGAATTAGATCCGCCAGCGGCGAATCTTAACAATAGGAGAAGCCACAAGGAGGTAATCCAGCATGCTCGGACGCCAGGACAATCAGATGAACTTCTTCGACCTAGAGATATTCTCCAGAATGATCCCCGCAGACCATCCACTCGTCAAGATAAAAGAAAACGTAGACTTTTCCTTCGTCACCGATGCAGTAAAACACCTCTACGACCCCGACAAGGGCAGGCCCAGCTTTCCCCCCGAGACCCTCTTCCGGATACTGTTTCTGGAGGTATGGGCCAATCTCTCCGACGTCCAGGTCTGCCGGGAGCTGCAGTACAACGTGTTGTACCGGTACTTCTGCAACATAGGATGGGACGATCCAGTACCTGATGATACAACCCTGGTTGTCTTCCGCAGGCGTCTGGGGCAGGAAACCTTTCAGGACCTTTTCAACCGGCTGGTAGAACAGGCCCGGGAAAAGGGGTATCTGCGCGGCGAGTGGGCATTGATAGACGGTACCAAGGTTGTAGCTCATGCGGCCGTCAAGAACACCCTCAGCCTGGCCCGGGAAGGTCGGAAGCGTC
>JACDNZ010000045.1 GCA_017656345.1 Thermosipho sp. (in: thermotogales) | reverse complement strand
TGGTAAAAGGAGGGGAATACAATGTGGAGCGATCCAATAGCTGACATGCTCACTCGAATAAGAAATGCAAACGTTGCATTCAAAGATCAAGTAGATATTCCTGCATCGAATTTGAAGAAAGAAATAGCTGAAATTTTGAAAAATGAAGGATTTATTAAAGGATACACCTATATTGAAGATGGGAAGCAAGGAATTATAAGAATTCAAATGAAATACAAAGGTACAAGAAGAAACAGAGAAAGGGTTATTCATGGAATAGTTAGAGTATCAAAACCAGGAAGAAGAATCTACGTAAGTAAAGATAAACTTCCAAAAGTGAAAAATGGACTAGGAATTGCTATATTGTCTACTTCAAAAGGTGTTGTAACAGACAAACAAGCAAAAGAGCTTGGAGTTGGCGGAGAAGTAATCGCCTATATCTGGTAAGGAGGTGTGCTCAATGTCCCGTATAGCAAATAAACCTATTGTTATACCAAATGGTGTTGAAGTAAAAATAGAGGGAAATGTTCTTAAGGTAAAAGGCCCTAAAGGCGAGTTAGAACAAGAATTTTTACCATATGTGAAAGTAATTATTGAAGGAAATGAAATGAATGTAAGACCAAACGAAGAAGTTATGAAAAGAAAATCAGATCTCAAAAAAATGAAAATGTTTACTGGTACATATTGGAGACTTTTTAACAACATGATAATTGGAGTAACAGAAGGTTTTAAAAAGGAATTGGAAATTGTTGGAATTGGATACAGGGCACAATTACAAGGTAATAAACTTGTAATGAACCTCGGGTATGCACATCCAATTGAAATGGAAATACCTTCAGATGTTAAAATTGAGGTTCCAAGCCCAAATAAAATAATTGTAAGCGGAATTGATAAGCAAAGAGTTGGACAAGTAGCTGCAGATATCAGAAAATGGAGAAAACCAAACGTATACTCCGGTAAGGGTATAAGATACGTTGGAGAAGTGGTAAGGTTGAAAGAAGGAAAGAAAGCATAAAGGGGGTACACTGAGATGATAAAAAAAGAAAATAAGAATTGGAGAAGGAAAAAAAGACATTTGAGTATAAGAAAAAAAATACGTGGAACAGCAGATAGACCCAGATTATGTGTATATAAAAGCGAAAAACATATTTACGCCCAAATAATTGATGATGATAAAGGTCACACACTTGTAGCTGCTTCTACACTTGATAAAGAATTAAAAGAAGTTTTAAGTAAAACTTGGAATAAGGAAGCTGCACGTGAAGTTGGAAAGTTGATTGGAAAAAGGGCAATTGAAAAGGGAATTAAAAAGGTAGTATTTGACAGAGGCGGATATAGATACCACGGAAGAGTTAAAGAACTTGCAGATGGTGCAAGAGAAGCAGGTTTGGAATTTTAAGGGAGGTGCACTGAATGGCAGACATTGCACAGAAAATAAAGAATACAGGAGAAGAATTTGAAGAAAGAATAGTTGAAATAAGAAGAACAACAAAAGTTACAAAAGGTGGAAAAAATCTTTCTTTTAGGGTTCTTGCAGTTGTAGGTAATAGGAATGGTAAAGTTGGAGTAGGTGTTGGAAAGGCAAGAGAGGTACCAGATGCAATTAGAAAGGCTCTTTCAGCAGCAAGAAGAAATGTTTTTACAGTTCCTATTTATAATGGAACTATTCCACATGAAACTGTTGGAAGACAAGATGCAGCGAAAGTTCTCCTTAAACCTGCAGCACCAGGTACAGGTATTATTTCCAATGGTACAGTTCGTGCTGTTGTAGAACTTGCAGGAATTCATAACATTCTTACTAAAAGCAGTGGTTCAACAAATCCAGTAGTATTAGCCCAGGCAACAGTTAATGGACTTAAAAGCCTCCTATCATTGGAAAAAGTTGCTGAGCTTAGAGATATTACCCCACAAGAAGTTATTAATGGTGTAAAAAAGGAGGGTTAATTAAATGAAAAAGTTGAAAATAACTTTAATTAAAAGTCCAATAGGATATAAATATGATCAGAAAGATACAGTAAAAAGATTAGGATTGAGAAAGCTTAATGCATCAGTTATTAAAGATGATGTTCCTCAAATTAGGGGAATGATTAGAAAAGTACAACACCTCGTAAAAGTAGAGGAAATTGAGGAATAAGGAGGTAATATACAATGAGATTAGATGAACTTAGACCCACACCTGGTTCCATGAAAAAGAAAACGAGAGTAGGAAGGGGTATTGGATCAGGTAAGGGAAAAACCTCAGGAAAAGGCCATAAGGGTCAAAAATCAAGGGGTGCAGGAAAAGTCAGTCCATGGTTCGAAGGTGGTCAAACACCACTTCATAGAAGATTACCAAAATATGGATTCAAAAACTTTACAAAGAAGATTTATACAATTGTTAACGTTGAACAACTGGAAAAGTTATTTAATTCTGGAGATGAAGTCACACCTGAAAAGCTTTTAGAACTTGGTGTTATAAAGAAAATTAATGATGGAGTAAAAGTTCTTGGGAATGGAGAAATAACAAAGCCTCTTACAGTAGTAGCCCATGCCTTTAGTTCAAGTGCCAGGAGGAAGATAGAAGCCGTTGGCGGAAAAGCTGAGGTGATATAAAAATGTGGAAGGCTTTAAAAAATGCATTTAAAATTCCTGAACTTAGGGATAGAATTGTATTTACATTGCTTATGTTAATTGTGTTTAGATTGGGAATTTATATTCCTGTTCCTGGGGTGGATTTAAAGGCATGGGGGGCTGCTTTTGCTCAATTAGGTACTGGTACAGCAGGTGGTTTATTAAGCTTTTATGATGTTTTTACTGGAGGAGCCTTTAAAAGTTTTTCAATTTTCTCATTGAGTGTTACACCATATATTAATGCGTCCATTATTTTGCAATTACTTTCATCAGTTATTCCTTCATTAAAAGAAATGTTAAAAGAAGGAGAGGAAGGAAGGAAAAAATTTCAAAGACTTACAAGAAATCTTACAGTTGTATTAGGAACTTTACAAGCATTTGTGATTTCATTTGGACTTGGTAGAAGTTTCCAAAACATATTAGTAGTTCCTATTTGGACATTTACTTTTGTAGCAACAGTTTCTCTTATTGCAGGTACCATGTTCTTACTCTGGATTGGTGATAGAATCACAGAAAAAGGTATAGGAAATGGAATCAGCGTATTGATCTTTGCGGGAATTGTTGCAAGATATCCAACATACTTTAGACGTGCAGTTCTAGGTGGTTTAAATATATTTGAATGGATTTTCCTTCTTGGTGTTATGATCCTCATGGTTGTTGGAATTATTTATGTCCAACAAGCAGAAAGAAGAATAATGGTACAATATGCTTCGAGAATGGTAGGTAGAAGAATATACGGAGGAACATCAACACATATTCCTATAAAGGTAAATCATAGTGGTGTTATTCCAATCATTTTTGCATGGGCAATTGTATCTATTCCAGTAGGAATTGCTCAATTTACAAGTTCTGAAACAGTAAAATCACTATTTTCAATGACAAGTCCTGTAATAATTACAATTTATGCTGTTTTGATTTTCTTCTTCACATATTTCTACAGTATTGTTGTGTTTGATCCAAAAGATATTGCAGAAAATATCAAAAGTTATGGAGGGTATATCCCAGGAATCAGACCAGGAAAATCCACAGAGCAGTATATCACAAGAGTACTTAATAGAATTACTTTTGTAGGAGCATTATTTTTGGTAGTAATTGCACTTACTCCTTATTTAATACAAGGCGTTACTGGTGTTAATATTTGGCTTGGTGGTACAAGTGCATTGATCGCCGTTGGTGTTGCTTTGGATGTAGCACAACAAATGGAAGCACACTTAATTATGAGAAATTATGAAGGATTTGTTAAAAAAGGTAAGCTTCCTGGAAGGAGATGATTTAATGAATATAGTATTTTTAGGCCCTCCGGGAGCTGGTAAAGGAACATATGCAAAAGAATTAGTAAAAATGCTTGGTATTCCACATATATCAACCGGGGACATGTTTAGAGAAGCAGTTGCATCTGGTTCCGAATTAGGAAAAAAAGTGGAAGAAATACTAAAAAAAGGAGAGCTTGTCCCTGATGATTTAACGATTTCGATTGTGAAAGAAAGGTTAGCAAAAGAAGATTGTGAAAAGGGTTTTATTCTTGATGGTTTTCCAAGAACTGTGGATCAAGCAAAAGCTTTGGATGAAATATTAAAAATGTTAAATAAGAAGTTGGAATATGCGATCTATTTTGAAGTTAGTGAAGATGTTGTGGTACAAAGAATAACAAATAGAAGAGTTTGTAAAAATTGTGGAAAAATTTATAATTTAATTACTCTTCCTCCAAAAGTTGATGGGAAATGTGATGTTTGTGGAGGGGAGCTTTATCAAAGAGAAGATGATAAAGAAGAAGTTGTGAAGAGAAGATACAGGGTATATATGGAAAATACGTACCCCGTAATAGAATATTATCAAAAACAAAACAAACTTTTTACAGTAGATGGTTCTTCTGGTGTTGATTCGGTAATAAAAGAAGTATTAAATATTATCAGAGGGTGACAGGATGATATATATAAAAACACCAGAAGAAATAGAAAAAATTAGAATAGCTTCAATGGCAGTTGGAACGATTTTAGAAGAAGGTAAGAAAATAGCAGTAGAAGGTGCAACAGCATGGGACTTTGAAATAATGGCAGAAAAGATATTGAAAGAATTGAAATGTAGTCCAGCATTTAAAGGTTACAATGATTATCCATATATCACGACAGTTTCAATAAATAACGAAGTGATTCATGGGTTTCCTTTAAAAAATAAAGTTTTAAAAAATGGAGATATTGTTTCGTTAGATGTTGGAGCAATTTACAAAGGATATTATGGTGATGGAGCTTGTACTTATATTGTTGGAGAGTGCGATGAAATTGGAGAAAAATTAGTAGAAGTTACAAAGAAAGCTTTAGAAATTGCTGTGGAAAATGTTAAAGAAGGAGTTAGGTTAGGAGATATTTCATATGCTATACAAAAATATGTAGAAGAAAATGGTTTTAACGTAGTAAGAGACTTTGTTGGGCATGGAGTAGGAAAAAAGTTGCACGAAGATCCACAAATCCCAAATTATGGAAAAAAAGGTACGGGAATAATATTAAAAGCGGGTATGACGCTTGCAATAGAACCAATGGTAACTGAAGGCGGCTGGCACGTAGATATTTTGGATGATGGTTGGACTGTAGTAACTAGAGATGGAAAACGGGCAGCACACTTTGAACATACGATATTAGTAAAAAAAGAAGGATCAGAAGTTTTAACCCTAAGGGGTGATATGATTGTCAAATAAGGACGATATTATAAAAATGGAAGGAACAATCATTGAAGCTTTGCCTAATGCAATGTTTAGAGTTGAGCTTGACAATGGTCACAAAATTTTAGCACACATTAGTGGAAAAATGCGGAAGAATTTTATAAGGTTAGTACCAGGAGACAGAGTAATTGTTGAATTGACGATTTATGATTTGACAAAAGGAAGAATAGTTTATAGAAAAAAGGTCTAGGGGAAAGGAGAGTGTAATATATGAAAGTACAATCCTCAGTAAAGAAAAGATGCGAGCATTGTAAAATAATTAAAAGAAAAGGAAAAGTTTACGTTATTTGTAAGGTAAATCCAAAACATAATCAGAAGCAAGGTTGAGGAGGGAGATAGATGGCTCGTATTGTAGGTGTTGAAATTCCTAACGACAAAAAGGTAGAAATAGCTCTTACATATATATACGGTATTGGAAAAACCAGAGCAAAACAAATATGTGAAGCAACAAATATAAATCCTGATAAAAGAGTTAGAGAATTGGATGATGAAGAAATTAGTAAAATTGCAAATTATATTCAGCAAAATTTTAAAGTTGAAGGTGAATTAAGATCAGAAGTAATGTCTAATATTAAAAGGCTTATTGACATTGGTTGTTATAGAGGATTAAGACATAAGCTAGGATTACCTGTAAGAGGTCAAAAAACAAAATCAAATGCTAGGACAAGAAAAGGTCCAAGACCAAGTAGAATTAAGAAGAAAAAATAAGGAGGGAAATAAATGGCCAAGAAAACTCGTAGAGCATCAACAAAGAAAAAAAGAAAAATTGCTATAGATCACGGAGTTGTTCATATAAAATCTACATATAACAATACTATTGTGACATTAACTGATCCAGATGGAAAAGTAATTACCTGGGGAAGTGGAGGAACCGCAGGTTTTGAAGGTACAAGAAAAGGTACTCCATATGCTGCACAGCTTGCAGCTGACCAGGTTGCAAAAGAGGCTGTAAGACTTGGTATAAAAAAGGTAGATATTTTAGTTAAAGGCCCAGGATCAGGTAGAGAAGCTGCTATTAGAACATTCCAAGCAGTTGGTCTTGAAATAGGAACGATCAGAGATGTTACACCAATTCCATTTAATGGCTGTAGGCCAAAGAAGAAAAGAGTTTAAGGGAGGGAAATAAATGGCTAGA
>JACDNZ010000044.1 GCA_017656345.1 Thermosipho sp. (in: thermotogales) | reverse complement strand
GAAAGTGCAGCAGCTGCAGGATCTGCTGATAAGCGTGCAGGGGGTAACCGTAGACATCGACCTTGACAGCATGACCGAACAGGGGCTGGCAAATTTTAAAGAAACGCTGCGCAGGCGGGAGGCGAGAGCAAGCGGGAAAGGCGAGGTTATAGAGCTGTACCGGCCCCTGCCCGTGGATAAGGATGACCTCGGCGAGGTTAGTGCAGACTGCGAAATCGGTAGGATAGCCAGGGAGTACGCCAGGGAGATGGAAAGGAGAAAAGAGTGACCGCCGGTAAAATGGCCGGCGGGGGCCGGCAAGCGCCGGCCCTGTAAAGCGCGGGATAAGGGTTATAGCCCGCAGATATTTCCGGGTCGGGTCCGCAGGTACGGTATCCGCCCATAAAATCAGTGGGCCCGGAAATATCTATCGGGAATCCGGTAACCCTGGATATAATGGGGTAACTGATACGTATTTTAGGTAAAATATGCAACGCGTGCAGGAAATTAACTAACTTAACTTATTCACTTCAAACAAAAATACCTACAAGAACAGGTGGTTAAGGGAAATTTAAATAACATCATTCACGTTACTTCAAAAATCTAACCACTTAACAACCATGTTTCATCTTTCATACAACCGTCAAGAAGTATTTTAGCAAATACACAATTATTGTCAGATGGGTTCCACAGGTCCTTGAGCAGAGGAAACATTACTACCTGCGCTACCACCGTACACGGTCTTTACTAAGCTACAATAATCAGAACGCCCAGCTGGTAGAGTTAAATTAAAATAAGTAAAACTATTAAAACCCTGGAATTCCCTATTAAAGGGAAACCAGGGTTTTTAAAACTAATTTTCAAGAGAAAGTGGCCGTGGCCATGATGTAAATTCGGGCAACTGAATGGATTGGCAACCTTTCACTTAAAACGACGTTTTGGTTTACAGTAAAGAAAACGGTTCCAGGTCCTTTTTTATATATACTAAAAACTTGGAAAGATTAGCCCTGGTTTAGTTTTGCGTTCCCTGCCACGACAAGTATCTTTGCGAGCTGCTCGTTTAACCTTTGGTTAGTTTTGTGTAGCATTATAACCCCGGTCAGCCCTGCAACTAAAAAGAAAAAGGGCCCCGAGAGCATAAAGGCGGCTATCGACGATGCAGTAGTATATAAGGCAAAGGGGAAAGTTATACCAAACAATAGCGAAAGGGCGCTCAGTGCGGTACTTAAGAACATATACAACCCAAACCCTAAGGCGCCGCCGGCCAATTGCAAGAAAGCTGTTCCGGACAGAGTTTTAAGGTATGAAATCATGGCATCTGAAGATAGTGTCTCCAGCCCGGTAGCTTTTTTAATTGCCTCCCTGTCTGCGCTGCTCAGCCTTGCAATCTCCTGGTTCAGTATCTCCTTAAACCGCTCCATATCTTCTTTCGACATTGCAGCCAGAGTCTCTTTAAGATTATCTACCTGCTCCTTGATACAGGCCTCGTTAACTTCTGCTTCGAGTATCGTATCGTTTTGGTAGATTGCCGGATTTATGCCAACCGCCTTTGCGGCCAAGTGGATGATCCCTCTGGCAACCGCTTTGGGGCCGGCATCTTTGTCTACTCCTGAAATACTGGCCACCTTATCGTATAGCGCCGATTTTAATTGCGCATCGGTCAGCTTGGTTAACCGCTCATATTCAACATTAATCCTTGCCTGGATTACATTCGGGTTCCAGTCAGTTTTTTCATTAAACCGCTGGATGCTGCTGCTTACTTGCTCTGATATGCCAATTTTTTTAAATGTATTTGTGATAAAGTCTAAGGCCTTATTTTTTATGGTTTTGGCAGTTCTCTGGAACCCCTCGTTTAACACGCTTACCCCCGTCAGGGAGTTGAGCTGGGATAAAAGGGCCAGCTTTTCTTCCCGGGACATCTGGTCAATTCCAATTAGGAACATTTAATCACCTCGGTTTCTTTAAGCCCTCAAACCGATTTCCAAACCTCTCCCGAACATACTTCCGAGCCGTATCCAGCTCTCTGGAGAATATTAACACAAAAACGTCATGTCCTATCTTAAAAGCGTAAAGAGAATTTAGTAGCAGCCAGGCATTATCATCAACTAATGTCCCGTCAATTAACGAGCCGAAAAATGGGAAGACTATCGACTTTGGCTGAAATACATCAACCATAAGGTGGATGCCAACACCTACTGCCCCTGCGGCAAGAATTGTACCGGATAGCTTTTGCCCCGCCTTTGCAACAAGACCAGTATCATCTCGGGTCGATTCAAGCCACAGCCTGTAGAAGCGACGCAAAACCCAAAGGCCGATGGCGCTGTGGAACAGGAAAAACCGGTGGTTGCCGATCCCTAGTAGCGAAATGTCTATATCAGGAAAATGAAAGCCTTCGACTAGGCCCCACATACCTACCGGGATAAATACACCCATTTTTAATGCAAGTAAACCCGGGTCAAGTTTCTGTTTTAACTCTTCTTGAATAGTTTTTAAATATTCAGGCGTGCAGATAAAGCTATTCTTAAATATCTCGGGTTCTTGGTCGATCATCGAGTCGATAATGTAGCCTGCCCGGTCAAAGCTCCTTGCGGTTATAGTTCTGGGTAGCATGGTTAACTCTATCGCCCTTTTTATATGGTCCATTTTTTACCACTCCCTGCCCTGGAGGGATAATTATTCCTTAAGTAGGACATAATTATTATGCTACTCGCTAGCTTAACAAAAAATCCACTAGACAATTTCCTAGTGGATAGCAGGGCCTATGATTAAAAAAGTTCATTCATAATCAATAGAATCCCAATCAATATTATCTTCTAGTTCACTGTTCATGTCGTGATAGTAGTAAGCTGCGTCATAATCGTAATCATCTTCAGAAAGAGGACAATCAAAATCAATGTCATCATAATAGTAATCGTCATAATAATATCTATAACTACTCATTCTTGTTGTGGCAGTTCCAGTACTCACTAAAGAACTGGTATTCCGCCATGTGCTTTCCTTCTCTGCATCCTTTTCTATTCGAATTTTAACCCCATAATATTTACCGGTTTTGCCTTCACGTGTAATCTCAATTATACTTGCTTTATATTTTGCGCCTTTTTTCATCTCAGGGGCAATCTTTTCTGCAAGTTCTTTGGGAATCCACCCAATTCTTTCGTTGGATAGGGTAAAAACGCCAATGGTATTTGAATTATAATTAGCTCCATCTAGCCGTAGATGTATTCTGTCAGACTTGCTTAATCTCGAAATAATAGCCTGTCTTCTGTCAAATAATGTCCCGGTGACTTTCGAAATATATTTATCCGGTTTAACTTCGTAAAATTTGACACCCGGTTCTAATCTATTTACTTCCAGAGTCTGCATAGAAATAGGTTTTCCTCTTTCAACACGTATTTTTACGCCATAGTGTCTACCCGGACCACCACCCAAAATATCAACAATTTTGGCACTGTAAGGTATACCCTTATCTATTTCAGGAGCCAATTTTGACGCTAGTTCTTTAGGTACCCAGCCAATTTGCTTATTATCACGTAGTGTGAAAACTCCAATGGCGTTTGGGTCGTAAACATTGGTTCTATCCCTTTGGAGATATATTTTATCAGTTATATCCAGCATTGATATAGTGCTCTGCCTATCGTAAAACGATACTCCGGTAATTTTCGTTATATATTTTTCACCCGGAATAACTTCATAAAATTTGGCATTCGTATTAGGTTTCTTTTCATTCCCGCAATTTTTTGTAATATTATGACCCACTCCAGTACTCACTAAAGAACTGGTATTCCGCCATGTGCTTTCCTTCTCTGTATCCTTTTCTATTCGAATTTTAACCCCATAATATTTACCGGTTTTGCCTTCACGTGTAATCTCAATTATACTTGCTTTATATTTTGCGCCTTTTTTCATCTCAGGGGCAATCTTTTCTGCAAGTTCTTTGGGAATCCACCCAATTCTTTCGTTGGATAGGGTAAAAACGCCAATGGTATTTGAATTATAATTAGCTCCATCTAGCCGTAGATGTATTCTGTCAGACTTGCTTAATCTCGAAATAATAGCCTGTCTTCTGTCAAATAATGTCCCGGTGACTTTCGAAATATATTTATCCGGTTTAACTTCGTAAAATTTGACACCCGGTTCTAATCTATTTACTTCCAGAGTCTGCATAGAAATAGGTTTTCCTCTTTCAACACGTATTTTTACGCCATAGTGTCTACCCGGACCACCACCCAAAATATCAACAATTTTGGCACTGTAAGGTATACCCTTATCTATTTCAGGAGCCAATTTTGACGCTAGTTCTTTAGGTACCCAGCCAATTTGCTTATTATCACGTAGTGTGAAAACTCCAATGGCGTTTGGGTCGTAAACATTGGTTCTATCCCTTTGGAGATATATTTTATCAGTTATATCCAGCATTGATATAGTGCTCTGCCTATCGTAAAACGATACTCCGGTAATTTTCGTTATATATTTTTCACCCGGAATAACTTCATAAAATTTGGCATTCGTATTAGATTTCTTTTCATTCCCGCAATTTTTTGTAATATTATGACCCAGTATTGCACTTTGAGTTTTTTTAAATTCCTGCTCATCATCATAAACATACCCCATTCCAAATCCTAGAGCTGCTCCAATGGGACCACCTATCAATGCCCCAATTGTCCCTCCTACTATCCTTCCTATCCAACCCATATTCAACACTCCCGTTACACAATAAAAATCTAAAATAAGAATTACAATAAAAAAAATTCAATTTTTTAGTTAATTTTCCTTTATTTTTTTTAATCAAATTATCTTGTTTTGAAAAGGAAAATTTCCGTCCAATAAATACAGGCAGAAGTAAAGTGTTGTATTAAGTTGTTTTAAATGCTAAAGTAACATTAAATTAATACGACATAAAACTACAGGGTGAATCTTAAAATGGATAATTTCCTTACTGTTGAAGAAGCCGCTGTCCGGGCCGGTGTGCACCAGGAAATGGTCCGGACGCTGGATCAGGGCGGGAGAATTGCTAGCCAGAAAAACTAGCAAAAAACAGTGATACCGTATCAAAGAAGAGGACTTAACAGATTTTCTGGAAGGTAAAGCGCGGCTGCCGGCCGGCCAGGTGGAGGCACGGACTATACTAGAGGCCCTGGGCAGTGCCTGGAAGTCCACCGGAGATGACCGTTACTGCGATATTGCCTATCAGGTGGCTGATATGCTGGACTTTTGCTCAAATACCGGGAGCAGTAGGCCAAGTGGGGTGGCAATTTGGCCGATCCAGACGTGGACGGCAGAATGTTAGAAAAACACAAAAGAATTTTAAATTGGCTAAATGATCTTACAGAACAAGATAATAACACTGCTAAAAAATTACACGAAGAACTAAAGTGGGTAGAGGGTTATTTAATTTTATCCTCAGATAATTAGAAAGGAGAGAGTAAGTATAAATATAATATTTGGTAAAGCTATCCAGAAAGGAGACAATTTGTCGTGTTAAGAATTGTCCTGATTCTGCTGATTTCTATACTATGGTGTTATCCGGCATGAGGCGCTCCGGCATGGGACAATTTCTTTGACCAGGGCGTCAAGGTTAAAAGGCTTGCTGGTACTCCCTGGGTAAAAGGTTATAAGGACGATCTTGCAGACAGGGCAAAGATATATCAGCCTAATTTGGTACTGTGGGACAAAGACGGCAGCGGCGCCTACTTCCTGGACGGGGTATCTGTACGCAAAATAGAGAATGGCAGCGTTTCTATGGTAACCAACCTCTGGGAGGCGGTAGACCAGCTGGCCCGAGGCAAATCAGGTTCCAGAGGCAGTTTTGATATTAATTCGATAATAAGAATTATAAAAAATAGCAGGATATGGTATTACCTGCTATTTTTTATATGGTTATATATTATTAGAGCCCAAACAACCCAGGTATTTAATATTGTTTAGGTACCTAATATGACAGCCTCGTCCGCGGTTTGTGATCCTCGGGTCGGGATTTTGCCTCGGGCTTCCTTTAGATTCCACGTCACCGTGGACACCCTTGCCGTTGACTAGTGGTTGGTGCTGCCAACCCCCGCAAGGGACTTTCACCTCCAAGTTATCGCCCATGCCGGGCGCACAAGCACTGCCGGGGGAACTGCTAACCCCCGGCTTAAAACATCTCATCAAAGATATTACCGCGAGGGACTCGTTGAGTATCCCTGAATTTTGCAGAGGTTGAGGTAGAAGGAAAGAAATTTTACGTGAAGACTATTGGGACCAAGCTCGGCAGAAAAATTCTGAGAATACTTCGCATTAAACCACCCTACAACATCACTTCCGCAGAAGAGTTGCGGCTATAAAATGCTGTAATAAGACACTTGTAGTGGCAAAATGCATACTTTTATTTTTTTATTTCCAGGATTGATGCGGGTTCACGTGGGGTTAGCTGATAAAAATAGGAGCCCCTGAGGTAAAAAACCATGTTAGCAGGCGGCGCCGCAAGGGTAGCCTTGACAGCCGGGGCCCCCGCATG
>JACDNZ010000043.1 GCA_017656345.1 Thermosipho sp. (in: thermotogales) | reverse complement strand
CATGTTACCTGGTAGAAAAAGAGGGGGTGTGAGTTTATGAAGAAACTCTCAGTATTGTTGCTTGTTTTAGCAGTGGTATTTACATTTGCTGCTCAAAAGCTACCATATATTGGTGCCGATGCAATGGGTAAACCAGGTGGACAGTTTGTTGTAGGTACATTAAGTGGTCCTAAAACTTTAAATGATGTTGTGGCAAAGGAAACAAGTTCTACAGATGTCATTGATATGTTTATGGGTTATGGAGGAACACTTATTGAAAGACATGGTGTAGACATGGAATACTATCCAGCAATTGCAGAAAGCTGGGAAGGTCCAAGGTTAACTTCTGATGGCGGTATGGAAATTATTTGGCACATTAGAAAAGGCGTAAAATTCAGTGATGGTCATCCATTAACAGCTGATGATATTGTATTTACACTAAATGAAATTTACACAAATCCAGATATTCCAAGTTCAATGCAAGATGTTCTCATGAGTACAAATGGATATTTGCCAAAAGCAGAAAAAATTGACGATTATACCGTTAGAATGTACTATCCAGAGCCATTCAGGCTTGCTTTCAGATATTTAGGTGGAATGTACATATTCCCAAAACACATTGCTGAAGAATATGTAAAGAATGGAAACTTTGAAGAATTCTGGACTGTTGATGCAATTAATGATGGAAAAATTGTTGGACTTGGTCCATATATTCCTGTAGAATATGTTCCAGACCAATATGTAAGATTTGAAAAGAACCCATATTACTGGAAGAAAGATGCAAATGGTGTACAACTTCCATACTTTGATGAAATCGTATTTAAGATTATATCCAACCAAGATGCAATGAGACTTGCATTTGAAAATGGCGAAATTGATGTATACGCACCAAGAGGAACTGAATTTGCTGAACTCAAAGAAAAAGAAAAAGATCTCAATATAGTAGTTACAACAGCAGGTCCAGCATATGGTACAACATTTATTACATTTAACTGGAACACACCAGATCCAGTAAAAAGAAAATGGTTCAGAAATGAATACTTCAGAAAAGCTGTTGCATATGCAATTGATAAAGAATCAATAATTGATACACTTTACAACGGACTTGGAATTCCACAATGGTCACCAGTTTCAATGAGTTCACCATATTACAATGAAGATGTTGTTGTAAAATATGATTATGATCTTGACCTTTCAAGAGCAATGCTTGAGCTTGGAGGATTTACTTGGGATGAAAACGGTCAACTTCTTGATGAAGAAGGTAATCCAGTGAAATTCTTGTTAACAACTAATGCAGGTAACAGAGTAAGAGAAGGAGTTGCAAATATTATTCAAGATGCATTAAAACAGTTAGGTATGGATGTTACATTTACACCAATTGACTTCAATACACTTGTACAAAAACTCCTTAATACAGGTGATTGGGAAGCAGTAATCATAGGATTAACCGGTGGAGACGAACCACAAGGTGGTGCAAATGTCTGGAGAGTTGATGCAACACTTCACTTCTGGAATTACGATCCAAACGTAGCAGATTATGTTGATCCTAACGATTATTACTTACCAGATTGGGAAAAAGAAATTGATGAAATCTTCAGAGAAAACGTAAGAATTCTTGACGAAAATATTGTTAAAGACTACTTTGCAAGATTCCAACAACTCGTTTCAGAACACTTACCATTGATTTACACTGTTAATTCTTTAAGACTCTACGCATACAAAGCTTCATTGAAGAATGTAAAGATTGGTTTACTTGGTGGAACATTCTGGAATGTTTATGAAGAATGGAAAGAATAATAGTTAATGTTTATGTAGTATAGTGTAAGTGCGGGCGCAACCCGCGCCCGCGTTTTTCAAATATTTGAAGAGAGGTGAATGAATTGCTAAGGTATATAGCACGTAGATTGATAATATTGATTCCTGAGCTCTTCATAATTACTTTAATAGTGTTCTTAATAATGCAAGCAGCACCTGGAGACTTTTTGGATCAATATAGGCTTGATCCTTCTGTATCAAAGGAATTTTTAGAATCATTGCAGAAGCAATATGGACTTGATCAACCAATTCTGATTCAATACTTTAAGTGGCTTAAGGGACTTCTAACAGGAGATTTAGGATATTCGTTCTATTACAGACGTCCTGTTACCGATTTGATAGGTGAAAGAGTATTGGCTACTTTAATCCTTTCATTATATTCATTTGTCATTTCATGGATTGTTGGAGTTATTTTGGGGGTTGTTTCAGCATTAAAGAAATATTCATTTTGGGATAAGTTTTTGACAGTAATAGCATTTACAGGTATTGCAATACCAGGATTTTTCCTTGCATTGCTACTTCTATATTTTGCAGCAAAAACAGGAACATTCCCGGTGGCGGGTATGTATAGTGTGACTCATGGAAAAATGACTGTGTGGGAAGGTTTTAAAGATATTTTCTGGCATCTTCAACTTCCAGCATTTACTTTGACATTTGGTGGTTTTGCTGGATTAATGAGGTATATGAGAGGAAGTTTATTAGACGTGCTTAATGAAGATTATGTGGAATTTGCAAGAGCAAAAGGATTACCGGAGAGAGTGGTTATATTTAAGCATGCAATGAGAAATGCAATAAATCCTTTGATTACAATGTTTGGTTTTAGTCTTTCAACATTGTTAGGTGGGGCAGTTATAACTGAAACTATTTTCTCATGGCCTGGATTGGGAAGATTAGTATATCAAGCATTGGTTCAACAGGATATTTATGTTGTTATGGCAAGTACAGTTATAAGTGTTATTATGCTGATTGCAGGAAATTTGGTAGGAGATATTCTTCTAGCTGCAGTTGATCCAAGAATAAGGCTGGAATAGGAGGTAGTAGTGAATGGCAAAAGAGAAGAAGGAATTAAAAAATAAAAATAATATTAATAATGAAAATATAGATTTTGAAGAAGTATATTTAACTCGTGGACAGTTGATGTGGCGAGCCTTCAAGAAGAATAGGCTTGCAATGCTTGGAATGTGGATATTAATTATAATGTACATAATAATGTTTGCGGCAGATTTTATTGCGCCTTATAATCCATTTGAGCAAAGTTTGAAACATTCATATGCACCTCCTACAAAAGTAGATTCGGTTTACAAGGTTGGAGATTTTGAGAAAAAAGTAGGCTTGCATGTGTTACCATATGCAAGTTATGTTGATAAACTTGATTATACAAGAAAAACAAGGCAATTACTTTTCCCAAGTAGGTTAACGGTAAAATATAAAGGTGAATTACTAACAATAGTTTTAAATAATGCAAAGTACTTACCCAGGGAAGATTTTCCAGGAGAGGTAATTTATACCGATAAATTGGAATTTAGTTTGAAAAAAGAAGAATATGCAATGGTTAATGGGGAATGGATTAAACTTTCTTCTTCAAGTGAGAAAACAGAATATTTTGTATTTGGAGTAAACGATGCAGTATTAACTGAAGGAGAAGCATTCATTGTAAATACAACTCGAACGGCAAAAAATGTGATATTTGGAAAATATTCATTTAAATTAGGTGTAAAATCTGAAGAAGACATTGAAAAAGTTGGTTTAAAATACTATATCAATTATGTCAAGTACGTTGATGAAAGTGGAAAAACAAAAATATTAATGGGAAAAGACTTAACAGTTGAAGATTTTGATTACAAATATTATCCAATTAAATGGTTTGTGAAAAGTTGGGGTCCAAAGCAAAAAGATTATGGAAGAGTAGGTTATGTCTTTTGGATTATACCGCTTTACTATCATTTATATGGTGTAGATAATTATGATAATAATCAGTTTGTTAAACTATATATTTTTGGTTCTGATGAGTTTGGCAGGGATGTTTGGAGTAGGATAATCTTTGCTTCTAGAATTTCATTGTCGATTGGTTTTATTGGACTTGCGATTACTTTGACGCTTTCATTATTCTTTGGAGGAATTGCTGGATATTATGGAGGCATGGCTGATGAATTATTAATGAGATTTACAGAAATTATCATGTCTATTCCGGGTTTTTATCTTCTTATCTTGTTAAGATCATTATTGCCGCTTGATATGCCTTCATCGCAAATTTATATATTACTGGTATTCATATTGTCATTTATAGGTTGGGCTGGAAGAGCGAGAATCATAAGAGGTATGGTTTTGTCAATTAAAAGAAATGAGTTTGTTGAAGCTGCTATAGCTTTAGGTTATCCGGATAGAAAGATTCTTTGGAAACATGTTATTCCAAATACTATGACGTATATGATTGTAACTTCAACATTAGCTATACCAGGTTACATTTTAGGTGAAGCTGGTTTATCATTCCTTGGATTAGGTATCCGTGAACCATCTGCATCTTGGGGACTTATGATGGCAAGAGCTCAGGATATTTATGTTTTGCAAAGTGCTCCATGGCTTTTAATACCTGGTATTTTTATATTTGTGACAGTGCTTGCATTTAACTTTGTTGGTGATGGTTTAAGAGATGCTTTTGACCCAAGAGCATTAGGATAGTGTGTAAAAAATAATTTTAATGGTTGTTACCATATAAATACCTGGCATCATTTTGAAGATGCCAGGTTTTTTTATGCAAAAAATTGTTTTTGTTAAAAGTTTAAACCTGTTAAGCTTTTGAAGTTATGCCAGACAATATCGGAAGATATATATGGATTATTAGCATCAGCGATGTTTATAATTACTAAACCATTGTAACCATCAGCTATATATGCATAATTTCCTTCAACATGAATTCCAACAGCATTATAGGTTTTAACATTTCCACATTTTATTGGAGTACTTGGAATACTGACATCAAATATAACAAGTCCATTATCATAGTCGGCAATATATGCATAATTTCCTTCGACATGGATTCCGACAGCAAGATTTGTGAATTGGTGTGCAATAAGCGAAGGATTTGATTTATCAGATACATCCAAGATTAAAAATCCGTTGCTTTCATCAGCAATATACGCGAAATTGTTGTTGACAAAAATATCGTAGGCAATTCCATCAGTATCATATTGTCCTATTTTAACTGGAGATGTTGGATCTGTAATGTCGAAAATTATTATTCCATCATCTTCGTCAGCAATGTACGCATAGTTTTCATATACATAAACGTTATAAGCCCAGCTATCAGTATCGTAACTAGCAATTAATTGAGGAGAGTTAGGTATACTAACGTCGATAATGACCAGCCCATTATCACCATCAGCGACGTATGCGTAGTTATTGGATACATAAATTCCATATGAATGTCCGTTAGTATCAAATTCTCCTTTTATATAGGGATTGGTTGGATCACTTACATCGATTATTACTAACCCATTTTCGTCATCAGCTACATACGCATAATTTCCATTGGCAAAAACATTCCATGCCCAATTTTCAGTATCACAATGTCCAATTTGCACAGGATTTGATGGTGAGGATATATCAAAAATCACTAACCCATTTTTTTCATCAGCTACATATGCAATATTATTTTCGATAAAAACATTCCACGCCCATTTATTAGTATTAAAATGTCCAATTAACGTGGGAGACATAGGATCTGAGACATCAACAATTGCAAGTCCATCTGTTCCGTTTGCAATATATACATAATTTTCATATTTGAATATTCCAAATGAAAATTCATTAATAGATAATTGTGAAACTAGTGCTGGAAATTGAGGATTGCTGACATTAATAATTTTCAATCCTTTGTATCCATCCGTGAGATAGATATAGTTATCTGAAAGAATTATTTCATGGGCATCGTAAGTGTCAAAAACTTTCCTTTGTATAGGATTTAAAGGATCGCTAATATCAATTATTACTAGACCGTTATAACTATCAGCTATGTAAACGTAATTTTCTTTAGCGACGATATCTTTTGATTTACCAGCAGTGTTAACATGTCCAACTAAGTTTGGACTTGCTGGGGTACTGATATCAACAACTATTAGTCCATTATTTCCATCAGCAATAAAAGCATAGTTATTTTGTAAGCAGACATCATATGAGGTACCATCAGTGTCCAGATAGCCTACGAATGAAGGGCTACTGGGATCACTGACATCTAATATCAATAAGCCATTTTCGCCGTCAGCAACGTATAAATAATTAGTCATATAAAAAACTGAATAAGCGTAGCCTTCGGTGTCGAACTTACCAGTTTGAGTGAGAGTGTTATTATTACCTATCTCAAATATTATTATACCGTTATCACCGTTTGCAATATAAGCATAATTTCCAACCACAAGTACAGCATGTGAAAATCCATCTAAATTGTAATTAGTGATGTGAATCGGGTTTGTAGGATCTGTGACATTAATTAAATCAATTCCTTCAGTTCCAACTGTAATTATTACTTTATTTTCAACTTGTTGATTGTTATCAGGTAATGCTGGTAAGCAAGAAAGCACTAAATATATAAAACATAACAAAAGGAAAATCAAGAGTTTTTTCATATTACCACCTCCCAATTAATTAAAATAATACATCAAAATTATATCATTTATGAATAGAATGATTAATCAATATAATTATTCAAGGTTTCTAAATTAATCTATTTAGATGGTGTTATTAAAAAAATTTAAACGTTATTACAGGTTTTTGAGTAGGAAGAGGTTTAAGATGTGTCATAAAATTAATTATTAAAAATAACATATCGAAATAAAAAAATAAAGGGCACATCGGCCCTTTATCTGGCGGAGGCGGTGGGACTCGAACCCACACGGGGGTGTAACCCCCACCGGTTTT
>JACDNZ010000042.1 GCA_017656345.1 Thermosipho sp. (in: thermotogales) | reverse complement strand
ACCCACGGCCTCTACCGTGCGAAGGTAGCGCTCTCCCAACTGAGCTACGGCCCCACTTCAAATATAAATTTAGCATATTATGTCCTTTTGTCAACTTAAACTTTTCTAACTAGCCTATCTTTTTTAATCTTCCTGTATTTTTATTTTTGGTAAATATTTTTTAAAATCTTTATTTTTTTCTTTATACTTCTCTTTTTCTCATGTTTTTCTTATTATTCGTTTCAAACTATAATACAATCAAAAGATAAAGGAGGTGTCTTAATTGGAAAAAGCATTAGAACTTGCTTACAAATATAGAAATGATATTGTCAAGTTCATGAGCGCACTCATCAAAGCCAAAAGTTACTCTGGTGAAGAGCAGGAGGTAGTTAATGTTATTAAAAATGAAATGGAAAAAGTAGGATTTGACGAAATAAAAATTGATGGATTAGGAAATATTATTGGAAGAATTGGAAACGGGAAGTATAAGATAGCTATGGATGCACACATCGATACAGTTGATATTGGCAACGAAAAACTTTGGGAAAAAGATCCATTCAGTGGTGATTATGATGATAAATGGGTATATGGTAGAGGAGCTTCAGATCAAAAAGCTGGAATGTGTTCAATGGTATACGGGGCAAAAATTTTAAAAGAATTAAATCTTCTAGATGATTTTACACTTTATATCACTGGAACAGTTATGGAAGAAGATTGTGATGGATTATGTTGGAGATATCTTATTGAAAAAGAAAATTTGAAACCTGATTTTGTTGTTATAACAGAACCAACTTCACTAAATATATACAGAGGTCACAGAGGAAGAATCGAATTTAGAATTAGAACCACTGGTCTTTCTGCACATGCAAGTGCTCCTGAAAGAGGTGTAAATGCTATTTACAAAATGGCAAAAATAATAAACGAAATTGAAAAATTAAATGAAAAGCTAAAAAATGATGCATTTTTGGGAAAAGGAACTATAGTAGTTTCACAAATCTTCTTTAAATCACCTTCACATAATGCCGTACCAGATGAATGCGAAATACAAATTGATAGAAGAATTACCATTGGAGAAACAAAAGAAACAGTCTTTGCCGAAATAAGAGATGTGTTCAAAAAAGCAGGAGTTGAAGACGCAGAAATTGTAGAACTTGAATACAAAAAATCATCATACACTGGAGAAGTTTTCCCAACGGAAAAGTACTTCCCGGTATGGACTTTTCCTGAAGATAGTTTTATAGTCCAAGCAGCAAAAGAAAACTACATTGAGTTGTTCGGTAAAGAACCATTAATTGATAAATGGACTTTTTCAACCAACGGAACAGTTACAGCTGGAGTTTATGGAATTCCAACTGTTGGGTTTGGACCAGGCGAGGAAAAATTTGCACATGCTCCAAACGAAAAAGTGGAAATAGAGCATTTAATTAAAGCAGCTGCTTTTTATGCGACTTTCCCGAAAAAAATTGTTAATTTATTAAAAACAAGGAGGGGTTAAGATGTCAACGTTTTTCAGAGGAAGACACTTCATTACAACGCAAGACTTTACAAACGACGAGATCGAGTTAATGCTTGACCTTGCTAGGGAGTTAAAAATAAAATTCAGTCATGGAGAACCTACACCATATCTTCTTTACAAAACACTGTTTTTAATTTTCTTTGATGAAAGCACCAGGACTAGAAATAGTATGCAAGCAGGTATAGCCCAATTAGGTGGTACAGGGATTTTCTTAACACCAGACAAAATGCAAATTGCACATGGTGAAGTTGCAAAAGATACTGGAATAATTCTTTCAAGATTTGGTGATGGTATTGGAATTAGATTCTGTAAATTTGGCGAAGGTAACAAATACATAAAAGAAATGGCAAATCACTCAAAAGCACCTGTAATGAATCTTCAAGACGACGTGTATCATCCATTCCAGGTTTTAGCTGACTTAATGACAATGCAAGAAAAATTTGGGAAAAATCTAAAAGGCTTAAAAGTTGGAATTAGTTGGGCTTATGCTGAAAGTCATTTAAAACCACTTTCTGTACCACAATCACAAATCCTTTTATTCACTAGATTTGGAATGGACATCACTCTTGCATATCCTGAAGGATTTGATCTTATGCCAGAAATTGTTGAACAAGCTAAAAAGAATGCAGAAATGTATGGTGGAAAACTTGAAATTTCACATAAAATGGAAGATGCTTTTGTTGACGCTGATGTTGTTATACCTAAAAACTGGGGAGGATTTTTCGTTTCTGACAATCCTGATGAAATCAGAGCTGAACAAGCTAAACATAAAAACTGGATATGTACAGAAGAATTAATGAAATTAACTAAAAAACATTCCATTTATATGCATGCACTTCCTGCAGACAGAGGTAAAGAAGTGGTTAACAGCGTGATTGATGGACCTCATTCAGTTGTATACGATGAAGCAGAAAACAGACTTCATACTGCTAAAGCAGTCATGACATTACTTATGGGAGGAAGATTTTAAAGATGTATGACCTTGGAATCATTAACGGTATCATTTATCTTAACGATGAACTAATTAGAGGTAATTTATATGTAAAATCAGGAAAAATAATCGATATATCTTCTAATTACCAAGAATGTAAAAAGGAATTTGATGCTTCCGGGAAGGTAGTCCTTCCCGGGTTTATTGATCCCCATGTTCACTTTGAACTAAATCTGGGAAAATATGTGTCAATTGATGATTTTAAAAGCGGTAGTATATCTGCCTTATTTGGTGGTGTAACAACATTTATTGATTTTCTTGATCCAATAAACAGCTTAGAAGAACTTGAAACTGCTTTTGATAAAAGGATTAATCTTGCTAAAAAATCTTTTGCAGATTTTTCATTTCACGTCACTCTGGGAAATTATCAGGGTGATGTAGATAAGTTATTTAAAAAAGCCATAAAACTTGGGGTAAAGTCAATTAAAATATTTAAAGCATATTCTTCAAGTAACAGAAGAACTTCCGATAAATTAATGTTTGAACTTTTAAAAAAATCTGATGAATACAATATTCCCATTTTAATTCATGCTGAAAATGAAGACATGATCATAGAAAATGTACCAATAAAATTACATTCAAAAGCAAGACCAGAAATTTCTGAAATTTCTGAAATTATAAAAATTGCAGAAATATTACACCATACCAATGGAAAAGCTTATATTGTTCACACAACATGTGGAACATCTATTGAAGAAACCAAAAAAAGATTTCCTGATATTTTTAATAAAAATATTTATTTTGAAAGTTGTCCACACTACTTTTATTTCGATGATAGTATTTATAATCAAAGAAATGGCTATCTATATACCATGACTCCTCCATTAAGAAGTAAAACAGAAAAAGAAAAATTAAAAGCCAATATTAACAATATTTATTCAATTGGAACTGACCATTGTTCGTTCAATAAAAAAGATAAACAAAAAAGAAAAACCAAAAATCTTCCAATGGGAATTGGCGGAATAGAGCATTCTTTTATATTAATGTATACACTTTTTGGTGAGAAAATAATAAAACTTTTTACTATAAATCCTGCAAAATTTTTTAATTTATATCCCAGGAAAGGCACATTAATGCCGGGAGCAGATGCAGATATAATCATCTTTGATCCAAATCATACTGGAAAAATTACTAAAACTCACACAAAAGCTGATTACGATATTTACCTTAACACTAAAATTACTGGCAAAATCGAAAAAGTATTTAAAAATGGAAAATTAGTAGTTAATAATGAAATAATTACACCTGTTTCTGGTAAGTTCATTAGGAGGTAATATTATGAAAGCCATTATAAATGCAAATATTTTCGATTATGAACACTTTTACGAAAACCATTATATTTTGTTTGATGATAATATAATTGAAATAGGACCTATGGAAAAATTCCCAGGAGCTTTATATGAAATTAATGCTCACGGAAGTATTGTTATGCCTGGATTTGTGATTGGTCACACCCATATTTATTCCACCTTTGCAAGAGGTTTAAATATCCCTTTTAACCCAAGAAATTTCAAAGATATTTTAGAACAACTCTGGTGGAAACTTGATTCAAAATTGGGTGAAACTGAAAATTACTATAGTGCACTTGTGGCAGGAATTGAATTTATAAAAAACGGAGTCACAACAGTTATAGATCATCATGCAAGTGGATTACAAATTATTGGCAGTTTAAATACATTAAAAAAAGCTTTGGTAGATGAAATAGGGTTGAGAGGAATTTTTTGCTTCGAAACAAGTGACAGGTTTAATACTGTTCAATGTATTGAAGAAAATCTTTCTTTTATCCAAGAAAACAAAAACAACAACATGTGTTCCGGGATTTTTGGCTTACATGCATCATTAAGCTTATCAGATAGAACATTAAAAGAAATATCTGAAATTTGTGACGGACCAATCCATATACATACTGCAGAAAGTATAGATGATGTAGAAGATTCTCTATCAAAATACGGTACTAGAGTAATAAACAGGCTGAATAATTTTGGACTTTTACGTGAAAATTCAATACTTGCTCACTGTGTTCATGTTACAGATGAAGAATTGGAGCTCATCTCAAATAACAATTGTTATATTGCATTTAACGTAACTTCAAACATGAACAATGCTGTGGGATTACCTGATTATAAAAAAATAAGTAAATACAATATAAAAGTTATTGCTGGTAATGATGGACTCGGATTCAATTTTGCAAGGGAACTGTTAAATATTTATTTTTCAATGAAACTTAAAGGGAACTCCACACTTTCATTTTCTTTAAATAATTTAAAAGATGTTATAACAAATACATATGAAATTGCTAGTAAGTTTCTTAACATAGAACTTGGAAAAATAAAATCTGGTTATGCTGCAGACATGGTCATCATTCCATACAACCCACCCACACCTATCAATGAAAATAATATTTTTGGACATATTGTCTATGGATTATTCGACAATTTTAACCCTTCACATGTAATCATTAATGGAAAAATACTGATGGAAAATTATAAATTCAATATCCCCGTAACACAAATTTATTCTGAAGCAAGAAAAGTTTCAAAAAATTTGTGGAAGACCCTTGAGGGGGAATAAATATGAAAAAATTATTGATTATTTTAAGCATATTTACTTTGCCAATTTTTATATTTTCTTCGGATTATTTAACAATTTTCAAAAATATTGGTTTATACATAAAGCAAATTCCATACAATGAGGAATTAACGCTTTATTTGAACAACGACGAAAATGTAATCTTCATAGAAAATGCTGAATTTTACAAAGTCGAAAAAGTTTCTCCAATAGAATACTGGACAATGTGTAACGATAAAGATTTACAAAATTTATCCTACATACCTTTTAAAATCATAAACACTAATCCTCTAACACTGGAAACAAATCAAAAAATATATGTTTTTAATTCCCAAATAAATATGTGGATGAAAACTGAAAAAAACAACTTAAATAAATTCTTATACTCCAAAAAATTCGTTGCAAAGAACATCGAAGGTAATTTAATAATAACAAAACCCTTAAGTTGGTATTTGTACTACGATTTAAAATCAAATGGGGACTTTTACATAACCTATACTATCAAGGGAAAATACGATCAACCAATACATGTCTGGTTAATTGATTCATATTTAAATGAAGACACTTTTACAATAAATAGATATTCTGAAAATCAAGAAACCACAAACTATTTATTAAAAACTGTCGAACAAGTCTCTGGCCCAACAATTGTCGATGAAACACCGATTATTGATTTAGGTAAAGTTCAACCATTTAATGGGGAATTTTCAAAAGTTACAAAGCTTGGAACTATTAAAAATTTTAACGATATTCCAATTTTAAATATAAATTTTTATTCAAATTCCTTTGAGAACAAATACCTAGATTTATACAGAATTTTTGACAATACTGAAAACAACGGTCTTGGCATACCCTTAATATCTGGACCAATTAGAATTTACATAAAAAAGGAAGATAAAGAATTTATTAAATACGTTTCTGAACTATTCAAAACAGCAAAAGACGAAGAAGCAAAGATATTCCTTGGACAAACCTGGTCAGTAATTTCAAATCTATACATATTAGATATTATTGAAACAAAATCATATATAGAAAAAACTTTTGAGATCAACTTAATCAACAACGATTTGTCAAATAAAGATATTGAAATAATATTCAATGGCTATAATTTGGAACTTTTGAAAATTGATACCGATTTAAAAATTGTAGAGAAAAATGCATACAGCGACCAAATAACGCTTAAAGTTAAATTAAATAATAAAGGTAAAATAATTATTTCAATAAGATCAAACAAAAAAATATATTAAAGGGGGAAACAAAATGGATCTTTCAACAGTATTTTCGAATATTAAAATTGAAAATCCTGTAATGCCCGCTTCCGGTCCTCTAGTTGGCGATTATGAAAAAATTAAATTCATTGATTCAACCGGAGTAGGAGCAATTGTTACAAAAACAATCTCAACCAAAGCCGCAGAAGTCCCAAGACCATGTATATACGGTGAAAATTCATTCGTGATGAATGCTGAACTTTGGTCTGAACTACCACCCGAACAATGGATTAACAACATTCTTCCAGAATTAAAAAAAGAACTTAACAAACCTTTAATTATAAGCACTGGTTATTCTAAAGAAGATATGGAATTCCTAATTCCCAAACTTGATAAATACGCTGATGCTTTTGAAATTTCAACTCATTACGTTGGAAAAAGTTACGACACAATAGCTGAAATTGTTAAAGCAATTAGAAAAAATACTGATAAGCCCATTTTCATGAAACTGAGTCCTCACATCCCTGATCCCATCGAATTCACAAAAGTAGCTATTGAAAATGGAGCAAATGGAATAGTTGCAATAAATTCTCTAGGTCCAACAATGAAAATAGATATTGAAGGTAGAAAAGTATTTATTGGCAATGATAAAGGACAAGTTTGGTTATCTGGTCCAGCAATAAAACCACTCGCTCTTGCAATTGTAAAAATTCTTCGAGATGCTTTTCCTGATATTACAATAATAGGTGTTGGGGGTATAAAAACCGCAGATGATGTGATTGAATTTTTATTGGCAGGAGCAAATGCCGTCCAATTGTTATCATCCGCTTTAATTTTTGGAAAAGATATCTATGAAAGAATAATTAAGGATTTACCTAAAAAATTAGAAAAATACGGTTTTAATAGCGTTCAAGAAGTGATAAACACCAAACTTGAAATACTGGATATAAAGTTCAAACCAAATAATCCCGTTGTTGACCATGAAAAATGTACATTATGTAGAATCTGCGAAAAAGTATGTCCATACTTTGCAATTACCATTGATGAAAAAGTTAATGTTGATCCACAAAAATGTTTTGGCTGTGGATTATGTCAAAGTAGATGTCCTGTTAATGCTATTTCGGGTGTTCTTTGAAAAATATTAATATAAATATATAAAAAATTTTACACTAACAGATTTAATAATATATTGACACAAAATATTGCATATGCTATAATAAATCACGGCTTGGGTAACTCGGGGCGTAGCGCAGTCGGCTAGCGCGCCTGTCTTGGGAACAGGAGGTCGCTG
>JACDNZ010000041.1 GCA_017656345.1 Thermosipho sp. (in: thermotogales) | reverse complement strand
GATCGTTATTTGAATATTTACAAAAAAAGCTCTCCAATTTCGGAGAGCTTTTTTTTACTTTATTAATGGTTTAAAATCTTGTTGTAAATCCTAATACGGTTCCTTCTGTAGGATTGTCCCAGTTGTTAAGATTTATTATAAAAGAATTTAATAGGATTACATCGAAATTTAGAGTGGTATCTGGAGGGTCCTCTGAATTTTTATTGGACTTATTTTGAAGAGTGATACGAACTCTTAGTTTTGGTTTACTATATCCTGTGGGTGTGGAACTTATTTCAAAATAGATATTTGAAATATCCACAGCAATTGGTGTGGTATAGTCTGAAAACATCAAGTTACCGTTTTCGTCAAGATAGATATAAATAATTTTATCTCCACTAAGTGTAGAAGTTGGTAGTGAAGGATCGTAATTATTTAATGCAAATGCGTTTTTACCAAACATCAGTCTATTTCTAATGATTTTTTCAGCTTTTTCAAGTTCATTTATTGCTATTTGTTTTTTTGATAGACGAGTGTAAAGGTTTACTGGGTTAATCAAAATAATATAAACAAGTGATGAAATTATAGATATTATTAACATTGAAATTACTAATTCAGTAATAGTGAAACCACTTTTTTGATATGATTTTTTATTGTTTGGTGAAAATGAAGATTTTATCATATACTTCAACCCCTTCAATTTTTGGGTATATGATATTTATTGTAATATCTGAAAATGCTTCTGAAATACTTAAAGTACCTGTAGCCACAGAAACTTCAACACTTGTATCACCACTCAAGAATCTTTCCAGAGAATTTTGAGCTTTATTTAATTTTGTTATTTCTCCATTAATTTTTGAGTATAAGGCAACAGCATTTGCAATTATTAAAAAAGCAATAGCAAAGGCAATAAAAAGTAAAAGTAAAGAAATGAGTGTTTCGATTAATGTAAATCCACTTCTCATGGTGACCACCCTATCAGAGCATACTTCTTGTATTTTGCTGAAGGATCTTGCCCTTCAAATACTGGAAATGACGAGGAGATAGGAATAAAGTATATTTCTGTTCCATTTTTAACTGTTAAAGTTTTTAAAATCAGGGAACCTTTTAATGTTAGGTTGTTTTTCGCAATGATGTGTCCGTTTGGTGCAAAGAAGTATACATTTTCCAAATTTCCGTTGTTTTTGATTTCTAATGTAATTTCTTCTTCAGAAAATAACAGAAAATCTGTTTCACCTTCTGCGTTTACAACCAGATTGTTCTTGGTAGGATCAATTGAATTTGAATTTTCAAAATAAATCATAGCTTTATTTCCACCAGTAGCAATAATTTCTGGTTGTTCATTATCTTTTACCCCAGGATCACCCAACACCATAGTTGCGACTTTTATAAGAACATCGCTTTTGCTCGTGTCAATGATTAATTCTGCGTTCTTTCCAATAGTTATAGTATCGAAACTAAGCAAAGTAATGGTTGAGTCTTCTGAATAAATGGTATAGGATGTTCCTTGTGGAATTGTGAGATCTCCCATTTCGGAGAATTGTTCATCGGGCGGTAATGTTACTGCCGGAAATACAATGTCTTCTAATGGTGCTTTATATATTTCCCCGGTGGATTTATTTGAAAGAAGTTGAACAACTTTGTCATACAATTCAGGTGTGGTTAAAACATCTCCAAATACTGTAATACCAGTACCTCCGCCTTTACCTTTTGAATCGATAATTACATCTCCGGTAATGGTAAGTGCAAAACTGAGAAAATCTCTTACAATATATAATTTGAAAGTCTTTTGAACATTGCCAACGACTGCTGTTATATTAACACTACTTCTATATCCTTTATCGATTATTGCATACAATTCACCACTAAAATTAGATAAGTTTAGATTTATTCTTTGACCGTCATTTATATTTTCAATTATAGTTTCGTCTTCTAGAAGTTGATCTAACATGGCATAACCGGCACTTCTTGCAACATCAATAGCTAAAATCTCTTGTTGTTTAATTTTGTAGTTGTTCAAATTTTGATTAACAAACACAATTATCAAAATACTTAATAGGAATATTAGTACTATTATTCCTAATATGACTACTAACATAGACCCTTTTTTCATATTTTCACCCCTTACGGGTATTCTCAATTAATATTATAACACATTTTTTTAATATTTATGAAATTTATTAAAATGATATTATAATCCCCCCTTTTCCTGCATAAGTAGCCAAAGTTGCTCCCATATAGTTTATATATATGTCTTTTGGATTGAATTTTTCTTCTATTACTTTTTTGAAATATTCAGCGTCTTCTTGGTTATTAACGTGCGTAATTCCTACAATTTTTTCGGATAGATTTTTTCTTTTTTCCTCAATTATTTTTAAAACTTTTTCAAAAAATTTCTTTTTACCTCTAACTTTTTCTAGCATTTCAACTGCTCCGTCTACACCCTGCAGAATTATTTTAAAATTCAGGATTTTTCCTATTATTCCTTTGGTACGGCTTAATCTTCCTCCTTTAACTATATTTTCTAATGTATCGAGGAGAATTAAAATGTTCATTTCTTTTCTATATGAATTAAGAATTTCTATTATTTTGGAAAGTTTATACCCCTGCGAAGCTAATTCAGCTGCTTTAATTACTTGTAAACCTTCACCTGAAGATGCTCCAAGGGTATCAAAGATTTCAATATTTTTATCGTATTTTTGCATGTTTTTAGCTAAGTTTGCCGCTTGAAATGTACCGCTTAATTTTGACGATATAGTTAGACATAAAAGATCGTAACCAAGTTTGGTATATTTTTCAAAAACTTTTCTAAATAATTCGGGTGAAGGGCGTGAAGTTTTTGGAAGAGTTTTGCTTTCAGACATTAACTTATAGAACTGTGTTGGAGAAATATCAACACCATCACTGTAAATTTTACCTTCTACTTCGACAGTTAAAGGAACAATTTCAATGTTGTAATTTTCAATAAATTTTTTTGGTAAATCGGAAGCACTGTCAGTAATAATTTTTATCATTTTAACCACCTCTTTAATTTTTTTGATACTATTATTATATCAATATTTAACATTAATTCACAAATTTTCAATAAAAAACTGGCTCTGATATCAGAGCCAGTTTTTACATTATAATCCTGTTTCGAAATTTAAAATATATCAGTTAAATTCTTCTGATTTTAACGTTCCAGCCTTTACTTTTTTTAGCACAATAATTGCTTCGATTATAAGCCAGATCATTAAAATAAATACTATTGTACCAATAACAAATAATAGTGTATTACCCGTAGATTGATAATTTAAAATGTTTTTATACATTGCCCAGGCAGTCATAATAACCATAAATATCATCGGAATTCCAGCAATATATGGATTAGATTTTTTTCTTGCTAGATACACAGTTGCAACTAATAAAGCGAGAGCAGCTAGTAATTGGTTGACTGTTCCAAATAAAGGCCATAAAATTAAGGCACCTTTACCACCTGGTTTAATCATAGCAAGGAGGAATGCAGAAAAAACGGCTACAAAAGTTGCAGCATATTTGTTTGTTAACCATTTTTGTTTGGTATCTTTTCCAATTTCCTGTAAAATATATCTTTGTACTCTTGTGGCACTGTCGAGAGTAGTTCCCGCAAAACTGACTATAAATACCCCCATAATGGTAGTCATTAATCCCATGATATATTTGCTGTGACCAAACATGTAAGCCATCATATTAACAGAGCCTTCAACGAATGCTCCAATTTTTGCTCCTAATCCAGCAGCACTTTGCCAGCTTGCATAATGTTCATTCCATGCCTGAATTCCATGTTGGAGCCCATTACCAGTTGCTCCAAATCCTGCAGCTACTGCTAAAACCACAAGAGATGCCAAAATACCTTCGGCAACCATTCCACCATATCCAACTAATTTTGCATCAGGTTCTTTATCAATTTGTTTTGAACTTGTACCTGATGATACGAGAGTATGGAATCCAGAAATGGCACCACAAGCAATGGTAACAAATAAAAATGGCCAGATTGGAGGAGCTCCTTCTGGTGTACTATTGAAAGCAGGTGCAACAAAATTTAGATGTCCAGGGTCTCTGAATAAAGCAACAAGTGCACCTAAGAAAACAAGTCCCATTGCAACTAGTAACTCATGTGAATTTATGTAATCACGTGGTTGCAGAAGTGTTTCAACAGGCAAAGTTGAAGCGATAAATGCGTATATCATAAGGATTACCAACCAGATTTCAACAGCATGCGAACCGGGGATTTGTATAGGTGTAAAAACTCCAATAGCAATTGTTGCATACATTAAGAGAAGAGCAATCCAGGACCAGGTGTGAAGACTTTTCTTTTTAACAAATACCATATATGAAAGTGCAATAGCAATTGGAATTTCAAGCCAAACAGGAAGTACTGCTTCAGGATACATACTGAATAAAATCCCCATTATCATAGCAAATATTGCAATAACAATCCATAGTTCAAAAAATATTATTGACATAAACAGATATTTTGCTCTTTTTCCGATAATTTCGGTTGTTAATTCACCGATGGATTTACCTTTATTTCTTAATGATATAACTAAAGCTGCAAAATCATGTACTGCACCTAGGAAAATAGTTCCTAATGTGATCCATAAAACTGCTGGAACCCATCCCCATATAATAGCAATTGCAGGTCCAACAATAGGACCTAATCCAGCAATTGAGGTGAAATGGTGCCCCCATACCACCCATTTGTTTGTTGGAACGTAATCAACTCCATCATTAAATTCATGTGCCGGGGTTTTTCTTCTTGGATTAAGTTTGAAAACTTTTTTTGATATAAATCCACCATAAAATTTGTACATCAGGAAAAACCATATTAGAGAAAGTACGAAAACAAGAAAAGCCATTTAGTTCACCTCCTTATTTGATATGACATACAATTTTTCAGCAAAAATCTCTATAAAGATTTCTAAGGCCAAAGTCTTCCAAATCTTGGAGTTTAACTTTCTTTTTCTTAAATTGTTTTTTAATTTCTTTGGCCTTTTTGTATGGTAATGGGTGGTATACAAAATCAATTTCCATAATTGGTTTTATTATTTCGTTATAAAAATCTTCTACTGTTTTTGAAGGATTTTTTGAGATAACAATAATAATTTTTTCTGGAGTATGAACTTTTAAGTATTCATAAATATTTTTTATATCTATAATTCCCAAAAATCGTTTGTATCCGATAAAAATTTCGGACATTATCTTCATCCTCCCAAATTGAAGTATATATCTCTTTTTTTAGGGGATGGAGCAAATGGAGATTATTGAGGAATGAACGAATAAATTGGAGGAGTTAACGGGCAAAAAATTACTTGACATTAGATATTGAAAAAATCTTTTAAATTTTTAAAATACTTTTTTCCGACAGGAATATTTATATCAAGACCATGGATCAATAATTTGTTTTCTTTCTTGTTAAACCCAAAAATATAATTTGAATTTAAAATATAGGATTTATGTACTCTTATAAATTCTTTTGGTAGGAACTGTTCTAATTTATTTAAGTTCCATTTATAAATTTTGTATTCATTGTTTAAAGTTATTGCATATGCATATTTATCCTGAGCTTCAATGTAAATAATGGAATTATAATCAATAAATATGACGATGTTGTCTTTAATAACTGGGAGTTTAAATGGATAAGGAGGAATTGTGTTTAAAATTTTTACAACAGTTTTTTGAAATCTTTCTTCGGTGACGGGTTTAACCAGATAATCCAGCGCATTTATTTCAAAAGCTGTGGCCCCATACTCTGGAAAAGCAGTAACAAAAACAATATTTGTATTTGCGAGTTGTTTTGCAAATTTTATACCGTCTATCCCTGGAAGGTTTATGTCTAAGAAAATCACGTCAGGTTTGGCATGTGATTTTTGAAAAGCTTCAACTGAAGAAAAATCACCAAGAAGTTCAAATTGTTTCACATTTTTAATTAGATTTACAATATGTTTTCTAGATGGGAGTTCATCTTCAATTACCGCTATTTTAATGATGATATCGTCTCCTCTCTTTTTAATGGGAGTTTTATAGATACAGTTAAACCATTTTTTGTTTTGTAGTCTATTGAAAAAGAACTATAAAGTAATTTTAGTCTTTCCTCTACCAAGCTTAAGCCTGTGCCTTTTTTTAGTTTACCCTTAATTCCTGGACCATGATCTTTTATTTGGATCATTAAATACTCTTTGTTTGTTTTACAAGAAATTTCCACGGATATTTTTCCGTTCTTTTTCCCATATTTAATTGCATTTTCGATTATGGGTTGAAATATAAAAGGAGGTACTACCACATTAGGACTCGTAGTTTGATATGAAATTTTGTAATTTAAAACATCGGGATAACGAATACTCATAATTTTTAAATAATTTTTAATTGCTTCCATTTCCTCGGATAACGGTACAAGTTTGTCTTTTTTCTGAAACAAATACATTAGCAAATTTGAAAGTTGATCTATACATAAGATAGCATCTTTGGGATTGTTTTTTACGTTGTATCTAATCACGCTTAATGTATTGAAAAAGAAATGAGGGCTTAATTTACTTGTAAATTCTCTAATTTGAGCTTCTTTTGCTAATTTTGCTTCTTTTAATGATGAAGTAACTGTTAACATTAGTTTTAATATCTGAGATATTTTTTCTCCAAAAAATATCAGACTATCTTCGTTAAAATTTGAAATTTTTATTATTAAATAATGTGTTATTTCTTTTTCAAATGGAATAGGAAAAACTATGTACCATTTATTTTCGCGAAGATTATATTCTTTTTTTGAGGTTTTTAGTTTTTTTAAATTAACTTCGAATTTCTCTGATTCTGGAAATTGAACAATTATCTTGTTAGAAATAATAAACATAGCTCCGTCAATTGGTGAATTAGTTACAATGGTTCTAAGAACCTCAAGAAAATTTTCTTTTTCGTTGTAGCATTCTTTAGTTAATATTTCTAAAAGTTTTTCAAAAATTGAAATAATCCATGAAACTGATTTTCTTGAAGCGGTTTCCACTCGGTATTCTGATGTAAGAACTAGGCCCGTTAATAAAGTTACGCCGAAGGTATTTGCAATAACCATTGGAATAAATATTTTATGAGTAATATCGATGGCAAGATTTTCTGGGAAGATCATGTATCTTGCTATTGTAATATGGAGAACTTCGGCAATAAAGGTTACTAAAAATGCAAAAGACAAAGTAACTTTGTAATTATTTATTTTTACAGCAGTAGCGGCAATCAATCCAGAAAGGAAAGTACCGATAGCGCATGGAATCGCAGAAACTCCTCCGAGTAAAAATCGATGTATTGAAGAAATTCCACCAGCTATTATTGCCGTAGGAAATCCTCCAATAAAAGCTGTAAATATTACTCCAACATCTCTATAATTCATAATAGCTCCTTTATACCAAATTCCAAGGTAAGTTCCCATAATTCCGAATAATGCACCTAATAATCCAAGGTAAAAGGAACTTTTTGTTTTAACGATTTGAACCATTAATTTTCTTGTGGTATAAAATGAAAGCACAATGTACATTAAAACAATCAGTAGTGATACTCTGGAGAGAAGATTAACTATAGCTTGAAGTAATTCCACACATTATCTATCCTTTCTATTTAATTGGATGTTTTTTTCAATTTTTATTATACACGTTTTATATGATATTAAAAAATTTATTAAAAATATAAATGGATTTAAATATTTTTTGGTACAAGTTGAATATTTTAATAGCCACTTATATTAAATATTTTGATTTGAAAAAAACGATTAAACATTAACAAAAAATTTACTGTTAATATTTTTAGAATTAACACTTTGTGTTTAAAATAAACTATGGACAATTATTGTAAGAAAAAATAAAAAATAGTGATTTATAAAAAACGAAAAAAAGTTAACTTTCTCGTAACTTGACGAAGGCAAATAAACGTGGTAAATTAAATATCGCGCGACGA
>JACDNZ010000040.1 GCA_017656345.1 Thermosipho sp. (in: thermotogales) | reverse complement strand
TATTTCCCCCAGGGTAAATTCTAACGGGAACACATCATAAAGTAGGGCTTTTAAATTTATAGTGTATTTTAATTTCCTTATTCTCAAAAACCTCTATCCTGGAAACCAGGCGTTCAAGCACGTACCTGTCAAGTTCCTTAATATCTATCAGGCTCTCAATAAGGGAATACAGCTTCTCGGTCTTCTTTGAAGATTCCTTGTATTCTTCAACTTTCTTCTTCAGCGTATTATATTTATCGGCCAGCATGTTTCTTTCCCTGCTGAATTCACCGTTTAGCTCGATAAACTCCCTCTCTTCGATTATACCCCTCACCCTGTCGTCGTATAAAGATTTTATTATCCTTTTAATCTCGTTTATCCTTTTTTCTATCTTTTTCATCTGCTCCATAAGATAAATGTGGGGTCCTTCTTCTACTTCACCTTTAGCAGCATCCAACAGCCTTCCCCTGTCAACAGCCTGGGCGGCAAGCCGTTTGATATCTTCCAATACCATTTGCTCCAGCTCGCTTTCTTTTATTGAATGCCTGGTGCAATATCTTGATGTGTGCCTTTTATACGTAGAGCATACCAGATAAACAACGCCCGAAGACGTGCTGGTAAAGGTCATATACTTTCCGCAATCGCCGCAAAACACAAAACCCGATAGCAGCCTGGGTTTATTCCTGTTGCTATAATCTTTATTCGAATTTCGCGCCAGCATTTCCTGCACATCGTTATACGTCTTCATATCGACTACGGGTTCATGTGTCCCGTTGACTACGATCCATCGGTTTCGCGGTACATTCTTAAGCTTTCTTGATTTATAATTTACCCTTCTGTATTTATTCTGGGCCAGGCAACCCGCATAGGTAGGATTTTCAAGTATCTTCTTAACCGTATTGTGAGACCAAAGTGTGTTTTTAGCCTTTCCCCTGTAACCTGTCATTGCGGCCTTATACTCGGACGGGGTAATTACTCCCTCGCTGTTTAATATATGGGCTATCTTCGATATCCCGTAACCGTTTAGGTACATGTGAAATATTCTTCTCACTATTGGAGCAGTTTCCTCGTCCACGACCAGCCTGTTTTTATCCGCAGGGTCCTTTTTGTAACCGAACGGCGCAAATGCTCCTATAAATTTCCCCTCACGTCTTTTGGTATCCATAGCGCTTCTTACTTTATTGGATATATCCCTGGCATACATATCATTGATTACCGACTTAAAGGGAGTAATATCGTTCCCCGGATTGTTTAGAAATGTATCAATACCGTCATTCACAGCAATATACCTTATATTGCGCTCGGGAAAATACTTCTCTATATAATACCCTGTGGTTATATAATCCCTGCCCAGCCTGCTGAGGTCTTTTGTGACGATCAGGTTAACCCTGCCCTTTTCAATATCTTCCAAAAGCCTTTTAAAACCGGGCCTGTTAAAATCGGTTCCGGTAAATCCGTCATCGATATATATATCCACCAGCTCCCAGCCCTGCTCCAGCACATACCGTGTAAGAAAATCCTTCTGGTTCTTTATCGATTCCGACTGATCCAGGCCCTCATCTTCGCGGGAAAGCCTGCAATATATGGCCGCTTTAAAAATCCGGCCGTCCCGGCAGTAGTTATCTATTCCCTCTAACATTGCTACCCTCCTACTTCCCTACTCATAGATAACTACCTGCCCTTACATATTATTATATCGGGCAGGCAGGGTCAAATACCTGTATCATCTCTCAATAAACATATGCCTCATTCGCAATCTTTTCCTTTAATATATCTTTCAGTATATCTTCCAGTTCTCTGCCGTTTTCCGAAAACACCCTAACTATTCTGTAAATACCTTTATTTTCATCCATAAACCCGACCCCCTCGGAAACCGATCTCATTATCAATGTATGACAACCACGGGATGTCCTATTATTCTTTTATTATCATGAATAATAGTATTAGACTCTTAATTGACTGTTCACGAATTTATAAATGCTAGGGCTTCATTGTCCTGGCACCGCAGCAATCATTCCGGTACCTTATCTTAAGTTTAGAAAGAATAAAATAAAAAAGGCCTGTCGGACCTTTTCTTCTTCACAGAGTGTTTATTCCTGTTTTTGGGCGCACTTCACCCGTAAATCATTTTCTTATAATTTTTTCACCCCCATTTTCTTTTTTATATGCCTAAGATGCGTCTTCACCGAACTGACGCTTATATCTAAAATCTCTGATATCTCCGATTTGGTCTTTCCCTTGCGATACAATTCATATATTTTTCCCTGCTGAGGGCTGAGCCCTGTCGGTACCCCTTTCCTCTCCTGCTCTTTACATTTCTCTATCTTTCTCAAAGCCTGTTTGTATACGGTAAAAACCGTCTTGGGTGATATCCCCAGCATCTTTGCAACCTCAGTACAGGAATAACTCTGTCTTAACCTTGCTACCTCCCGCTGCCTCTCTGTAAGTATGGGATTGGATAAATCTTCTTCGCTCAGCGTCTTGAACTCATACAGGGTCCTCCTCTTCAACTCCCTCACCGCTTCCTCCAGGTCGCTCTTCATGCCGCCCAGCAGCTCCAGTTCCACCATTTCCCCGGCCGTCCTTTCGGTATCGTCCTTCTCCTCCCTCATGCAGGTCCTGTACCTGTCAACCCTCTTCAGGCTTTCCCTGTATTCAACGTGCAGTTCAACCCAGGTAGATTGTCCTTCTGCATCTGGGAAACTATAACCAACTGTTATTTTACTCATATTTAACCCTCCAAAAGGGAAATATTAATATTTGTATAATTAATATAGAAGAATATAAGTTATGTAACATTAAGACACTTTCGTGTCAAAAAAAATCTCATCAACGCTAGTATCAAATAAAGTAGCAATTTTTCTCATTGTTTCGAAAGAAGGATTTCTTTTGCCATTTTCAATATTTGAATAAGCTGCTCTGGATATTCCAATTTTTCTAGCTACTTCTTCTTGTGTTAATTTAGCTTTATTTCTTAACTTAAAAAGGTTTTCTCTCATTGTTTTACCCTCCAAGTGTCAATTTGTAACTCTTATCTATATTATAAGTGTCTATTTGTTACATGTCAAGATTATTTATTGGGCATAAATAACTTTTTGACACTAATGTTTCATAATGACACTTCAAATGGTATTATATGTACAAGGAGGTGGTTTAATGGGTTTCCCCGAAAGATTAAAAGAATTAAGACTGGAAAGGGGGTTACTACAGAAGGATATTGCAGAATACCTCAATATTACTCGCCCAACAATTGCACATTATGAAAATGGTACCAGGAAACCTGACCATGAAACATTAGAAAGACTAGCTTCATTTTTTAATGTCTCCATTGACTACCTCCTAGGCAGAACCAACATCCGCAACGAAGAAACCATGCAGAACATAGTTGATGCAATAAAAGACAACCCTGAACTCCTCGACTTCTGGAACCAGCTCGTACAGAGAGAAGATCTGCAGCTTATGTTCAAGCAAACCAAACGCCTGAGTCCGGAGAGTATAAGAAAAATCATAGAAGTGATAAAACTGATAGAAGATGAGGAAGAACGTGAATCTTAAGTATTTATTTTTTTGAATATACATGGTATATTAACCCATAATTAGATTTTGCAGGGGCAGTTAGCAATTATCTAATAAAACATGTAATAAGGGATAATCTTAACGCAATCCAAATTTTGTGAGAGGAGGGCATTGAAATAGAAACTTTGGCCATCTCACAGTACAGGATCTTACGGCATCTCGGGGATAAAGACACCGACCTTATCGAAATCCTTGCGCAACACAACATAAGGTTATCCTTCGCAGACCTGGGACCGCAGACAAGAGGAATAGTATACACATCAAGACGGGGCAGGCATCACGTCGTACTAAATTCCAATCTTACATATGAACAGAAGCAAAAAACATTTCTGCATGAACTGAAGCACATTCTTGAAGATTTCCCAAAACATAATTACATTATCGGATTTAATATTCAATACCAGCATATAGAAAAATCTGCAGACATATTTGCTGAAAAAATTGCTACTGTCTACGGCAAATAAAGCGGACAAGCAGTATTTGGACTTATTAAGAGGTTTTTTTCATATATCTTATAAACTATGTAAGAAGTTATCAAGCTGCTTAAGCTTCTGGCAGAAACATTATCAGAGCCTGGACATGTTCAGTCATATTTCTATATTACACTAATTTAGGCCGGCTTATTTATAGAAAACTTGGCAACTATACAAAAATTAAGGTGATAGTTATGATAATGGTTCTTATTGTTACCATAGGTGTTTTTATAGTAGTTTATTCTATAGCATATTTCAATTTACAGCGTCAACAATTAATAAATTCTAAAGAAGTGTTAGATGCTATTGCAAAAGTTGAAGATTTTTTTGAAGATATTGAAGCAGCTAAAAAAGACTACATTGTTTATACCTTTCAACAAGAAATACATGAAAAATACAAAGATATTTATGATTTTTTTAGCACATCACCATATTCTAAAATAAAAGATAAAAAAATCATTCAATTCAAAGACATCTACATCAACATGGCATCATACATAAAGCAGTGGAATAATGAATATATTCAGCTTGAGCTGAATGAAAACAGCAGTTTATTTGATAATATTGATGGGAAATCATTAGATCAACAACAAAGAATGGCTATTGTAACTGATGAATTAAATAATTTAATATTAGCTGGAGCCGGCTGCGGAAAAACACTTACCATATCAGGTAAAGTAAATTATTTAATAAAACGAAAAAATATAAAACCAGAAGATATTCTATTAATTTCTTTTACTAGAAAAGCAGCTGAAGAAATGAATAAAAGAATATCTAAAAAATTAGGTATAAATGTTGATGCGAAAACTTTTCATAAATTGGGATTAGATATTATTACTATGAATAATAAGCAAAGACCAGATGTTTATGATGATATGGAAAGATTGGTACACAAGTACTTTAAACAAAATATTTATAACAATAAAAAAATGATTAATAATATAATTGTATTCTTTGGATATTACTTAAATATCCCAAAGGATTGGGAGGAATTCAATAATCTAGGAGAATACCATGATTATTACAGAAATGTTGATTTTGAAACGTTGCGCAGCAAGGTGGAACTGAAAAATTATATAAATAGGGGTATTAACAACTTAAAGGTAAATAAGCGAACATTGCAAGGTGAAACAGTTAAAAGCATTGAAGAACTTATTATAGCAAACTTTTTGTTTTTAAATGGAATTAATTATATTTATGAATATGAATATCCTTTCAAATCAACAGATCCATACCGCAAAAAATACACTCCTGACTTTTATTTACCAGATTATGATATTTACATAGAGCATTTTGGAATAAATGAAAACAATAGAGCACCATGGCTAACTCCTATAGAAGAGAAGAAATACTTAGACGGAATAAAATGGAAAAGAGAAACACATAGAAAAAACAAGACTGTATTACTTGAAACATATTCATACTATAATAAACAAGGCACATTATTATTAAACCTTGAGAATGCACTAAAAAAAGCAGGCGTAAAATTCAAAGATGTAGATTATGAGCAGATATACAAACAAATTTATGATCAGCAAAATGATAAATATTTTGAGGAATTTATAAAACTTATTTGTTCATTTATCAGATTATTTAAATCTAACGGTTACACAATAGGCTCGTTTAATCATTTAAGAGAAAAAATAATGGATAATTCTAATATGTTTTTAAGACAAAGGAATATCCTATTTTTAAATATTGTAAAACCTATCTACCAATATTATCAAGCTTTTTTACAAAGGAACAATAAAATAGATTTTAATGACATGATTAATTTGGCAACAGAAATTATAGAATCTAATTCATGTCAATTAAATTATAAATATATTATCATAGATGAATATCAAGATATCTCTGTTAGTAGATTTAGGCTTATTAAAGCAATAAGAGATAAAACTAATGCTAAGTTAATGTGTGTCGGAGACGATTGGCAATCAATTTTTAGATTTGCAGGTAGTGATATTGATCTTTTCACGAATTTTGAAAAATATTTTGGATATTGTGAACTCCTAAAAATTGAGAAAACTTATAGAAATTCTCAAGAATTAATAGATATTGCTGGAAAATTCATTATGAGAAATAAAAACCAACTTAAAAAGGATTTGAAGTCTGAAAAACACAATAGTAATCCAATTAGAATTTTAGGATATAACCAAGATATTTTTACTGCAATTAAAAAAGCAATTAATGAAATAGTTCACTTGTTTGGTAAAGAAGCAGAAATACTTATGCTTGGGAGAAATAATTTTGACATTGATTTTATTGATTCAGATGAAGAATTTAAATTAATAAGAAGCTCTAACGAACATGTAAAAGTTAAATATAAAAAATATCCTAATTTAAAAATCTCATTTTTGACTGTTCATAAATCTAAAGGTTTAGAAGCTGATAATGTAATAATTATTAATGCAGAAAATAAACTGTTAGGTTTTCCTAACAAAATTTCAGATGATCCAGTTTTATCGTTGGTATTGACAGATGTAGATACTTATCCGTATGCAGAGGAAAGGCGTTTATTTTATGTTGCACTTACGAGAACAAGAAATTCAACTTATATTATAACTCCTGAAAAAAGAAGGTCTTTATTTGTAGATGAATTAATTAACTACTGTAAGGTTAAATATGAATTTTCTACAAATGAGGAGAGTATTCATGAAAATCCCAATTGCCCTAAATGCCAAAAGGGTTATTTAACTATTAGAGTTAATGAACTTACCAATCAAAAGTTTATAGGCTGTACCAATTACCCTTTCTGTGATCTAACAATTAATAATATTGAAGTTATAAACGATCAAGTTATTTGTAGATCCTGTGGGGGATATATGGTCAAAAGAAAAAGTTCATATGGTGAATATTATGGATGCACTAATTATCCTTATTGTACTCAAACTATTCGTATAGATTCAGGTATATTAACAAAAAAAGAAAAATTTAAAAGTAATGAAAAAATAAAAGAAGATATACTTACAATAAATAGTTTGCTAAGTGATAAAAATATACTAATATTTGATTGTGAAACTACTGGTTTAAATCCAGGAAATATATGTCAATTATCATACTTGATTTGTAATGAAAGATCAATTAAAGCTAAAAATTTTTATTTTACAGTAGACTATGTCGAGCCTGAGGCACAAAGAGTACATAATTTGAGTGTAAATAAATTGCGACAATTATCCAATAATAAGAGGTTTAAAGATTTCTTTAGAGAAATAAAGGATGATTTTTGTAACGCTGATTTACTAATTGCACACAATTATAGTTTTGATATGAAATTTATTAAAGCAGAATTTTCTCGTCAAGGTTATAAATATATGCCAAATGATAGTTTTTGCACTATGAGGTATTTTACAGATATCTGTAAATTATACAATCAATCGCATAGGTATAAATACCCTAAACTAAAAGAATTAGCTAATTTCTTAAATATTAATAAGTACGATATTTTATGCACAGTTAAAGAATATTATGGCGAAGATAGTATTAGTTTTCATGATGCAAGATTCGATGTTACAACTACATTTTTATGTTTTGTCAAAGGCATTAAAAATGGACACATTAACAGTACAGAAGTTTTAAATAAACTAAAAGGCAGATATGAAATTCCAATTATTAATAAAAACAATATTGATTTCCATAATTCCCAGTCTGAAAGAAGATTAAATGGAATTTACGTTGATTTTGGAGATATAGTTTATATAATGGATACAGAAAATGAAGAAATATATGATGTAAAAATTCATCAAAACCCTCATAATAAGCATTTGATGAAAGAAATAGAATTAGCTTTACTTGGTAAAAAGGTTAATGAAGGTTTTGTGTATAAAGGTTATAAATACAAAATTGTAGAAATTAAAAAACAAATGTAATAGTTCTGATGTTCCATAAATCTGTATTATGGATACTTTGTTCTTTTATTTTTAGCCCATTAGGGTATTTATT
>JACDNZ010000039.1 GCA_017656345.1 Thermosipho sp. (in: thermotogales) | reverse complement strand
GAATAGGACAAACGACCCCTCTAATACCATTTATCAGAGGGGGAGATGAAATGAAAAAACAGAAAATTGAAGTTGTTGTCAACTCTCCTGAAGAAAAAGTGTTACAAGATACGATGGCCAAGGCAATAGCTGAGATTGTTATGGAAGTAATCAATAAAGCTCATAAAAGACAAAAAGAATTATTGTACGAAAAAATATTTCACAACAGAAATAAAAACTAAATAAGATAAATCTTTTTAAAGTAAATTACTAGAGTAGTTTAAAAAGAGATTAGATGATGAAACCAGTGTGATTGCCCAAACTTTTTGTTATTTATTGCAGAAATTCTTTTCTTTGATCTAAATCTATATTTTAACTTGGATCTGACAAACAACTTAATCGGTGTTAAAAAATGTAATGAAGTTCTTATTATTAGTGCAAATATTGACTACCTCATAGCAAGAAACAAAGTTAAATTTTCAGCGCGGTAACGGGTACCTAAGTCATTTTTTTAGATATAAGGACTTAAGTCTGTCAGTAGCTATGACTAGGTAGATGTGAATGTCAAGTACTTTTTTACAAATTTCGAGCAATAACTTTTTACACCTATAAATTACCAAATATGGATTTGCGGTGCTTAAGTCTGTAACTGTCACCACATAAATTAATGACCTCACACTTATGAACTATACGGTCCAATATGGCGGTTGTAATGGTAGGGTCACCAAGAAGCTCACCCCAGTCTTCAAGACCTTTGTTGGATGTAATGATGATTGATGTCTGCCCATAAAGGCGGTTAATTAGCTGAAAAAGAGATTAGCTTCATGTTTCTCCATTGCCATAAACATCAGGTCATCAATAATGACCAGGTCGGATTTAACAATACGCCCCATTCTTGTTCTTGATGTGCTCAATACTTCCTGGGTTTTTAATAGATGTACCAGGTCGCTCATTTGTATAAAATGGGCACTGTAGCCGTTTTGTACAGCATGAATGCCAAGGCCGATTGCCAAATGGGTTTTACCTACACCGGGAGGGCCCAGGAGGATAAGGTTATACCCCTGCTCGATCTATGTAAGTTCTTTAAGCTGGTTTAGCTGCCGCTGACTAAGGGATTGCTGTTCTGATATATCAAACTCATCCAGTATCTTGTATTCAGGGAAAGAAGCCTGTTTCATGCGTCTTTGAAAGCGTTTGTTATCGCGACCTTCTAGTTCGCATTTGAGCAGGTATTCAATAAATTTCTCGTATGAAAGTGACTTGTTTAATGATTTTTCAAGCATATCTTCAAGCTGGTTTGCTGCATGGTAGAGATTCACAGCTTTTAGCATGGTTTTTATGCCCTCTGCTGTATTTTGCATTGTGTTTTCCTCCTTGTGCTTTATGAGTTATTCATTTTAAGTATGCGTGTATATGCCGAGATATCCCTGGTTTGCGGTTTTGCTTTGATTTTATCCGTACTCTCAGGTGAAAGTGGTTTAATTTCCATATCGTACTGACCGGTAGGATGCGGTTTTTCTTTTGCAAAATGTATTACGGCATCTTTAAAGTCTACAGCGCTGTAAAGCCTGTTTTTTAAGCAGAAATCAAGAGCTTTATTGACTGTTTCAGGCGCAGCATTCTTTATAGATGTGCGTATGAGTAATAGCTGGTCACGTATGTAACGTGGCTTGGCTTGTCGTATCTGCTTTAGAAAGCTTTCGGCTTTAACCGGGTCAAGAAACTGTGAAGCTATATCGTTTATTAACACAGGTATTTTACTTGACTTGTCCCTGCTGTGGTCGTTGTTTTTTAAGAGGTGTCCTTTGCCGGTGGGTATCCTGTAGCGGCCAAGCTCTTTATCACTGTCAAGCTCCAGTATAACCAGTACTTCATCGTTGATTGTGTGTACCCTAACATACGTATCAGGACCTTTGTAGGTACCTCTGGGAACTGAGTAGCGGTTCCCTTTTACCGGGACGGTATTGTCTTTTCTTACCTGATAGGTTAAACTTAAGGCAGGAGGTTTTGTTTTAAGTTTTTCGGTTACCGGCCTTAAGTATTTCTTTTCTTCCTGGAATACTTCTGCCGGTATTTTCTTTGTAGTACCGTGTATTTTGCCGTTCCCTCGTCTCTCAAGCCATTTGAGGCAGTCTTCGTTCCAGCGGTCAAGATTGTAAAATGTACGATTATGAGCAAAGTTATTCTTAACAAAACCTACTACATTTTCAATACGGCCTTTGCTCTGGGGGTCAGCCTTCCTGCACATATACACTCTGAACTTCCGCTTCTTCAGGTATGATGCAAATTCATGGGTATATATTAAATCCCCGTGGTTTTCACTAACCAGTATAAGGTGGTCCTGGTCATATACAATTTCCTCCGGTATACCGCCATAAAACTCAAAAGCATTCTCGTGAATGCGGATTATGTCGGCAGTAGTGAGCGGCCTGTCAAGCCATTCACAATACTTATAACGGGAGTTGGATAGAACAAAGCACATTGCATACAGAGTAATTTCATTTCCGGTATGTGTAATGACCTTCTTCTCGCCAAAGTCCACCTGCATCTGTTTACCCATGGGCGGGTCATCAACTGCTTCATACTGGCGCAGTAGTATATTTTTGGGTATATTATGTGTTTCCCTCAAAAGCCGTATATATCTTCTAAGTGTACTCTCGCAAAAGTTAAGCTTTTCGTATTTTTCCTCAAGCCAGTCATATACCTGTGCTGCGGACAAATCCGGGAACTCCTTAAGCCAGCTAAGGATTTCATCATGATAAACCTCAGGCTTTTTGCTGCGCTGTTTCAGTGCGTCCAACATCCGGTCGAACTCATCAGGGCTCATATCTATGTATTTATCCACGGTTGGCCGGCTAATACCCAGTTTTCTTGCGATCTGGGATTTATTAAGCCCTAATTCCTTAAGCTGCTGAATTTCAACATACATAACCCATCCCTCTTCTTTTTTCAAGGTTCGTGCCCCCTTTCAGTATAATACTTAAGTATTATACTGAAAGGGCAGCATATTTGCAGCTGGTGACAGTTTTCTGCCATTGCCTTTAAGACTTGAAATCAACTCTATATTGAACTGGCAAATTCAATACAGTGACATCCGCATAATGGATGTGATAATTTCCAGTTTTAAAGATATATTCTTTACATTTTAAGGAAAATGTCGTAAAATCTTATTGCTCGAAAACTGTCAATTCTATTTTATCGTTTACAGTAGACCAATCTAATCAATCTAATCGTTATGGATTAAGCAACAAATCAACTCTCAATCTGAATTTTAATCGATGCAGAATATGGTTAGTTATCCGCTATAGAAAGTATTCGATGCAAAATTATTTGCTTATACTTACCTTTACCCAAGACATTGCTTAGGATATGGCAAATACCCTCGAAAAATGAATATCTTATGGTGCTGAATATTAGCGAGTATCCATGTTTCACTTAACCCAACTATATAGGTTACAGGCAATTTTTATAAACAAGAAAAGTTCTTTGCTTCCTTTACCTTACTGATTATTCTGTAAAAACGCAAAATGTTAGTTTCGTTCTCTACATCACACCGCTTGTTCAACTCGTTAAAATTTTAATAGGGATAAATAATTGATATTGGTTACAATGGCCTGGTCTGCATGTCGAGAAGTTCACGATAAAAAAATAACTACCTAATCTGTTTATATCTGTATATAGAATCTAATTTGCTAGTTTATGAGTTAAAATGTATTTATGTCATGAATAAAAATACTTCATTTGTAATGAATGAAGTATTTTTATTCATAAAGATTCAACTATTTTACTGAAATATAAAAATATTGCAATTTTTTTCATGGTAATTGGAGGACTATATAGAAATATATAGAATAATATATATAATATACTACATAATATTAGCAATTGTTTCATTTAAATCAAAGAATTATGGATAGCTTATAAAATAGAAATACATATTTTTAAATAAAACTTGTCAAATATAGGGAAGAGATTTATCCCCAAACCCGGTTGATTATGCATTTAGTATACCAACACAATATTTATGCTACTAAAGTGTAATTTTTTCTTAATTGTCAGGAGGAGTGAAAAGTAAAGAAGCATACTTAGGCAACACACTTCTTTGACTAAGTGAGTTAGTCCACATGAATTTAAGTTAAGATTAAGTAAGATCTACCTTGCATTAGTAACTTCTGGAGTTCAATTATTACACATAAAATATACGCAATTTTATTTCTAAAGAGGTTAAGTATCAATATTATTTATGATTTAATATTCTATTTTAAAATTTTAAGATTGGAGGAAATATTATGTGCGATAATAACACAATAATTCTTGATGGATGTATCAAACAATTTAAAGACGATAACATGCTTCCCAGCAGAGACGATGATGAAATATTTGAATTATTTACTGCTTTTCAAATTACAAAAGAAATTGGATTAGATATAACGGAAATTGATGATGGATTAGTTGATGGTCCAAATGATGGGGGTATTGATTATTTTATAATTCTAGTAAATGACCAGTGTATATTTACAACTGAAGAGGTAGGTGATATTGATTTTACAAGGGAAAGCAGAGTTAAGTTGATATTAATTCAGTCAAAAAAAGCGAAAAGTTTCAAAGAAGATGTTATTGATAAAATATATTATTCTTCAAAGATAATTTTTGATTTAAGTATAGACGAAAAAGAATTGCTGGAAGTATTTAATGAAAAACTAGTAGATAAAATATTAACGTTTAGAAAGGTATGGTTTGAAGCTGCTCGTTGTAGTGCTAAAATTTCAATTGAAATTTATTATGTTAGTAGGGGTAATACTACTAATATTAATAATGTCCTTAGATTAAAGAGTGATCAAGTTATTGAGTTAATAAAAGAAAATGTAATTGGATCCAATGTTTCATTCCAATTCCTTGGATCTAAAGAACTTCTTGAGATATATAGAAAACCTCCTAAAACTCAATTATCGTTAACTTTCAAAGAGAATCCCATTCCTATTACCTATATATCGGAAAGAGATATAGGATTTATAGGAGTAGTTTCATTAAAAGATTACTTTAATTTTATAACGGATGAAAAAGGTGAAATAATTGAGGAGATTTTTGAGAGTAATATTCGCCATTTCCAAGGAAATGTTGATGTAAACAAGAAAATAGCTAATACGTTAGCAAATGATGAAAAAAGGGATTTTTGGTGGTTAAATAATGGTATTACAATAATTGCTTCCGGTTATTCTCAGTTTCCAAAAATGTTACATTTGGAAGATGTACAAATTGTAAACGGTTTGCAAACATCGTATGTAATCTATGATTATTTCAAGGGAAATGATTCAGCAAGCGATCAGAGAGCTTTATTGGTAAAGGTTATAATTTCAACTGATAAAGAAACAATAGATAAAATAATTTCAGCAACAAATAGTCAGAATCCAGTATCACCTTCTCTTCTCAGAGCAACTGATGATATACAACGTGATTTGGAAATCTATTTCTTAAACAATGGATACTACTATGATAGAAGAAAGAATTATTATAAAAATCAGGATAAGCCTGCAAGAAAAATATTTAGCATTCAAAGTTTATCACAGTACATACAAGCAATACTAAATTTTGATCCAGCTTCTGCAAGATCCAAACCAACATCGTTAATAAAAGATGATAAATCATACAATGCTATTTTCAATTCAGAAGTTGATTTTGGAGCGTATTTAAATTGTTGTTTGATCTATCAACGAGTTGATGATTATATAAAGACACAAATTGATGACTCAGAGACTAGGAGCAGAATGAAGAATTTTTCACTTCACTTGGCAAGGATTCTCACTTCAGTTATAACTGGAAAAAGTAAATATACAAGTGATGATGTTAAGAGCATAAAGATTGATGCAATAAAAGATGAGCATCTAATTGAAACTTTAAATCTTCTATTAAAAGCTATTAATCAATATAGTAAAGTTAATCCTTCAGAAAATATTATTAATATTGCTAAGTCTAAAAAATTTGTTAAGATGTTACAAGGTTTTTTAGATGCATATTTTGACAGCAAAAGTAAAGTAGCAATTTCAAAGGAAGAATAACATTTTAGTTATATTAAATTGTTATAGATATTGTATTCGAGATTGCGCATGATAGGTTTGTTTGTGCTAACAGGTTTTTGCCTAACCACGAGTTTAGAAGAATATAAAGCAAAATATGGTTATATATGGGAATGTAGATTGTTTTATGTGATAGTGAGCAATTTTTGTATAACCCTTTTTCAGTCTAAAATTCGGACTTCCAGTGATTTAAAATTTCAGAATATTGTTTCCAGCTCTTAATCAGGAATATTTTTATGAAATGGCCGCTTGGTTATAAAAGTAGCACAGAGAGCCCGGACTGTCAAAGGTGGCTGTAAAGCCAAGCTTGTGACCCTTGACAGTCCGGCTTTCTATGTGACATCCTGTCTAAAATGGTTGTGATTAAATCTTTACTTTAACGCGATCTTCTATAATTAACTAGTTGAGGATAGAGCCCCAATCTTTGTTAGTGTATAATTAAGTTCGCAATTTAGTAACAGGAAAATAGAAAGCCATCGGGAACTCCTATATGGTAAGCTTCCAAACTAACCAAAGGAGTGATTTGCCGATGGCCTACCATAAGAATACCGTACCTTTAAAAAATGCTACTAAAATTTATGTCAGAACCTGACCCAATGCTTGCCATGCTAGAGTGGCTGTGCCACAGAATGATTGAAGCAGAGGTAAGTAATAAGCTTGGCGCCCAAAAGGGTGAGCACTCAGAAGAACGTATAGGTTACCGCTGTGGAACTAGGGTAAGACGTTTTGACACACGTATGGGTACTATGCATCTTCTTGTTCCTAAGGTGCGGAAGGGAGGTTATATACCCTTCTTCTTAACAGAAAGAAAACGTTCAGAGCATGCTCTTATACAGGTAATTCAGGAAGCATTTATCAACGGAGTTTCTACCAGGAAAATAGAACGCCTAACTAAAGTTTATACATTCAATCAATATCCAGAAGCCAGGTATCAGAAATCAGTAAAGAACTAAATGATCTGGTTAATGAGTTCCGTAACAGACCACTTTAACAGGCTTAAAGAAAGAGGCCTGAAAGAAGTATGGCTGGCAGTGTCAGATGCCCAAAAGGGCCTTACACTAACCATACAGAAATCTTTCACCGGCTGTAGCTGGCAAAGATGCAAGGTACATCTTATGAGAAATAAAGCTATTGATGTACTGGAGGAAGGCCTGGAAGATTCTTTGCAGTACTATTCCTTCACCGGAATAGACCACCGTAAAATCAGTTCTACCAATGTCCTTGAGCGACTTAACAAGGAGATACGCAGAAGGACAAAGGTTGTAGGCATATTCCCCTCCCTGGATTCCTATATACGGTTGGTTAGTTGCTACATGATCGAGTATGCTGAGGACTGGGAGAGTGGAAGAACCTATATAAACAAAAATATTATCCAGGATATCCTGGAGCATAGAAAACGGGCAGCTTAATCAACTGGGGTTCCCGATGAATTTGCGAACTTTAATGGATATAATCTAATTTTGAATTAAATAAATTTAATTTGAAGGAATATCAAAAGATAATGGAGAATTGTAATTATTGTATTTAGAAAATACGGAGGATCAAAATGAAATATATTACTTATTCTCATAGATATGCTGATGTAATAATAAATGCCGATTATTCTATTAGAAAAGAAATCGAAAATATAATAGAAGAAATAAGTATAGAACAAATTGATGTGTATTACAAAGAACACAATAGCTCACTACTTGCACAAGGTAAAAAAGCAAAAAAAGGTAAACAAACAGCCTTAAATATGATTTTTAGAGACAAATTTAAAAACAATGGATGGGAAGTAGAAAAAAACGTTTTTGGGGATAAAACAAATGATTTAGTTATTGATTTCTGGAAAAGAAAAGTAGGTGTTGATGTTGCTTTTAACCATCGCTCTTTTATTGGAGGGGATCTATTAAGGTTACAAGCAGCTGGTGAGGTTAAAAACATAATAAACATTGGAGTATATATATGTGGAACTAGCCGCTTTACAAAATACTTGTCTGCGAGTGATTCTTCTTCAATGGTACATTTCGAAAGAGTTAAATGGTATTTAAAGAATTTTTATGCAGTTTTAACTGTCCCTATATGGCTTATCGGACTAGATTAATGATTTATCAAGAGTGCTTAAAAGTTTGTGTAAACCTCCGAAAACAGGTAAAATAAACTGGAAACGGAGGTTATATCTATGTCAAAAATTAACAAGAAGAAATTGCGTGAATTGATCAAGGAACAAGGGCTTAAGGATATGGCTGATATAAATCAGTTCATAAAAGACCTTTTGTCAGAAACTATCCAGGAAATGCTGGAAGCAGAACTGGACAATGAACTGGGCTACTCAAAGTATGATTACAAAAACAAGGAGACTACTAATTCAAGGAATGGGTACAGTAAAAAAACCTTAAAGTCAT
>JACDNZ010000038.1 GCA_017656345.1 Thermosipho sp. (in: thermotogales) | reverse complement strand
AACCTGTACAATTCCTGTACCATCTCTGAGGTTAATAAAAGCAATTTTTCCACTGCTTCTGCTTCTCCATACCCAGCCTTTTAATTCTACTTCCTGACCAATATGTTCTTTAAGATCTTTCACATAAACCCACACAGGATTCACCTCCAAAGATTCTATTTTTATTTTATGTATTCTTTTAAAAAAGTGTTGAAAGCTTGAAATACCCCATCTTCATAGCTTGCTGGAATAACAAAGTCTGCTATATCTTTCAATTCGTCAACAGCATTTTCAACCGCAAATGAAATATCTGCGATTTTAAAAAGAGGTATATCGTTATGGTTATCGCCAAAGACAATTATTTTTTCATTCAAGCAATTCATGTGTTTTAACAGATTATTTAAAGCGTGTGCTTTGTTGATGTTTTTTGGAACAATATCAAGGAAAATATTCATGCTTTTAAATATTTCAACATTTAAATCTAATTCTCTAAGTTCTTTCAGTAAAATGTTTAGATTTTCTGGTGAATCTATTGCTAGTAGTTTCGTGGGATTTTTTTGTTTGATGAGTTCAACTAAATCTTTGACTACGTGATATTCGACATTTGCATGTTTTGAATAGAATTTAACTTCTTCATTGTCTTCCTCTGAGTATAATTTATCGTTTATATAAGCTTGTCTATGTATATTTTTCTTTCTTAAAAATTCAATAATAAATTTTGATATTTCAAAATCAATATTTTTTTCAAAGATTATACCATCTTTAGGAAGATATACCATGGCACCATTGTAAGCGATTATAGGGTACTCTTTCTTTAAAAATTTATTTATTAGCTGATTGATAGAAACAAGCATTCTTCCGCTTGCAAAGATAATTTTATGTCCTTTTTTGTCAAGGTTTGATATTATTTTAATCATATTTTTGGAGATAGAATAATCATTCAACAAAAGGGTTCCGTCTAGATCAAAGACAAAAATCATATAATCACCCTTCTAATTTTCTTTTTATTTCTATTACAAGTGCTTCAGCGGTTCCTAAATTTGTTGCGAGTGGAATATTGTGAACGTCACAAACTCTCATTAACGCAGAAACATCAGGTTCATGTGGTTGAGCAGTTAAAGGATCTCTTAAGAAAATTACAAAATCAATTTCTCCACTTGCAACAAGTGATCCAATTTGAAGGTCGCCACCATATGGTCCTGATTCAAGTTTATTAACCGGTAGACCTATTTTATCTTCTATTATTTTACCTGTTGTTTTTGTTGCGTAAAGTGTGCATTTTTTAAATGTTTCTTTCCATTCTTTTACAAACATTGCAAGATCGAGTTTTTTCTTATCATGTGCTATCAACGCAATTTTTAACATGAGAATTACCCCCCCAAGTTTTTTTTAATTATAACATATATGTTAAAATCATATTTGTACATTTAAAGAGGGGGGATGTAAGTGAAAAAGCCAAAATACAGTAAATTGTTTTTATTGGGATTTGGTTTTTTTGGAATAAGTATAGTATGGCCATTGTATAATGCGTACGTTCCAATATTTTTAAAAGATTTTTCTTTATCATCGACGAGTATAGGTTTTATTATGACCATTGATAATATTTTTGCAATCTTCATGCTTCCACTTATAGGTGTTTTAAGTGACCAAACCAGAACAAGACTGGGTAGGAGAATGCCTTATATATTATTTGGTGCACCACTTGCAGGCTTGTTCTTTTCTTTAATACCGGTGACACGTGAGCTTCATATCTTATGGTTTATGATGTTGAATATTATTTTCATGAATTTCTTTATGGCATTGTTTAGATCTCCTGTAATTGCATTGATGCCAGATATTACACCACCAAAATATAGAAGTCAAGCAAATGGAATAATAAATTTCATGGGTGGACTTGGTGCTTTGCTTGCGTATTTTGTGGGAAAGCCTTTGTATGATAAGCATTATGCTCTTCCATTCTGGCTTGGCGCATTGGTAATGGTACTTGCATTGATTTTGGTAGTTATTTTCATTAAAGAAGATGAGAAGTATAAAGTTAAAACTGGTGAGAAAATAAGAATGGGAAATGTTTTTAAGAAAAGCTTTAATGAGCTGGCTGTTAACTTAAAAGAAGTATTTGCTTCAAAGGAAAAGAGTCTCTTGATGATGCTGTTATCTATACTTTTCTGGTTTATAGGATATAACGCTCTTGAAACGTTCTTTACAAGTTATGCAAAATTCCGGGTCGGCATTAGTGAAAGCACAGGGGCACTTATACTTGGGTTTTTCTCACTAACTTTTATGTTATTTTCGATACCAGCGGGATTTATTGGTTCAAAAATAGGAAGGCGAAGAACAATGACGATAGGTCTTGTAATTGTAATTTCAATCACAATTTTAACAATGTTTTCTGTTATGATGATAGAGGATTTGAAAACATTAACTTATATTATGTTTATACTTTTTGCTTTAGGAGGATTAGGTTGGGGGATGGTAAATGTAAATTCTTTACCAACAGTTGTGGATATGACAGTTGAGGAAAAAGTAGGAGGGTATACGGGACTTTATTATTTCTTTTCAATGAGTGCTAATATAATTGCACCACCACTTGCTGGTGTTTTTATTGATAAAATTGGTTATGATTCATTAATAATATTTTCTGCACTTTCGTTTGTAATAGCTGCAATTACTTTACAGTTCGTTAAGAAGGGAGATGTGAGATAAAGTTAAAGGTTATAATTGCATTTAGAATTAATTGGACATTGATCACATAGAGGTTTTTTTCTACATAATGCTTTCGCATGTTCAACAATCAATCCATGTAATTTTTGAAATAATTCAGTACTTTCAGGATATGCGTTGTGGAAAATTTCTTGAACTTTGTCATACTCTTTTTCATTTATGTTGTAGATTCTTTTTATAATCCTTTTTGTATAAGCATCAACAACAAAGATGGGTTTATCAAGCGCATATAATAATATGGAATCGGCGGTTTCTTTGCCGATTCCTTTTATTTTTAGAAGTTGATTTCTAAGGTGGTATGTATCAATTGATTTGAGACTTTCAATTTTAAATTTATATCTTGATAAAAAGTCAAGTAAATTTTTAAGTCTTTCGGCTTTAATATTGTAAAAACCTGCCGGTTTAATTAGCTCTGATAATTTATTTTTTGGTAGTTTATGAAGATTGAATAGCAAATTTTTAGAGTTGTTTGAAAAACTGTATATATTTTCGAGCGCTTTTTCAACATTTTTCCAGTTGGTATTTTGAGTAAGTACGGATGTTATAATAATTTCTTCAGGTGTACCCGGCCACCATTTTCCAACATCTCCATATATTTCAAGAAGATCGTTGTATAAATTTTTTATTTTTTCCAATTGTTATACCTCCGCAATGGCTTCGATTTCAATATCTGAACCTTTTGGTAATCCGGCTACTTGTATTACAGCTCTTGCTGGTTTGTGATTTCCAAAGAATTTTGCATAAATTTCGTTAAATTCATTGAATTTTGATATATCCATCATGTATACATTGACTTTAACTATTTTGTTGATACTACTTCCAGATTCTTCTAAAATGTTTTTAATATTATTTAATATAACTTCAGTGGCTTTTTGTAAATTTCCTTTAATCATTTCTCCTGTTTCGGGTACTATTGGTAATTGCCCAGAAATAAAAATGAAACCGTTGCTTTTAACCGCTATTGAATAAGGACCTACGGCTTTAGGTGCACTTTTGGGTTGCAAGATTTCCATTTTTTCACTCCTTTCAAGTATTTTTCCAGTAATATTATATCAAAGTTTTAATGATATAATTGATTTTGAAATTTGGAAAATGGGTGATAAATATGAATGTTGAAATATCAAGTTTGAGAACGATAACCAATTGTCCAAGAAAATTTGTACTTGAGAGTAAAGAAAAAAGAAAATTCTATCAGGAAAACTTAACAAGGGAAATAATAAAATATGGTGGAAAGTTGAAATATGCCGAAATTTCAACTGAAATTTTTGGCATAAATCTTTGGGCTACAGGAGTTGAGGTAAGTGTTAATAAAGATGAAGTAGTGGTTATTTCAAAGAGAATGGGGAAAAAACTATACAAATATCATTATTATGAAGCAGCTTTATATGGATACGTGTTTAAAAAGGAATCTTTGAAAAATGTTAGGGTAATTTTTAAAAGTGATTTTTATGAACAGGAGATGCAATGGGAGGATTATGTAGACACTGCAATAATGTTGATTAAGAATATTGCGGAAAATGAGATGCCTGAACCAAAAGTTAATCACGAATGTAAGTTTTGCCCGTATTCTGCTGAATGTACAAGAATTTTAGTTCAAAAAGGGAATATGGAAATAATAAAAGGATTGGGAAAAGTAAATATTGAAAAGTTAGAATCAGCAGGTATTAAAACTATAGAGGATATAGCTGAAAATAAGGAAAAATTAGAGAAGCTTTTGGGAAAACATAGAGGATTAAAAGTTTGGGCACATGCAAAAGCATTTCTTGAAGAAAAGCCCGTATTTTTTAATGAGTTAAATAAGTTAAATGAGGGGATATTTTTTGATATTGAAAGTTATATTAACTTTCATTATTTATTTGGCTTATTGTATGAAGATAAATATGTTCCATTTGTCGCAAGAAATCCAGAAAATGAAAAAGAAGCATTTGTTAGACTTTTGTTTTTCTTAGCAGAAGATGATAAAAAAGATCTTCCCATTTATCATTATCATAACTATGAGCCAAACCAATTTAAAAAATTACTGAGAAAATATTCGATTGAGTCAAAAATTGGAGAGAGATTTTTGGATATTTATACAATATTTACCAATAATGTTGCTGTTCCTGTTTTATCTTACTCTTTGAAACCTCTTGCTAAATATTTTGGATTTCGATGGAGAACAAATTTGAATGGTATGAAAGCACTTCAAAAGTTTGAAGATTATCTTTCTACCAGGGATGAAACTATATTGAAGGAGATTCTTCTGTATAATGAAGACGATGTAAGAGCAACGAAACTTTTATGGGAAATATTGAACGTTCAACCAAATACAATGTAAGGTTACTTTTTAGATGAAAAATGTTATTAATTGTTAACCAAAATTTTTTTCAAATAAGTTGAGTTTTAACAATATCTGTGATAATTTTTTATTGAGCAGCGACCCCCCTATCCCCCCTTGGAAAAAAGATTCCAAGAATAGGCCCCGGTTTTACCGGGGCTTTATTTTTATGATATAATCTCTAAAGAAGGAGGAATAGTATGAAGACCCCCCCTCATAGTATTGAAGCTGAACAGGCTGTTATTGGAAGTATTTTAATTGATCCAGAAGCAATTGAAAATGTTATTTCAATTGTAAGTTCGCAGGACTTTTATGATCTAAAACATGTTGAAATATTTAAGGCAATTGAGGAATTATATGATGAAAATATTCCTATTGATGTTATTTCAATTTGCGATAGATTAAAAAGCAAAGGAAAACTCGATTTTGTTGGTGGAGAGCTTTATGTTGCACAATTAGCTGATGGAGTTCCTACTTCGGCTCATGCAGATATGTATGCGCAAATCGTGAGAGATAAATCTATTTTAAGGTCTCTAATAACGGCTGCTTCACGAGTTGTAGAAGAGGCAATGTCTGATAGTGATGTCGATGAGATTCTGGATAATGCGGAGCGCTTGATTTTTGAAATAGCTGAATCAAAAACAACAAAAACTTATCTTCCCATGAATACAATTCTACATGAGGTTTTTGAAAATCTTGAATCACTAAGAGATAGAATGAAAACTGGGATGACTTCTTTAGTTACAGGAATTCCAACGGGATTTAAATTACTGGATGAGTTAACATCTGGTTTTCATAAATCTGATCTTATTATCGTTGCAGCAAGGCCAAGTGTAGGTAAGACAGCTTTTGCATTGAATATTGCTAGAAATATGGCGATAAAAACTGATGTGCCGGTTGGTATATTTAGTTTGGAAATGAGTAAAGAACAACTTGCTCAGAGACTTTTGGGAATGGAAGCATTAATTGAGCTTCAAAAAATAAGGAAGGGTTATTTAACTGATGAAGAATGGCAAAAACTTCTTCACGCAACGGGTAAGTTATACAAAGCTAATATTATTGTTGATGATGAAGCAAATCTTGATCCAAGGTCGTTACGTGCTAAAGCGAGAAGAATGAAAAAAGAATATGGTGTAGAAGCTATTTTTATAGATTATTTACAGTTAATGAGTATTAGATCATTCAGAGAAAATAGACAACAGGAAATTTCTGAGATTTCAAGGTCTTTGAAACTTCTTGCAAGAGAACTGGATGTATCTATAATTGCATTGTCTCAGCTTTCACGAGCAGTTGAGCAAAGAGAGGATAAAAGACCAAGGCTTAGTGATTTAAGAGAATCCGGTTCAATTGAACAAGATGCGGATATGGTTCTATTTCTATATAGGGAGGAATATTATAAGAAAGAAAAAACTGGAGAACCTCATGAAACAGAAGTGATAATAGGTAAACAACGTAATGGACCGATAGGTACTGTAAAACTTATATTTAATCCACATTATACAGCATTTTTTGATCTGGATGTTGTTCACGGAGGTGCCGATTAATGAAAGCTATTTATCCTGGTTCTTTTGATCCAATAACTTTTGGTCATCTGGATATAATTGAAAGGGCTTCAAAGATCTTTTCAGAAGTGTACATTGTGGTGATGGAAAACAAAAGAAAGAATTATACTTTTTCTTTGGAAGAAAGAATAGATATGATTAAACAATGCACAAAACATATTGAAAATGTAAAAATAGATTTTTTCAAGGGATTGCTGATCGATTATGTAAAGCAAAATAATATAGAAGTTGTTATAAGAGGTTTGAGGGCAGTAACTGATTTTGAGTATGAGCTTCAAATGGCAATGGCAAATAAAGAAATGTGCCCGGAAGCTGATACTATATTTTTGATGACGGATAAAAAATTTTCTTTTATATCATCAAGTCTTGTCAAAGAAGTAGCTTATTTTGGTGGAAATATCTCAAGATGGGTTCCGGAATATGTTGAAAAAAAGTTAATTGAAAAATTAAAATCATATTCCTAAGGGAGGTGGATGTTTATGAGGAAGTTACTTTTTGTTTTAATGTTACTTGTTGCAATAAGTTCGTTCCCATTTTTTATTGGTGTTGAAGGAATTACAGTACCGCCAGTAACTTTGTCAGCTACACCATCATTGTTAACATTAAACGCAAGAGTAGATTTGGGAATTTTCTATTTAACTCTCCCAGTTGCAGAAGTGTGGGAAGATGGAAGCTTTACCACAGCAACATTGGATCCGGACTTTGTTATGAATTATTTAAACGTTGGTGTGGCATTTAAATTGAAACTTTTAAACTTAGTGTATGCAAGACTAGGTGCAGATCTTCCTTTGATGAATTTAATTACCACTCAAACGTTCCAAACACTCGATTTGAAAGCAGGAGTAGGTGTGAAATTTATGTTCTTGGGTCTTGAAGGTGGAGTTGTTGGAAGATTGGAAAAACTTGGAGATGGATCTTTGGATTTAAATTTTGGAAATATCTTTTATATAGCTTTAGGTGCAGAATTTTAATGAAAACGGGCGTGTTCGCCCGTTTTTTTAATCCATTGCTTCCATATAATCATCACTGTTGTGAAGCCTATTATTCCTCCCTCCTATACTTTTTTCAATAAGGGTTAAAATTAATGATATAATTTATTTGAAATTTTATAAAGAAAGGATGGGTAAATGGAAAGAAAGCCACTTGTTTCGATTATAATTCCTGCGAGAAACGAAGAGAAATTTATTGATAAATGTTTGAAATCACTTGTTAGCAATAGCTATGAAAACAAGGAAATTATTGTTGTAGATGGAATGAGTAAAGATAGAACAAGAGAAATTGTAAAGAAATATGAAGTAAGACTAATTGATAATCCTGAAAGGTATACTTCATATGCGTTGAATTTAGGAATAAAGAATGCAAAGGGACAAATTGTAATGATTGCAGGTGCTCATACAACGTATTCGGAAAATTATATTTCAAGCTGTGTTGATAAAATCGTTAATGATAAATGTGAAATTTCTGGGGGTCAAGTAATAACTTTTTCTGGGTCAAATACTTCTAAGGCAAAAGCAATAGCTTCTGTTATTTCACACCCTTTTGGTGTTGGAAATTCAAAGTATAGGATAAATTTTAATAAAGAAGCTTATGTTGATACAGTTGCATACGGATTGTATAAAAAAGAATTATTTGAAAAAGTTGGTTTGTTTAATGAAAAACTTATTAGAAATCAAGATATAGAAATGAATTTACGTTTGAAAAAAAGTGGAGCAAGAATTATGTTAGTCCCAGAAGCAAAAGCTTTCTATTATGCAAGGGATAAAATAATATCTTTAATGAAAAATAATTTTGGAAATGGATTTTGGGTTATTATGGGCAGAAAGTATGCAAAATATGCTTTTTCAATTAGACACCTTGTACCTTTTGTTTTTGTTATTTTTTTGATATCAATGTTGTTTTTATTTAACTTACTAAAATGGATATATCTTCCCGTTTTGAGTGTTTACTTTTTATTGGATCTTTTTTCGTCAATTCAGATAGGAATAAAAAATAAAAGTTTTAAAATATTCTTTTGGGGACTAATTATTTTCCCAATTTTGCATGTTTCATATGGATTGGGATCACTCTGGGGATTGTTGAGTTTTGTCTTGAAAAAGGCAAATAAGGAGGTATAAAATGGCGATTTCGAAAAAAGCTATTATTGGAAATAATGTTAAAATAGGTGAAAATGTTGTAATTGAAGATAATGTTGTAATTGAAGATGATGTAATTATAGGTCATAACGTTGTTATATTAAAAGATACAAAAATAGGAAAAGGCAGTGTAATTGCTGACAATTCTGTTATTGGAAAGCTTCCATTTAAAGCATCCACTTCAGCAACTACTGAAAATAAAATATTACCACCTCTTATTATTGAGAAATATGTAACTATTGGTGCAAATTGTGTAATTTACAGAGGTGCAATTTTAAAAGAATATGTTTTTGTTGGAGATCTAGCAAGTATTAGAGAAGATGTGGAAATAGGTGAAAAAACTATTATAGGTAGGGGTGTAACTGTTGAAAATAAAACAAAAATAGGAAAATATGTAAAAATTGAAACTGAAGCATATATAACTGCCCTTTCTACGATAGAAGATTATTGTTTTATTGCACCGGAAGTGACATTCACCAATGACAACTTTTTGGGTAGGACAGAAGAAAGAAAAAAATTTTTCAAAGGTCCCACGTTAAAAAAAGGTGCAAGAATTGGTGCAAACGCTACTATTTTGCCGGGAATAATTATTAATGAAGACGCATTAGTTGCAGCAGGTGCTGTGGTAACCAGAGATGTTCCAGCAAAGAAAGTTGTTGCTGGAATTCCAGCTAAGGTTTTAAAAGATGTTCCTAAAGAGCAATTACTTGGAAATCAGTAATTTTGTTTACACAATATTAACATGAAGTATACTTGTTTTATTTGGAAAGTGTGTTAAAATTTTTGCGATGCTGAAGACGGCAGGTAAAAGAAAGGCGCACGCCGCCTGCCCGAGGCACAAAAGGGTTGAAACCCCCCTTTTGTTTTTGCCTCGGTGAATCCGAGGTTATTTTTTTAGGAGGTGAAGAGATTGCTGACAAGAAAACAAAAGGAACAACTTGTTAAAGAATTAGGAGAAAGTTTGAAAAAATCATCTCTGATACTTTTCTCTGATTACAAAGGGCTAAACGTTGCCCAAATTACAGAGCTTAGAAAAAAGTTAAGGGAAAAACTTGGAAGTGGCGCAAGATATAGAGTAGTTAAGAACAGTGTAGCATATTTTGCAATGAAAGAAGCAGGCTATGAAGAAGTTGATGAATTGAGTTATTTATTTGAAGGTCCACTTGCAATTTTGTATGTTGAAGATGGAGATCCCATTGAAGCTATAAAAGTTATTTACGATTTTTCAAAAGCTAACAAAGATATCCCATCATTTAAAGGTTTATATCTTGATGGTAAATTCTTTGGAGCAGAAGAAGTTGAAAATCTCTCCAAACTTCCATCCAAAGAACAACTTCTTTCTATGGTTGTTAGTGGTGTACAAGGACCTATTAGAGGATTTGTTAACGTACTTGCTGGTACACTTAGGAGCTTGTTATACGCTCTTAATGCTATTAAGGATAAACAATCAGAATAATTTCAGGAGGTGTATATTATGACATTAGAAGAAATCGTCAGCGCAATTGAACAACTTACAGTAGCAGAACTTGCAGAACTTGTAAAAATGTTAGAAGACAAATTTGGCGTAAGCGCTTCTGCACCAGTAATGGCAATGCCAGTAGCAGGTGGGGCAGCAGCAGGTGGAGCAGCAGAAGAAAAAACAGAATTTGACGTAATCCTCAAGAGCTTTGGTGCAAAGAAAATTGAAGTTATCAAAGTTGTAAGAGAAATCACAGGACTTGGACTTAAAGAAGCAAAAGATCTTGTTG
>JACDNZ010000037.1 GCA_017656345.1 Thermosipho sp. (in: thermotogales) | reverse complement strand
ATCAAACCATCTATATACTTTTCATTATCTGGATTATTAACTTGTTGAGAAACTATTTCTAAATAAGTCAGAACATTCCAGTAAGGAACTTTGTAATAACCTTCTTCATCCGTAGGTTCAGATCCGGGAGCTTTTTCAGGTTGGAAAAAACCTGATTTTTTCAATGAAAAAAACCATTTCTTATATTTTAAATGCTCGAAAAAATATTTTTCTCTTGCCTTATTTGTTAACAAATTTTTCAATACATTCAGAATCTCATTAGTGGGGGTTTCTACTTTTAACATTTTATCTATAAGCTTATTTAAATTAAGATATTCACCAACTAATTTAAATAAAATAATTTCAAATTTTTCCCATAAGTCACTAAACTCCTCATTAGTTCTAGGCTTTTTCCATGCTCCATGTCTATGAGCAAACTTATGAAATTCTTTAGCTATCCTGTGCCATTCCTTTACAAATTTACTATCTTTTGATAAATCTAAAACTGCACAAATTTCATCAATATGATTAGTTTTTTCTATTGTTCTACCACATCTTGAACACCGAGCTTTTTCTTTTTTGACATCAGAAGCAAAAATATCTCTTATACTACCCTCTATTTCCCTTGCAATATGTGCTAACAAATAAGTTTTGGTAGCAAGGTTGCTTTTGTAGATTTTTACTCCATCTAAATAAAAAGCCGAAATTTCTTCACCAATTTGCTTTAATCCTTCATATATCTTTTGACGTTTCGCATCTAATATAACATTTTGTGAATTTAAATTAAAAGAATACTCTTCCATTTTTATAGCTCCCCAATAATTAAATATAGCTTACCATAATTATTCCTTTTTTCTTATTTCTTCCAGACATCGTACCTTCAACACTTTAACTAACAATCTTAATTATCTCTTTGCTTTTCCAATTAAACTATTCTTAAATCTAGTATTTTTTATTTGTCAAAACCTCTGTCTCCTTTTTTGCTTGATTCTTTGGGAAAACAGTACATATACCCAAATGATATTTAAACTAACAAAGCATTAGATTTCGTATTCAAAAAATATCTTTAAATTTAATAAAACAACTAACTCTTTGAAAATTGCTCGATCATTATAATTTCTCTACTGAATATCTTATCTTTATCATTTAAATAAAATCTTTCTAAATAATCAACAGGTATTAATGCTTTTAATCTTCTTATTTTTTCTTCAAACTCTTCACCATTTTGCGGATTCAAAATCTCAATTGCTTGATTTATAAAAAAGCGTGGAAGCACTCTTGTTTTAAGTAAAATTGAGAATAAATTCAGATATTCTCTTTCATCTGGTATAGCAGACTCCTCTAACAGTTTTTTCAACATTATAAGCAATCTATATTCTTTTGTCCTTGGAGCAATACTTTCACCAGCATAAAATTTTTTCTCATTAAATTTTTTCAGATATTTGTCTAATTCCTCATCAACTTTCTCAAAATTATTATTCTTAACCAATTTCAAAATCCTAAAACCTTCGTCTGGTGAAACAACACTGCTGGTCTCTGAGTCTACCCACAAAAATGAAAGAACAGTCTTTTCTCTTGAAAAAATTAACGCTCCATTTTCATTTGTATGAAGTACTTTCGTTCTTATTCTTTTTGGAAGATTTATTGCTTTATTATACAATTCTTTCTTATAATTTTGATAATAATGAAGATCATTCAAATATTCTACATCCCAGGAAATTTCTTCATTTTCTTTCAATTTTTGAGCAAAATATGAATTTAATTCTTCCTCGCTCGTAAGAGTTTTCATATCTGTTCCAAGAATAAAGTTAAACATATGAATTTTAGCTGTTGAAATCTTTTTTACAGCTGTTTCATCTTCTCCAACATCAGAAGGAAAATAATTATAAATGAAAATTTCGTTTTGAACTTCTCTACCAATTCTATTTATTCTTCCAACTCTTTGAATTACTCTCGTTGGATTATACGGTATATCATAATTAATTAAAACATCAGCTCTATTAAGATTAAAACCTTCTGATAAAGCATCGGTGGCAATTAATAGTTGTACTTCATTTGTTTGAATTTGAGAACTCGCATCAAATTCGTGAATTATTCTTTTTCTCGACAAATCATTCGCATCTTTGCTTGTATATTTCATAACCTTAAATTCATTTTTCAAATTCTCGTAAAGGTATTCGACTGTATCAATAAACTCTGAGAAAACAACTATTTTTCGCCCCGGATTTTTTCTATATAAATCTCTCAAATGTTTTTTAAATGAAATTAACTTTTTGTCTTCAATCTCAAAAAGTTTATCCTTTTCAAACCACATCCTATAAATTTTTCTTAATACTTTCAAATCTGATTCCATATCTTCTATAAATGCCTTCTTAATCTCTTGTGAATCTATAAAGTAATATCCTTTATTTTTAAGTTCTTCTATTTTTTCAACATCCAAAATTTCTTTATCAATATCATCGCCTTCATTTAAAATCAAATCAGGATCTATAATATTTCCTTTTTTATAAAGTGGTACTTTTCCAGATTTATACCACTTTATCATTATTTCGGTATAATTTATCATATTTTCAAGTGATTTCTTAAACGCAGCAAGTGAGCTTTCAAATCTCCTTACCAACAGTTTTCTCATAAATTGAGCTAAATTTTCATGTAAAATTTCAAAATTTTGTGTACCAAACTTTTCTTCCAACTCTTTTCTATACTTATTAAAATCTTTCAAGTAATGAGTGGCTCTATATCTAGCAGCTTTAAAATATTCCTTTTTATCAGTTTCATCCAAAGGACATATCATTTCAAGAGTATCAAGATAAATATTTTTTAGCTCACCAAGTTCATATTCTAAAGATACTGGGTCGTTAATTTTCGGAAAAACTATTCCCTGAGCTTTAATATCTTCCTTATATACTTCTATTCTTTCTAAATCAAGCCTTGTTCTTCTTATAATCAAAGGGTTTATTATATTTCTGATATCCTCTGAAATTTCTTTTATCTTTTTAATATTTTCACTCTTTTTAGCCTCTATAAATTTATCATCAAGCTTTTTAAATATATCATAAAGATTAATTCCCTTACTATCAACAAAAGTAGGGCGCGCTGGATTTTGAAATAAAGTAACTAAATTATATATTTCAAGTGGCCTATTGTTAAAGGGAGTTGCACTTAATAACATAACCTTATTCCCAGAACAAATTCTGTGAAGCATAGCATATTGTTTGGTTTCTCTGTTTCTAAACCTATGAGCCTCATCAACAATAATTAAAAATTCCTTTGAATTCGTATTTTCAATATAATCCAGAACTCTTTCTAATTTTCCACTGCTAAATACTTCCCCTTGAAAATCAAAATTTTCCTTGTAAATTTTCCATGAATTAACAAGATGAGGTGGTGCGATAATTATTGTTTTATATCTCAAAACATGTGCAACAGCAGAAGCTACGACAGTTTTACCAAGCCCTACAACATCTGCAATTATAACTCCATTATGTTGCTTTAATATTGATATAGCTTTTTCAATAGCATCTATTTGGTACTTCAAATCATAAAATTTGTTATTTGTTATCATAGATGGTAGATATTCTTTTTCTAAATTCCTAACATTAAAATATTCATAAAGTGCTCTTATATAAATAAGTTCAGGAGATGGTACGACTCCTAAAAATGTCTTTTTAATAACTTTCTCTTCAAATTCATTAAAAGTATTTTTACTTACAATTTCAACTGAATCATTCCACAATTGCTCAAAAATTTTTTTTGCTTCATAGTAATGATGAGGTTCTCTTAAGATAACATTTATTTCGTTTTGTGAAGATAATCCCTTAAATGAAAGATTGCTAGAACCAATAATAACATAACCAGGATTTACTCCTCCTTCATCATCTTTTCTTTCAAAAATATAAATCTTTGAATGTGTCGCCTTTTTGGTTTTTCTAATTTCAAGCGTTCCATTTTTAATTTTATCTACAAATACATTAAATGCCTCTTGCTCTTTTGAAAAATCATAGAAGCTTGTATTACTTATAAAATTTCTAAGATCATCAAAAAAATTCTCTCTAACTGCATACTTTGACTTTTCATTTTGTTGAAATATACTATAGACCTCTTTATATAAATCATCTAATCCTTTTTCAATATCAAGCCCTACAAGGATCTTTATATCCTTGTCTTTATACTCTTCATATATTTCTGAAAAACCTGAAAAATAAAAATATCCCACTAAAAAATAACATGTTGATATCGAATTACTTATCTTTTTCAATGTTTCAGCTAATGTTTCATGGCTGTTCGTTATAAAAGATCTCACCATCATTTTCTTGACACCTCTTTTTCAATATATTTAATTTCTTTAGGAGTTAATTCGTAAAGTTGGTAAACTAGTAAATCAATTTCTTTTTCTAATTTTAATCTTTTAGAAATAATATTATCTTGCTTTTGCTTAATAATAATATTAACTAACGTATTTATTTTTTCAATAAACAATCCGTTTATATTTGACAAATTAACAACAGGTAAATTAATTACATATTGATGCAACCATCGAATACCTTTTTTTCCTAAATTTACAGTTAACCATCTTCTAAAAAAATATTCTATCAACTTTGAATTGATAACCCCAAGTACGAATTTTAAATCATTTCCAACCATTATATAACCTGTATTTAAAATATAATATCCACAATCATCATATGCGAAATTAGAACCTTTCGAAAGTTCCTGCCACACAATTTTTTCTTTTTCAAATTCATTTAAATAGTCACAGTTTCTTAATTCCCACCAATAATCACCTTTATCATATCTTTTCTTTGCTTTATCTTCAAAGCATTTTAAATACTCAAATAAAGCTTTGTAATTTTTATTCATGAAATCTTCAGGAGATAAATTATTCCTATTGCTATTTGTAAAACCGGCTGGAATATTTATCAACCATAAATCTTTCCACTCATAGCAATACCTATAAATATCCCTTCCTCTAAGAACAGGTTTTATCAATTCTTCTGTTCTTTTTTTCTCATCATCTGAATTACAGTTATCCAATATCATATTCCTTGTTTCAGTATCAATTATAAACGCCTTATTTAACCCTGTTAAAATTCCTCTATATATTCTAAGATCCCATTCTTTCAACGGTTTTCCAATATTTTCAATTTTTTCTTTTATCTTAAACTCAATACTATCTCCTATAAACCATACATTTTTTGACATATAAACTTCTTCAGGATTTTCTTTTAAATACTCTGCAAGATTTTTTGTTGCTTTCCCCTTTAACTCTATTCCAACTGTCTTATTTGTTTTTTCCTTATTTTGCAATAATATAACGCTTGTATCAACGGTTGCTGATTTAAATACACCTGGGCCAAGATCAATGAGCAAAATTGGATTCAATTTTTTAAAAAACTGTCTTAATTTTTCACCATATCCAGCTCTCATCCACTTATTACTTGTTATATAACAAAGAAAACCATTTGGTTTTAATAGTTGAACCCCTCTTTCATAGAATAAGCAGTAAATATCACCAGTCCTATCAAAAACCTCATATCCTTCATTTTTATATTTCTTTGCAAGTTCTCCCCTATTGTTTTGTAATTGTATATAAGGGGGATTGCCTATAACAATATCAAATCCATCTTCAATTCCAAACATCCAAAATGGATCAAAAAATTCTGCTGGCTCATCACTAAATGGATCCCATTTTGAAATGTAATAATCAAAGTCTTTTTCTTCTGATGCACCATACCATTGATCATAAAGATTCTTTGCCTCTTCTTTTATCTTTTTGTACTCTTCTCTCAATTTCTGTTTTTCTTTCAAAGATTGTGCGCTGAAATATAGTTTTATAATATTTTTAAGCTTCAAAATAGGTCCTAACGAAAATAGTACTTTTTCTTCTGGAAGCTTAATCAAAGTATCAGCAGCTAAGAATTTAAAATCAAGATTTGGAAGAGGTTTTACCCCTCTGTTTTCTTTTTCATCATCCACACTTGATTCAATTACAAGTGACAGAAAAATTCTAAGCCTTGATAATTCTACAGCCACTTCTTGAATATCAACACCATAGATTGCATTTTCTATCAAATACAATTTCCTTAAATATTGAAGTGACTCCTCTTCAAGGACTCTTTTTATTTCTCTTTGAAAGGATGATGGAAGCTTTGAAAGTATAAATTCTTCATACACTTTTGCATCCGGATCAATATACGAAAGAACATGCGATATTTTTAAAAGCATTCCAACTGGAAAAGCACCACTTCCACATGCTGGATCTAGTATTCTAATACTATAAAGTGTCTCAGATATTTTTCTTTTATCTTCTTCAGTTAAATCAACACCATTTTCATCATCAATACGTTCAGATAATACATAGTTTATTTTATCTTCAGAAAGATTTGTATTTTCAAGCAAATAGTACTTTAGAGATTGGGTAACCATAAAATCTACTATTTCCTTTGGAGTATAAAAACTTCCTAGTTCATGACGAGCTGTCCTTCCTGTTTCTGGGTTTAATTCTGCAAGTAGATTTTCAAGAATTAAACCAAGCATTTCCGGATCGATAGAAAGATCAACATCAACTGGTGTGTTTTCATCTACTGTAAAGTTGTATAATTCAAGATGTTCAAAAAATTCTTTTATAAGTTCATCAGGAATAATCAAAGTATCCCTATATTTTGAATAACCATTTTCATCAAGTTCATAATAATCATGATATTTTGGAGTAAATAGTCCACCATTCAAGAAAGGGATTTTATCAAAATATCTGATAAACTCATACAAATGTGGTTTGAAATTTATGTTTCTCGTATTTACAGGAGTATTTAAAACTTCATAGAATAATGGCTCCAATATATTATGATAATAATCATTCTTTACAACTTTTGAAGACAAAATTTCATCTGGAATTAAAGGCACATCATTTTTTGATTTTTTCTTTTTCAAAAACCATAGAAAAATAATTCTACTAAAAAAACGAATAACAAAATTCTTCTTTAATTCTTCATTTTCTTCAGGGAGCTTAATATTTTCAACAAATTTGTAAAACAAGTCATGTATTCCTTTATAAAACTCTTTATTAACAACTTCAATAGAAAATCTTTCTTCCAAATCTTCCAATGAAACTACTTTCCTATTTAACTGACTTTCAGCAGTATGTAACTTTGCATTTGGACCTAGCAAAAAAGAATAACGCTTTGGATTAGATACTTTTGTTATGACCTTACCACCTTCACCAAATGTATAATCCACAGAAAGATACGAAAATCTATAATCATCCGAATTTAAAGAAACAAAGACTGCCAGAGCTTTTTCAACAAATTGTCTTTTCATTATTCTAAATGCTTCTTTAGTAAGTGACACTCTTGGATCATTTTCAGAATCATGAATGAACTCATACACAGGTAAATTTAAATCTTTATCTTTTCCAATTATAAATGCCTGTTTTATATATCTGTTATCAGTCTCAAAATAATTACTTAAAGGTATTTCTAAAAATTGTTTTTCAAATTTGTCGGTTAAAAATTTTTCTAAGAATTTTTGAAAATCTTTTCTCACATACCTTTTTGAAAAATCCATATGTCCACCCCCTGGGGAATTCAAAAATAATTTTCCATAATACTTTCAAAAAATAATATAAGCACTATAATTTTGCTTTTTTATATTTCACAATAAGTCATTTACTAGCTTTTTGGTAAACATTCTTAATTTTCTTCATTTCAGGAATATAATTACTAATTACTTTGTAAAACTTAACCATAAAATTTACCATATTTTCTTGTAAATTATCCCAACTTTCTTTATTTCCTAAGCCACCTTCATAAAATTTTTTTGCAATTCGTGATGCTCGCTTATCGTCCATTCTTTGCCATTCGAGTTTAATATTTAGTTCTTTTTCAATTTGCTCTCTATTTTCATATAAAAAATCAAACAACTTTTTATTTATTCTCTCTGAATTTTTTCCACAATCAATATACAATTCTACCGCTCCACTTTTATATAAAATCTTATACACAAGTTCAACTCCTGGTATTAAAGGCTTTGATAACCAGCTATCTACTGTGGTGTTTCTTGTAGAAAACAAATCAAACTTTTTGTTGCTTTTTTTAAGTAAAGATTTCCAAAATTCCTTCCTTAGTTCATGCCTTCCAAGTTTTTCTGGTTTTGAATTAACATAGGGAAGATATATATCGTATTGAATAAGTTTTTTTATCTCATCTTTTATCAGTTCTTCTCTTCTTTGAATAAATTTTTCAAAATTATCTTTTATTTTTTCAGAAGGTAAATCTTTACTAGTACTCTTTAAAATCTCATACATTTTGTTGTCAATAAAATGAGCTTTAAGAATATTCTTCACCCTCTGTTCTGCTTCTTTTTCATTCATTCCTTTACTCATTTGCAAATTAATCATTTCTTTTAAGTACTCTGCAGGGCTTTTATTTGATATCTTTCTATTGGTTTCATCAAATATCAAAGTCCTATTTAAAACAACATCATAGTCAACATTTACATTTTTCTTTTGCAAAAAATTTTTAGGAAATATATGATGATCTTCAAGATTATTAAAAGTAAGACTTTCTGGTTGATAAAAATCAACTGCCACATTTTTGAAAATTAAATTAAAAATCCCTTTATATTTTGAACTTCCTCTTCTTTTTATATTTCGCAAATTGAAAGTATCCTTTGATAATTGCATGAAAAACTGCTCGACAACCTCTGGAATTTTACTTTTATCTTCAAACCATTCAGAGACTTCTCTAAAATCTTTCATCATCATACTTTCAGTTGATCCAGAATATCTTTCTGTAAATACTGCACTCCAATACCATATATTTATCTTTTCTGTATCTATGTAATTGTGTTTTAAATAAAATGCGGTAAGAAGCGTAATTAAAGGATTATAAGGTAGCCATTTTCGAACATCTGTTATACCAAAATTGCTTACTTGGTACAGATTTGACAAAACTTTATTTTCAACTATATCAACTACTCTTTCCCAATTTTCCTTATTTAATAACATGTGATCAATTTTTACAAGATCTCTTGATTTTATACTTTTGCCTTTCGACAAAGCAAGCGCTTGTATAAAAGAAAAAGGAACATTGGTATTATCAACCCTTACGGCTAATCTCTTTATATTTGGCTTTTTCTCAAATACCATTTCCCACTCTTCTCTTAATTTTATAAATTTGTAAAAACGCGCCGTAAGGAGGTCATAAGTAGATAGCTTAATACCTGTTTTATTTATTCTTTCAAATAAAGTAGCAATTTCCTCTGGTTTTTCATTATACGAAATATCTAATGATAGTGTCATAATATTGTAATCGAGCAAATTATTAATGTAACTATCTATTTTTTCAATTTGCTTATCACTAAACATTTTTTTCATTATTGTATATTTTAATTCATAATATTTCTCCTTATTCTTAAATATAGACACTGGAAGTATTTTATCATTCAATAACTTCTGATAATCTAAATTTCCATCATCGTTAATGTAGGAAACATATTCTCTCCACTTGACAGACCAACTAAACACTGAGTTTTCTATATCATCTTCTACTAACTTGTCTAAGTTTATAAAAAACTCATATGGTGTTTCTGTATACCGTAATGGAATTTTAGGCGAATAAACCGCATAGAACATTGCTGTAAGTCTTTGTTGACCATCCAGAATTAACACTGTTGGATTTGCTTTAATATTTGGATTAACTCCTTTTGCGCCTTGTACGAAAATTGGCTTAAATGGAACACTACTTGGATGGGTGTATAATATCAAAAAAGTTCCAATAAACATATCTTCTAATAATGATTTAATCAATTCTTCTATGTCATTTCGCATCCAAACAAAATTTCTTTGAAAATCAGGTAACATAACTTGACCATTATAAGCCTGTTTTAATAAATCAAGTAGTTTATTATGCCCTTGTTGAATTTTCATAGGTTCCCTCCTTTTTTAATTTACTTCATTTCTTTAACAAAATTCAAAACATTAACTAAATACTCTTTTAAATATAGTAATTGCTCATGTTCATTAATTACTATCTCAGTAGGAAGATGGTTTGTATAATGTCCAATATTACTTACATCTCTTGCGCTTAAATTATTCGGTTTTATTTCATTTATTTTCACTTTGGAGTAAAAAATAACACTATTTTTTCTTGGAACAATTGAAAAAATCATTCTTTTCCCTTTAAAAATGCCAATATAAAGTTTCATTGGAGATATTTTTAATTTCCATTCTTTTACAAATTCTAAAACATCTTTCACAATACTGACAATCTTGTCTGGTTTATTATCCAGATGATATTCAATTGAGTATATATTCATTTCTCTATTTTCCTTATCTTCAAATTCTATATATTCGCTATCAGTGAATAATATTATTTCTTTTTTATTGCTACTAACAAACCTCGATACTTCAATTTTCCTAATTTTTATATTAATAGCTTTTTCTATTTGAGATAACCCTATACTCAATTCAGGACTTACCCTATCAATTACCAACAATATTTGCAAATCATCTATAGCATTATCCAAAATTTCATAAACTTCTTTTTTAGAATCTTTTCTAATTTTATTAAAAATAGCCTTATTTTGTTTTATTTCCGTATATAAAAAATTTCTTACTTCGTTTAATTCTTCTAAAGTAGAACTTTGAATAAAAGAGATAAAATTACCTAATTGAGGTAAAATATGTTTATTAATATCATGTCTTTCTAATTCTACCTCTGTAATATACAAAGTAGGTGTTGTTGAATTTTCCCAAACAAGTAAAAATCCATCCCCTATCGAATGTTTAAAGTTCATAAAACGTTTTGACTTTAATTGTTTTTTTAAAGGAATCCAATACGATTTTTCTGTAATAATTTTTTGATAATATTTAGCAAAAAGTTTTTCTAATTCTTCTTCTTTCAAGTATTTACTTTTGAAATATTTTTCATCATCTTTTAAAATTACCTGTCTCATTTTTCCACTCCTTTGTCTCAAAACAATAAATTTAAACATTTAACAGAATTATTGAAAAGATAATAATAATTTTTCAAACTTTTAGTTTGCAGCTCTCAATTAATTCTTTTAAGTTTTTTCATCTTTGCCCTTTATAAACAAAGAAACAATATAACTCAACAACTAGCTAAAAAAGAATATGAATGTCAACCATTCTTTCAAATATTTTTCTTTCAATTTTAAAACAATATTTGCACCATATCAGTACCTAAAAACACAGGGAAATAATAAACTTGCTAATTAACCTTTCTAATTACCATTTTCATCATTTCTAGAAGCTTCTAATATTCATTGTTAATATAAACAAATGCTTGAGTATCTTCAAAAATTACTGCAAAAATTAACACATATTTCAAAAGTATTCTTTTATTGATATTTCATTGATATAATTATAACTAAAAATTACAAAATTTTAAAAATTGAAATTTTAAAACTAACTTTAAAATATACTAATAACTAACATTAATTACTGTTAAATGTAATTTTTAGACAAAAAAATACAAAAAAATAATTATTTGAAATGTTTTATATCCGATAGCAATTGACAATAACCATCTCATATGTTATTATTTTCACGGAATCTATTTCATATTTTGGAGGTAAAAAAGATGAGAAAGATAAGAACATTTTCCGAGACAATTTAATATGAACATGCTACGGCAACCAATAAATAATGGAATATTTTTCCATTGTTTGTTTTATATAGTTCTGTTTTTAAAAGCATAATGCTTGGATTTTTTAGCTTTTGCTTAAAATAAGCCCCGGGTTGCCGGGGCTTTTTTTGTTACAAATTTTTCTAGAAATGGAGGGGTTTTAGATGAAGGATCTTTACAAATATTTTGTTTTATTTCATAAAATTCTCCCAACTTCTTTTTTTATCAAAAAACTTTTTATTGATATTTCTTATATTACATCTATGTTTTTATCCTTCATTTTACCTATTTTTCTTGGAAAAATAGTAGACAACTTTGGTAAACCCACACTTTTAAACTTCTTTTATATTTATGCTTTTATTTATTTAACGAGAGTTATTTTAAACCAAATAAGTGAAATAACTAGAAGAATTTTTTCAACGATAGAGGCACCAAAATATTTGTTTAAAAGGGCAATATCAAATACATTAAAAAGAAAAGATAACAATTTCATCCCAGAAAAAGAAATGGATAAAATATTTAGTTTTCAACACATTTTTGAATTTTTT
>JACDNZ010000036.1 GCA_017656345.1 Thermosipho sp. (in: thermotogales) | reverse complement strand
TTAAATAGGCAGTCATAGTGGTCTAACGGGACATTTACACTTCGCTATTGCTTGAACTACGCACATATCCACTGTCATTATGCTTGCAATTAGGTAAGAGAAAGAAAGTGAGAGTAAGCATTATGCCAGTCCTATGGAATGGGCATGTCGTAAATATCCTGAACGTTATGTAAAATTATGGTTAATTTCTATTATATTTATAGCTAAGTTAAATAGTTTATACTGTTATAGGTTATCTGCGATAATAGTAAGATTTGTAATTAATCAAAACCGGCATTTATAGTACATATTTTAGTATTGATGTAATAATTTAGGGGAGTGCTATTTCCATGAAGTTTTCATACAAAATTATTTTTTTAGTTTTAGTAGTATTAATATTTATAGTTGGGAGTTGGATTTTAACTCCAAGTGTAAAGGTTATTAGAGCTATTCCTCCAACCGTTATTGATAGTGAAGTGGGAGAAAGACAAGCTATATTAATAAGGATACAGAATTTTAGACCTTTTAGTATAAAAATAACTGATGCTTGTTTAAATTCTGATCGTGGGATGCATTGTATGAACAGTGGTATTATCTTAGAAGAAGGGAATACAGCTTATAAATTCCTATCAGAAGGGAATCCTTATTGGGAAAAAGTAGAATTGTATTCTTTTGAGGACATAGAGATAAAAGGTTTTGGAGTAGCTAATATTTATTTTATGATATATCTTGATCAAAAAGTCGGATTGATTGACAATATGGTTTTTAGTTTTAAATATCTTGGGCGAGAGTATTTAGCTATTATTGATGAAATTAAATTAGCAGTATTGGCAGAAAGTGCAAGTAAAGAATTAGAGAGAGTGGTAAGAAAATTTTATCCAGGTCATGGTTACAATATTAAGCATCCAGTTACAATTAAAAGGACTAATTGAGTATATTACTAGGGTTTGTTCTATTAATTTTAATAATATAGTTGATATATTGATATTGACCACACTGCAGATAACATCGTTTTCCCACTGTGGGGCTACGTACCTTGCATGCAAGATGAAAGGTTTCGAGCAAGTCAGAACCACACCAGCTTGCTAACCGAGGCGGTCTTTGCATTAGTCCCCCCAAAGGGTCTTGGGGATGAGCGGAGACCTGTAAGTTTGCAGGTGTCGGGAACACGACATCGTTATATGAAAGTCAGGTGTATAAATATTGAATGTAATGTCAAAGGGTGAATTATGATGAAGAGAGATATTTCTATTTCAACTTGTTTTGATTATAGCATTCCAATTGAGGAACAAATATCTTTAATTGCAGAAAAAGGATTTAATTATGTTACATTGGGTAGTGAGATTAACCACTCGAAACTACTTGAAAAGAATGGACGTCAAAAACTTAAGACATTACTGAAGAAAAATTCTTTAAGAGTAGATACAATTCATGGGTGTAGTATTGATGCACCTTATAGTATAGAGGTATTATCTTTAATTGCAGAGGCGGCTTTTGATTTGGATGTTAGAACTATTGTAGTTTATACATCAAGTTCATTCTATATTGATAAATATGAGATAAAAGAGAAATTAGAAAAATTACTATATGTTTGTGAAAGATTAATACCAATAGCGGATAAATATAATGTAGTCTTTGCATTAGAAAACTTACATCCAGATTCAGCAATAGAAGTTTTAAGAAAAGCGTTACCAAAATTGGACAAGAGATATTTTGGGTTTTGTTATGATTCATCTCATGACCAAATTGATGGACCAAGGTCTTTTACTTTATTAGAAGAATTTAAAGATAGATTAATGACAATACATCTGTCGGATAGAGTCAAAGACTTTGTTGATCATGTAATTCCAGGTGAGGGATTTATAGATTTTGATTCAATATGTAGAATATTAAAATCAATTAAATATAGTCGTCCAATTTTGCTTGAGTTGATGACGCTACATTCCAAGGAAAAAGAAACAAATAGGTTTTTGGAGTTTGCTTATGAAGCAGGGTGTAACTTATTTAATAAGATTCATAAAGAACGTTAACACCTAACCTTCACATAACCCAGTTTTCCTGCTGTGGGGCTACGCACCTTGGTTGCAAGAAGCAAGGCTTTCGGGTAAGTCAGTACCACACCTGCTAACCAACCAAGGCGGCTCGCCTTTGCCAAGTGCAAGCACTAAGGCTCGAATTTTACCTGTAGGCTCAACGATGTCGGAAACACATCAACGTTATCTGAAATTTGAAGGTGAAAAAATATTAGGCGTCCTAGCTCGCAAAAAAGGAGGATTTATATGAGTAAGCTTTATAAGGAATTAGCTAGTTTATACCATAAAATGTATCAAGATGTTTTCGATTACAAAAAAGAATACGAATTCTTTAATAAAATATTGCACCAGTATAATTGTGTAGACATATTAGAAGTTGGCTGCGGAAGTGGTAATCTTGCTAAATACTTTAAATCAGAAGGTTATAATTATATAGGGGCCGATTTATCGGAAGAAATGTTAAAGATTGCACGTAAAGAGAATCCTAATACGCATTTTGAAAAACGCGATATGAGAGAATTAGGATTTGAGAATTCATTTGATGCTTTGTTAATTACAGGTCGTAGCTTTGCATATATGACAAAAAATGAAGATGTTATACGGTGCCTTAAGTCTGTTAATAAAGCTTTAAGAAAAGGTGGAATATTAATTTTTGATAATTTTGAAGCAATAGCAATATTTTCGAACTTTACAACTAGTTTGGAACAGGTATTTGAATATGACGGGAAGAAGTATAGGCGTGTTAGTAAAAAAACAATGAATATGGAGACAGGATGGACTTGGAACTGGGACGCGATTTATTACATTGAAGAAAATGGGATAGAAAGGGAGTATGAGAAAGACCATTCTGTTCTTAGGGCATTTACAGAAGACGAACTAAAGTTATTTTTGACTTTAGCAGAGCTTACTGTAAAAGAAGTATATCGCGAAGGAGCTACAATAACTTTTGTTGCTCAAAAATAGATTGTCAGAATGCTGCCATCCGTGGCAGCTCTGAAAAATGAAGCTACCGCTGAACTTCACATAACCCTGCACTCACGTAAAGATGCAGGATAAGTCTAGCCCACACCTACCCGTAACCTAGCTGGTTTGCTTTCATCAAGCGCAAGTACCAGGATTCGAACTATGCCTGTAAGTTCGGGATGCCGGGGAGCCGATATCGTTATCCGAAAGGCTGCAAGGAGGAAGCAGCATGAATTATAGGGTTGCGTAATTTACAACAGTTTGACACAGATTTCTTTTGCACGGGACATGGCGGGGTTCTAAAGGGGAATATTAGGCAATTTATATTTAATCTTATGAATGTAGAGGAGGGATAACATTGGATAGTCCATTTTTTACATTGCTGAATTTTGGTTATGCAATAACTGTTGCTACTTTTTCAGTTGTAGGCCTGTTATTAAATAGCATTTATATTTCTAGAAAGAAGAAATTAAAAAAAAATATATCTATTAACATGATAATACAGTACATACTATTTGGTATACTTGGAGTAATTATATATTTCTATTTTATACGACCAATATTTTAGGTAAAAAGACCGGAGTTACCCCAATTTTGTTTACATAAAGTTTAGTTACTTTTTCATAGTATTTTTTTTCATATTCAGATGGAATCAGATATCCAAGAGCAGAATGTAATCTTTGTCTACTGTAGTACAACCGGTGTTGCTTTCTATTTTTTCAAAAATCAGTTTTACAGCTTGTACTTTAAATGCCTTATCATGTTTTTGACGAGTTAGGTTTCCGCATCCTTTTATATAATTTTTATAATCATAGTCAGATGATGGAAATAAACATTACCCCAGTACCCCTACGGTCTGGAAGAATGGAACAAAATCACTGCCGTTCCATTCTAACGACGTCTGTACATATCCTAATGCATCGGCGTTATATCTACCTGCTATTTGCCGGGATGCATACAATCCATAGGTTCCGTCCCTCTGGAAATCTACCGGATACAATCCTCCGAGAGGATTCACCCAGCCCTCGATAGGTGCTTTTAGCCTGCCATTTTCGTCGTATATTTCAGATAGGTATTCCCGGCCCTTGTATTTAATATCAATTGTATATTTTTTTGTATTACCTTTAACCTCTACCTGGTAGCAATCCTTATATGTTACTCTATAGGTATATTTCTGGTTATATTTTTCATGATTAAAGATTTCTACAGGGGTATTATTCATAAATGAATAGATATAATAGAAGGCATATCCGCCGCTTCCGCCGGAATCAATGCTTATGAGAACTTCATTTACCCTATCTCCAGTAAAATCTCCCAAAAAGATTGTTGGATTATATCCGGCATTCTCCTCTGGAACAATCCTGTAGAAAGCATTAGTGCTCCCGTCTTGAATTATTAAAGCTATATTGTCGGTAAAAGGGCTTTGAATTCCGTAAGGTTTTTGTCCTATTAAGTAGATATTGTCTATTATTGAGTCACCGTTAACATCTCCCCGTTTAAAATCTAGTACATATATATTACCTCTATTTTCCTGACTTAAAAAACAAAAAGGATAGTAATACATATCAACATCTCCTTAAATCATTTACTAATATAATATGAATTATCAGGGGTGTGGTTGCAAAACAATATTTAAGCCTGCTAGGGAAAAAGCTTTTTCTTAGCATAGTTAATTCTATGGTTATAAGCATTAGAGGATATGGGCGAGTACGCTAGAGGGGTGTATTGATTGATGCTGGTGTAAGTGAGGAAGGGTACTTTAACATAATTCTATCCTAAAACATTTTTGGCACAATCGACATAATAAGATGAAGTTCATCAAAGGAATTTTAGCTTTAGTATAGAAAATAGCAGCTAATGATATACAAATTTGATTTTGTAGTCTCGTATAAATTTCATTATGGTGTATTGGAGGGAAGTTAAATGTCACTATCTAAAGAAATGATACGTGAAGCTGCTGCAATTGCTGAATTAATTGTAAACGCAAAGGAGAAAGGGAATATACAATATAATCAACAAGTAAAACCTAAATTGGAGCAGTATATAGAAAAATATGGAGATTCTCCAAATAATTTATTTAAAAAATTTTTAGAACAAAATTTTAAAGATTTAGATAAGGACAAATTTAAGATACAATCATTATCCTTTAAGGGACAAAATGTTAATGATTATGCATGGGCGTGCATTCGTGTTGCAAGTGAGGAACCAGTTTATGAAAGTCCCCATCTATATGTTTTAGTAGATGCTGAAGAACTAAGATTTGGGTTTGATTATGGTAAGGACATTGAAGAAGATAGTTATTATGTGCAGAATGTTAGAAATAACGAAAATGTCCTAGAAAAAATTAATTCTTTAATGAAAAAAGACAAACATCTAATACTATATGATGCTGAAAATCCAATACAAGTAGACACTGTAGATGACATAAAAACCAATTGGAGTAATAATGTTAGGCTAATAAAAAAATTTAATGTTAACGATATTCCAGATAACTTTGAAGAAATTATAATTGATACTCTAAAAAAATTACAATTTGTGTTCGAAGCTTCTGTACTTCCAAATAAAAATGGTTTACCGGAAAAAACAAATACAGAAAATGAAGGTGCTGATTGCAATAATCAAATAGAGTATTCGTTAAATATGATATTATACGGTCCGCCTGGGACAGGTAAGACCTATCACACTATCCATTATGCTGTTGCGATAATAGACGGTTCAGATGTTAATAAGCTTATAGAAGGAGATTACAGCCAATTACAGTATAATTCCTATGAAGATGTTATGGAAAAGTTTAAAGCCCTTCAAAAACCACAAGAAAAAATAGGAAGACAAATTATGTTTACTACATTCCATCAGTCATATGGATATGAAGATTTTGTAGAAGGGTTAAAACCCATTCTACATAATGAAGATAGCAATAAAGGTCAAAATAGAGATAGCGATAAAGAACAGAATGGAGGTAGCAATAAAGGTCAAAATAGAGAAATAGGATATAAAATTGAACCAGGTGTGTTCAGGATAATATGTAAGTATGCTATCGAAAATCCAGATAAAAGGTATGTTTTAATAATCGATGAAATAAACAGGGGAAATATATCTAAGATATTCGGAGAATTAATAACCCTTATAGAAGCAAATAAAAGATTGGGAGGGACAGAAGAACTAAAAGTAATGCTCCCATATTCTAAGAAAGAGTTTGGAGTGCCTTCCAACCTATATATTATAGGTACTATGAACACTGCTGATCGTTCGATTGCTTTAATCGACACTGCTTTGAGAAGAAGGTTTGAGTTTATAGAAATGATGCCTAGACCTGAATTGCTTGATAGCATTGATAGCATAAAAGGGATAAAAGTAAGTGATTTACTAAGGAAAATAAATGAAAGAATTGAATTTCTATACGATAGAGACCACATGATAGGCCATTCTTACTTCATGTCATTAAAGACAGGGGAATACAAAGATGAAGAAGAGAAGTATAAAAAACTGTGCAGCATTTTCCATAAGCAGATAATTCCATTGCTTCAAGAGTACTTCTATGGAGACTGGGAAAAGATACAGATGGTATTAGGCGATCATGAAAACCAGCTAAATCTGGTAAAACCTTTTAGTGAATTGAAAGGTGAAGAAAAAAATGATTGTATGAACAAATATAGACTTATTCAAAGCAAACCTTTTAAAGAGAAAGATATAATAGCATTTGATCACGAAGATTATGATGATTTTATAAAATACAGCGTAAATGATGCACTTATCAATGGTAAGTTCCCTGAAGAAGGGTTTATTAAAATCTATAATATGGAAGAAGCCTTTAAAAACAGAAGTAATGAAAGTTAACGAATAAAGTGGTGAAATTCTATATGAAAAGTTTAAGAGATAATACAGCTAAGAAAAAGTACATCTCGATTAAGGAATATGACTATATATTCTGTGATGACAGCTTAAAGAATTATGACCTAAGTACAGATGATAACGGAAATATTGGAGTTTCAGGAGAAGTATTTCATGTATTAGAAGACTTTGTTCTTAGGAATAAAATAAAGGACGAAGAAGACATTACTGACATAATGACCTTAGATTATAAAAAAGGTGTAGGCAAGATAATAAAAGCAAAAAACTATGTAGGTACTATAGTGTTTAACAATGGTTTAATAATAGAGATATTGCCCAAGATTTATACATTCCAAGACCATAAGGATAGACATGCCAGTGATGGAGATATTAAGAAACTAGTTATAGAAATGATTAGAACCCTAAAAAATTCATCATTTAAGAAACTTAATTTTGCAAAGTTGAAAACTTATAAAATGCCATTATTTGAAGTGTTCATTAATATGTTTCTAGATGAGTTGGAGTTATTAGTTAAAAAAGGGTTGAAATCTGACTATGTTACCATAAGTGAGAACAAAAATGTTTTAAAAGGCAAATTGATGTTACCACAACACTTATATTATAACTTTGCTCATAAAGAGAGATTCTATGTTCAATATGACGAGTATTTGAAGGATAGAGCAGAAAACCGCATCATCAAAACAACTTTAGTTTTACTATTTCAAATACCTAAATCAAGCTATACCCAAAAAAGAATTTATAGATTCTTGAGTGAGTTTGATAAAGTTAGCATATCAGTGAATGTAGATACTGATCTTGCAAAGTGCAAAATTGACAGAACAATGAAACATTATGAGACAATTCTAGAGTGGTGCAAGTTATTTCTTAAGAAGCAAAGCTTTACTAATTATAAGGGGACAGGTAATGCTTTAGCCATATTATTTCCCATGGAAAAATTGTTTGAAGGTTACATTGCACATGCAATCAAAAAAAGTAGTATTTTTGAAGAATATATGATTTATACTCAGCATAAAAGGTATTATTTAATTGAAGAACCAAGGATGTTTTTACTCAAACCAGATATTGTCTTACAGCATATTCAAAAGCCAGAAGTAATTGTTATGGACACAAAATGGAAAAAGCTAATTAATGATGAGAGAAAGAACTATGGTATTTCCCAATCAGATATCTATCAGATGTATGCATATGGTAAGAAGTATAATGCGAAAAAAGTAGTACTGATTTTTCCAGTTAACGAGGAAATTTACCATAAAAGGGAAATTCGTTTTAAATATAGTACTTATGGTGATAAAGAATTAGAATTAATTATCTTTTTAGTTGATCTATTTGAATTGGTAGGAATAGATAAGAGTACAACTAATTCCATGGAATGCTTATTAGATAGTCTATATAAATTGATAAAATAATAGTATAAATTTTAAAGTAATAAATAGCGTTTGCATAAAGTTATCTATAAATCTCCTAGAGATTTTTCGAGAAATAAATTTTCTACAAAATGTAGCTTGCCTTAAAACCTTGCATTGCAAGGTTTTATTATTTTTAGGGCAAATACAAGTTTCTGTAGGGTAAAAGTTTAGGAAAAATGAACTTCAAAAATTAAAAAATTTATGCAGGATTTGGCAGAAAAAAAGAGAAATTTTTATATTATATAATTTAAACTGATACAGAAATGGCAGTTAACGGACAGGGTACACAGACATGCCTATATCCCTTTTCTGCGATTAATCATCTTTCAGAGAAAGGGGTCTTATATACTCATTTTGCCAACCTGTACAATATGCATAATACTGAAAGCTAGATTTTAGATAGGGATCTTTTCATAAAATGTTTGGGGTTATAGGGTAGCACAGCTCCAGTTGGTTCTGTGATTTAGAGTGGTTGAGACATTGTGTTTAAACGGAGGATAATATGCTAATGGATAAACATGGTTTTAGTATTGAAGAATTAATAGCACAAGGTAAATTAGGAAGGCATGAAACCTTTACCCCGAGATATGGCTGGCTCAAAAAAGGATTTGACGCTGTTATTGAAAATAGCAATATCTTTAGAGAGCGGGAAGCCATTGAGAAACTCGGGGTTGGTAAGAATATGGTTAATTCTATTCGTTTCTGGTGTCTGGCTTTTAAGTTAATAAAGGTTGATGATAAAGAGATTGTTCCAACGAAACTGGGCCAAAGGTTGCTCGGCGATGTCAATGGGTGGGATCCTTACCTTGAGGATGACGCCTCTTTATGGTTGCTGCACTGGCAGTTATTTGTTCCTCCTTTTGAAGCTGTGAGTTGGCCTTTAGCTTTTAACCGCTGCAATCTGCAAAGTTTTGATATCAAAGAATTGAGCAGGATTATTTTTAATGCTGCGCAGGGCTTTCCAAGTTTGGCTAAAGCGTCTGCAAAAACTTATCAAAGGGATGCCTCATGTATTATCAGAATGTATGTGGATGAGGAAGATAAGGATTCGGAGATCGAATGTCCCTTTACACAACTTGGACTCATGTATAGAACAGGAGAGAAAAACAAGGTTAGTTTTAATACAGCAGCTAAGCTCAATTTACCTCCGTTAATATTTGCAGCTGCTTGCTTTTCTTATGCTGCTCATTATCTCTCCCATGGCCAAAAGAACATATCTCTTCAACGATTAGTGTTTGGGATTAATTCCCCAGGTGTTGCATTTAAACTGCCCGAAACAGCAGTTGGATACTATTTGAGTGAAGCAAGCAAGAGTCTCGACGGTTTTTCATTAGTCAATGTTTTAGGAAACATGCAGTTACATTTTAATGAGCATCCAGAAGAGTTATATATTAAGGCATTGAATAAATTCTACTTGGAGAGATGAGGTATGAAGTTGTCAGATGCTATTGTGCTTAATCATGAGTTTGCCCGGTCTATTAACCTTGAGCGGGACAGGTCTGAGATTGATGTTATTAATGATTATCAAATAACTGCTAAAGCTCAGGAGGTTATTGAGCGTTTTGTGGCGGCCATGGATGGGGAAAAGGTATCGGCTTGGTCTCTAGTGGGACCATACGGAATGGGGAAATCGGCCTTTTTGAATTTCTTCCTTTCTCTCACAGGTCCAAAAGCCTGCAGGTTTACACAAGCAGCATTAAAGAAATTAGAATCTACTAACAAAGACCTCTATTATAGGTTTACTAAAAACAAAGAACGGTTTACCGGTGAAGCAGGGTTTTTCCGGATACCTATTGTTGCTGCCTTTGAACCGATTAATACCACATTAGCACGAGGTCTGCAAATCAATAGTATCTGAAAAATTCTGGTCCATAATTATGCCTATCAAAGAAGGCGGTGCTGCTTTGGATATCAACAGCCTGCAGAGTTTATGCAAACTCTGCCATGATAGAAAAACAGCGAAATAAGACAGCAGGTGGGGGAAATAAGAAAAGCCCTCAACGGGCTTATGGTTAAAGGTTTTTCATATACCGTTTTAATTCCTCATAAAAATTTTCACGGGTGCCGGCCAGGATAACAACAATAGTTGAATTACCATCTTCAACGATTGTATAGGCCAGTTCGTAATTTGTTTTGTTGTAATAAATATCATAACAAAAAATACCGGAAAGATCGCCCGTTTTAGGTTCACCCATATAGGGATCCTTTAAGATTTCATCAATGGCTTTTTGGAAAGCTGCTTTTAGTGGTTTTTCTTTTAGCTTTTTTAAATAGCGAGTCGCAGGAGGTAGAAAAATGAGCTTATACATTATTTCTCCTCCGAACCAAAAACATCTTCATATGTGGAAAACTGAGATTTACCGGTGGCAGCAAGACACGCTTCGTCAAGCAGGCGTTCAACGGCTGGGCGGACTTGGCGACGCATTTCCTTGAACTTTTCAAGAAGCTCCTGTCCGGACAAACCCTGAGATATTAAGTCAGCGAGGATTTGCTCGTCAAATTCGCCGGAGTTTTCGCGGACAGGACGGATAACAAGAGCGTTGTTTTGCAAATAACATTCAACCTCTTTTTCAATGCCGAGTCTTTTAAAAAATTCAATAGGAATTGTGATTTGGCGCTTTCGAGATACGGAAATACGTTTTTTTAACATCGGATTACCTCCATGTAGCAGCATAATCGATCTTCCTTTTTTAGTATATGCTAAACAAAGAAATAGTATACAAATTATCTTTGATTTAAGCATATCAAAGATACAAAAAAATTTCAATGAGAATAGGGTCAGGCTTTGCCAACCCTTGATCCAAGGGCCTCCGGCGGTTATTAAAGCTACGGTGGTGATATGAGCCTATATTATTGATACAACCTTTTTCTCTGATTTTCTTGGATTCTTTTTTCGCCATTCATGGTAATTTGACATATCTAAATACTTTTTGCTAAAAGCCCATTTTCATCCCTACAGTTAGTTTTTGATTTGTTCACCTTATATTCTAAGCAGAGGATGGGAATACTCGACTCTTCTATTCCCTTTTTACACAATTATATGGACTTAACCCCTAACCTCGTGTGCTTAACAGATTAATAAAAGAATGGCAGCAGGTTCTTTTTTGCAACAATTTGACGTTAATGATAAAACCTCGCTACTTGACAATACAAAGTAGTAGCTCTATAATGAAAGTACAGCTATTTGGTTTTACAAAGTAGCTGGAATTAAAAAAAAAGGAACAGGAAGGATATTATGGCCCCGAAAACTCAGATGCTTAAAGGCCTGCTGGAAGGATGCATTTTAAAGATTATTGACAGAAAAGAAACATATGGCTACGCAATATGTGAGGACCTTTTTTCCTATGGTTTTAAGGATTTAAACGAAGGGACAGTTTACCCGATTTTGATAAGACTTGAAAAGAAGAAATTGATTTATTCAGTGAAAAAGGCGTCACGATTAGGGCCCAAAAGGAAATACTTTTATTTAACAGACAACGGAAAGGAGTATTTAAAAAATTTTATTAAGGAGTGGACTGAAATGAGAGGGATAATTGACCGAATTTTAGAGGGGGACCGGCGATGAGCAAAAAAATAAATAAAGTCAGGAAGCAGACCATTATTTCTGCACTGGTTGGAACCATATTATTGGTCTTTGGAAGCGTGCTGTATTTTCTGGCAAGCGGGCAAAAGGACCTTAGTGCTCCTCAGGCTATAGTAGTAGTTGCCATAACGACGCTGGGAGTAGTTGCTTTTTTATTTATCCTGTATAAAAAGCTAAAAAGAAATAAACATGCTGATAAATTAAAAAATGATTATGAGGTAGTTTTTGAGGAAATAAAAGAATACATTGGGATAAGTGGGCTTTCTTTCCTGGAAAAGAGGGAGCTCGAAGATGAAATATTGAGCCTGTTTCTGGAAGCCCAGGAGGATGGTAAAAAGATAAATGAGGTTACAGGTGGAGATTACAAAGCTTTTGTGGATGATATGGTAAAGGCCTATGGGGTAAAAAATTATTTGCTATATG
>JACDNZ010000035.1 GCA_017656345.1 Thermosipho sp. (in: thermotogales) | reverse complement strand
GAATACAGAAAAGTTTTGCCTGTTGTAAGGCATCTTGGAAGAAAAGGATATAATGTTTATACAATTAGTTTAAATAGATTTTCTATTGGAGGTTCTAGCAAATATGTTAAGAAAAACTATTTTTTGAAAGAATTAAGTTTAGGTGAAGTATCAGAAATAATTAATAAGCATAATATTGATATTGTAATACCAAGCAATGAAAAAAGCGTTGAATTTTTTGCAAAAAATATTGAAAAATTTAATATACCTATTGTGGTTCCTAATAAGGAAAGTTATGAAGTATGTAGAGATAAATCAAAAACTTTAAAATTTGCTGAAAGTTTAGGTATTAGAGTTCCCAAAACCTTTATTTTTAAAAATCTTGATGAATTTAGAAGAAATATAGATAAAATTGATATTTTTCCGGTTGTTTTAAAGCCAAGAAGAAGTTCGGGATCTAGAGGGATTATTTATATTAATAGTAAAAATGAACTATTAGAAGTTTTAAACGAAAAATATGTGAAAAAGTATGAATTTCCTTTGATTCAGGAATATATTCCTTCAGGTGGGAAAGCTATTGGTGCTTCATTTTTATATTACAGAGGGAGAGAGGTGCTAGGTTTTTGTCATCAAAGAATACGTGAGTATCCTCCGAATGGAGGGCCAAGTACTTTAGCAGTTTCGATTTTCAATGAAGAGGCTTTAAATATAGGGAGAAAGTTGTTAAATAATTTGAATTGGAATGGATTAGCAATGGTAGAATTCAAAGAAGATCCTAGAAATTCTGAACTGGTGTTAATGGAAATAAATCCTAGAATGTGGGGAACTATTGGACTTGCAATTTTTGCTGGAGCAGATTTTATTGAAGCTATTATAAAAGTTTTTTTGAAGAATGTTCAACCTGATAGTATTAGCAAATCATATAAAACAAGCTATTATTTTAGATGGTTTTTTCCAGGGGATATAATGAGTATTTTGTTAACTAGAGAATACAATATTAAGAATAAAATTCGAAAAATATTTGAGCATTATGAGAATATTATTTATCAAATATTAGATTTAAGAGATTTTTGGCCAACAATAATTACTTTGTTGTATTCTTTAAGTAAAAAATGAATATTGAAAATAAAATTTGATTAAATTCAGTTAAAAGTAGTTTGTTGGGTTGGAATTTATTAAAGAATAAAAGAATAATTAAAAATTATAAGGAGGGGACATGGAAAGAGAATCAAAAATATCAATTCTTACTGTTACTTTAAATAGTGTTAAAACATTAAAGAATACTATTTCATCAGTTATTAAACAAACTTATAACAATTATGAGCATATAATAGTCGATGGTGGATCTTTTGATGGAACATTAGACTTAATTTGTGAATATGCAAGAAAATATCCTGATAAAGTAAAGTGGATAAGTGAAAAAGACTCAGGAATTTATGATGCATTAAATAAAGCAATTAAAATGTCTACGGGTGATATTATATCTATTTTGCATTCTGATGATCAGTATTTTGATGCATATGTTTTAGAAGAAATTTCAAATATTTTTAAAAAAAAGAATGTTCACTATGTTTTTTCTGATGTTGTTCATTTTAAAGATAAAAATGGTGTTGAAAGAGTTACTACCATTCGAAAAAATAAGAAAGGTAAAATTTGCTTAGGGTGGATACCAAGCCATACAGGATTGTTTTTAAAAAGAGAAGTACATGATAAGCTTGGTTTTTATAGAACAGATCTTAAAATAGCTGCTGATTATGATTTCATGTTGAAATTATTTACAAATAATGAATTAGTTGGGTATTATTATCCTAGATTTACAATCAAGATGAGAGATGGTGGAGCTTCAACTTCAGGAATTAAAAGTATTATAAAAGGTAATATTGAATGTTATAAAATACTAAAAGAAAATGGCTACAAGATTCCTGAATTGATAGTAACTTTGAAAATTTTAAGAAAAATTCCAAAAATTAGATTTTTTAAAGTAGTTGATGACTTAAATTCAAATAAATTGAGGTGATAAAATGAAAAAAGCCTTAATAACAGGAATAACAGGACAAGATGGAAGTTTTTTGGCAGAGCTACTTTTAGAAAAAGGATATGAAGTACATGGATTGATAAGAAGATCATCATCATTCAACACAAGAAGAATAGACCATTTATATAAAGACCCACATGAAGGAAATGTTAGATTATTTCTTCATTATGGAGACATGACAGATTCAACCGTTTTAATAAGTTTAATACAAAAAATACAACCAGATGAGATATATAACTTAGCAGCACAAAGTCATGTGAAAGTATCATTTGAAATACCAGAATATACAGCAAATTCAGATGCTCTTGGAACATTAAGGATACTTGAGGCAATAAGACTACTTGGACTTGAAAAAAAAGTAAAATTCTATCAAGCTTCAACAAGTGAGTTATTTGGAAAAGTGCAAGAAATTCCTCAAAAAGAGACAACACCGTTTTATCCAAGAAGTCCATATGCAGCTGCAAAGTTATATGCATATTGGATAACAGTAAATTACAGAGAAGCATATGGAATATATGCATGTAATGGAATACTTTTTAACCACGAATCAGAAAGAAGAGGGGAAACATTTGTAACAAGAAAAATAACAAGAGCAGCGACAAGGATACTAGTAGGGACCCAAGAAAAACTCTATCTTGGAAATCTAAATGCAAAAAGAGATTGGGGATATGCAAAAGATTATGTAAAAGGCATGTGGTTAATGTTACAACAACCAGAGCCAGATGATTATGTACTTGCAACAGGAGAGACACACTCAGTAAGAGAATTTTGTGAGAAAACATTTGAAAACTTAGGGATTAAACTTAAATGGATTGGTGAGGGTGTAGATGAAAAGGGAATAATAAAGAACATAGAAAAAGATAAGGTTTTGAGTTTTGTAGAAAAGGTAAAACAAAATCATCCCGATTTAAAAGATTTTGAACCAGACTTTAAACATTTAAGTGTTGGAAAAGAAGTAATAGAAGTTGATCCAAAGTATTTCAGACCAACAGAAGTAGATATACTTTTAGGTGATGCAAGTAAAGCAAGAGAAAAACTTGGATGGAAGCCAGAGGTAAGTTTTGAAGAATTAATTGAAAAAATGGTGAAATATGATTTGACGCTTGCAATAAAAGAAAAACATAGGAATGAAATGATAAAGGAAGGTTGAAAAATATGATGAAAAAAGATGCAAAGATATATGTAGCAGGACATAGAGGATTGGTAGGTTCTGCAATAGTGAGAAAATTAAAAGAACTTGGATATACAAATATAGTAACAAGAACACATGCAGAACTCGACTTAACAGATCAAAAAGCAACAAGAGAATTTTTTGAAAAAGAAAGGCCAGAATATGTGTTTTTAGCAGCTGCGAAAGTTGGAGGAATACTTGCAAATAATACATATAAGGCAGATTTTATTTATCAAAATGTAATGATAGCAGCAAATATTATAGAAGCATCATATAGATATGGAGTAAAAAAATTATTAAATCTTGGTTCATCATGTATTTATCCAAAATATGCTCCACAGCCAATGAAAGAAGAGTACCTATTAACAGGTGAACTAGAACCAACAAACGAACCATATGCAATAGCAAAAATTTCAGCAATAAAGATGTGTAGATATTTTAATGAGCAATACAGTACAAATTTTGTAAGTGTAATGCCAACGAACCTTTATGGACCAAATGATAATTTTAACTTAGAAACTTCTCATGTGTTACCAGCATTGTTGAGAAAGTTTCATTTAGGTAAATTGTTAATGGAAGGAAAATATGAAGATATAATCAGAGATGTGAAAAGATATCCAATAGGTTTTGATTTGGATAAAGAAATAGATGAAAATGATCCAAAAACAATAATAAAGGTACTTGAAAAAGTTGGTATAACAAAGGATTCAGTAATAGTGTGGGGTACAGGAGAAGTGTATAGAGAGTTTTTGCATGTAGATGATTTAGCAGGTGCGTGTGTATATTTAATGAACAATATTGATGCAGAAGAAATAAAAAAAATCTCACCAGATTATTTTGTAAATGTAGGAACAAGTGAAGATATAAAAATAAAGGATTTGGTAGAAATAGTAAAAGAAGTAGTAGGATATAAAGGAGAAATAAAATGGGATACAAGTAGACCTGATGGAACACCAAGAAAGTTGCTAGATGTGACAAGACTTCATAAACTTGGGTGGTGGCATAAAATAGAATTGAAAGAAGGAATTTTAAATCTCTATAAGTGGTATGAAGAATAAAAATTATAAATTGAGGTGAAATTTTGAAGAAGAAAGATAATTTAATAATTATTACTATTGATGCATTGAGATATGATGAATTTAAGAGTTATTTTGAGGTATTAGAGAAAAAAATAAATAGAGGATATGTTTTTTTTGAAAATGCATTTGCGAATGGGTGTGGTACACCAAGGTCATTTCCATCTATTATGTGTTCTTCTTATCCGTTAGCATTTGGAAAACAGTTCCACATCTCAAAATATGAGAAGACATTAGCAGAAGCTTTGAGAGAGCGTGGATACGCAACTCTTGGTTTTGTTGCAGCTAATCCTTTTGTATCATCAGTTTTAGGTTACAATAGGGGATTTTTGGTTTTTGACGATTATATGAGATTCAAGGGTAATACGGTACCAGGGAAAGTATCCTGGTTTCTTACAACAACTAAAAACCTGGTTTGGGGAAAACCAAATTATCCTCGAGCTGAAGAAATATTGACAGATGTTCTTCAACATCTTTCGAGAATAGATGTGGACAAGTCATTTTTTGTGTGGATTCATCTAATGGATACCCATTTACCCTGGTTGCCACCTTCGAAAAACCCATTGTGGAAGTTCAAGGCAGTGTTATGCAATATCAAATTCAGGAATATGCTTAAAGAATACAAAGGGAAAAGAGATCCTAACTTAGTTCACAATCGTGTGGTGAAGGAAGCGAAAAAACTGTATATTAGTACAATTGACTATTTGATGAACGTGCTAAAAAAATTTATGATAGAGATTGATAAAAGATGTCCAAACACTTGGATAGTTATACTTGCTGATCACGGGGAAGCATTCGGCGAGATGGGTATAATTGGTCATCCGCCAGAGTTGTTTGATATAACGCTTCATATTCCATTAGTTATTTTTCCTCCAGCAGTAACCATTAAAGAGGTAGTAATAGTGAAAGACCTTTTCTCACTGATAGACTTGTCGCCAACTTTGTTAGATTTACTACAACTGCTGGCGGAACCAAAATTCTTTGGAAAAGCAAGGAATATTTTTAAGTATAGTGGGGATAACTTTGTTTATAGTGAAGTACTCGAAGAAGATGGATCGGATAAGATAGATATTTCTGACGGGCATGCGGTTGTGTCAATAAGAACAAATAACTATCGCTATATATGGAGAGAAAAAACGCGGGAAGAGGAATTATATGTCATCAGTAATAACAATGGAGTAGTTGATTACAAGGAAGAAAAATTGGAGAATGAAGAGGTACTAAGGAGAATGAGTAAAGTAGTTGCAAAATTTAGGAGAAATATTGTGAAAAGTACTATCATACGAAAATTCACATACCGAAAAAAGGAAAGAAAATATTAGGGTATTAAATGACACATATAGTTTATTGTTACTAGGAGGTGTTGATTACGCAAATTTGTATATATTTGTATATATAAAATGGATATAAAGCTAAGAAAGATATTGGTATTAAGGAGATGAATTGAATGCAGAGAAGATCAGTATTTTACGTACAAAGTTCACCTTATATCGGTGACGTTAGAACAGATAAATTTATAAGAACCTTAATGAAAAAATATCATGTAGTAATCGTTTCACCTGGTAAAGTGGCTTTACCAAGTTTTGAGAAATTATTAAATAATGTATCTGTTCATAGGTTTAGAATTCAAAACAATGTTTTATCCAAGATAGTAAATGTAAAGTTTGCAATAAACCCTTTTCTCATAAGATTTGTAAAGAAGTTAATAAAAAAATATTTACCGGTGGCTATTATAGTGAGAGACATTTATTTTTTTCCTTCCATTTATTTTGCAAATTATCGTCATAAAGCGAGATTAATACTAGACATGGCAGAATGCCTTCCATGTGAAGCTAAAGAGCCGAAAAGAAACTTTTACGACCTTATCAGAAGAAATTATATCTATTTGTCTCTTCTTGAAAAGTTTTCAGTGGAAAAAGCGGATAAAGTATTTGTTGTAGTTGAAGAACAAATTCAACGACTAGGAAATTACGAAAAGAAACTCGTGGTAGTGTCAAATTACGTAGATTTAAGAAACCCAGATTATTTTAAAGAACCTCCCAAACAATTGGAATATCCCTCTGTTGTATTTGCTGGAAGACCTAATTATCTTAGAGGGCTAGAAGATTTAATCGAAGCTGCTGTTCTTTCTAAAAAACAAAATTATAAGGTATACTTCTATATTGTTGGAGGTAGTCAAGATAACTTAACAATGAAAAGATTGAGAAGAGAAATAAGAAAAAAATCTTTAGAAGATAGGGTTTTCATGACAGGATGGGTAAGACCTGCGGAGATGTATGCTTATATGCGTGGGGCAACTATTGGACTAATTTCGCATAAAAATTCTTTAGCAGTTAATCATACTATTCCAAATAAAATATTTGAATTCTTACTTTTTGGGAAACCCATAATAGTTTCTGATGCACCTCCGTTAAAAAACATTATAGAGAAAAAAGAAGTAGGGGTGTGGTATAAGAGTGGAGATGCATACCAACTATTTGATTGTATAAAAGTTTTGTTAAACAATAGTGATTATTACAAGAGGATATCTCAAAGAGCCCCGAAAATTGTAATGAATGAATTTAATTGGGAACATCAAGAACACATAATTTTCGATGCGATTAAATGAAGAATGTTAAAAATTAACATCAGTGGAGGGGATCTTGAAATTGCGTAAAATCTTATCTTTGAATTGGAACTCTAATGTTCAAGCAAAGTCAAAACAGATGGTATTATTTCTAATTCTTTTATTTAATCTTGTACAAGGGTTGGATTTTTTCTTGTACCGTAGTGGTATTATAAGACAGATTCCTAAGTTTGCCAGCTTACTAGTTTTTGCTCTCCTTGTGTTTTATACGACCTCAAAATTATTAGGAATGAAATTGAATTTGAAAATTATAAAAGTGTATTTGCCTTTTATAGTTATTATTATATACATGATTCTTCATACACTCTTAACAGCAATTGTGGGCAATTATATTCTTGGTGCCAGTGGTCTAATAGAAGCTTTTAAAAATATTTCACTTTGGATGTTTTATTTCCTTTTTAGTGCTTTATTACTAACTTTTCTATATTACAAAATAATTTTGCTCAAAGATCTTATTGAATCGTATCTAAAATTATCCTATGTAATAGTGCTTACCTCATTGATTTACTATTTTCTAATTATTTTTGATATATTCAATTTTGACTTTGGAGTCTTTAGAGCAGGAAATTTGATAAGGTTAAATTTTATATTTTCTGAACCAGCCTATTATGCATTTTACCTGAATAGCTGTATGGTTCTATACCTTTTTGGCTTAAAACATTTTAGATATAAGAAAATGCCTTTTCAATTTTTTCTATTAACACTGGCAACTTTATTGACTTTCAGTTTTGCTGGAATACTCCAGCTTCTGATTATATATATAGTGCTATTTTTTAAGAATGTCGCTATTGGTGCTCTAAAAATTAGAAACATACTTTTTATACTGTGTACAATACTCCTAGTAATAATAGTATTACCACCTAACTTGAATGTTTCTGTGGAAAGTAAATCTCTTATTTTTGAATTCATATCGAGTTTTTATAAAAGGATGCAAAGCATTTTTTCTTTTGAAGACGTTTCGACAGCAGTACGTCTAGAAATAAACAAAGCAAATTTGATGGCATGGAAAGATGCATTTTTATTTGGGTACGGTTTAACAAATGTTGATTTGACTTCGTATTCCAAGATATTTAAGTACCTTAGTTGGTTTGAATTTACTCCGGGCCAAATCACAAATCAAGGAAATTTTTATTTAACTATTAGTGTTCAGCTTGGGATATTCGGTGTTATTCTATTTATAACAGCTATATTTTGTCTCTTTTACAAAGTGAAAGGTATATGGTTAAAAATGCTAATAGTATTGATAGTTTTACGGCTCTTAAGCACCGGTTCTTTTTTTCTAGCACAGATTTGGTTCGATATTTCTATAGTTGCTTATAAAATAACTAATCCAAAAAACGATTGATTTTTGTATATAATGGAGGTGTCACTATAATGGACGCATTATTTAATTCAAAAGAAGATTTAAGAATATTTATAGTAGATTATTCTGATACTGGACATCACAAAATCTATTTTCAGACCTTAAAAAATCAGCTAGAAGTCAAAGGAATAATTGATAAAGTGAATTTTCCGCCCATTTGTAAGAGAGAACTCAAAGAATACATTTTAACAAGATACCTCTTTTTCAAAAAGTGGATTGAAATAAGTAAAAAAAAATCAGTAAAGATCATCCACTTTCTATGCTTGGACCCTTTTTATGTGCTTGGACCATTATTATCAAGAAGAAATATTAATAACATTAATGCTGAAATAAAGATTTTAGGAACGTTACACCATGTTCCACGTAACCTTGTTAAAATGAAATTATTAAAAAGTTTTTCCAAAAACTTGGATTGCATAATTGTTCATTCTGAATATTTACAGTATCAGTTATTTAAACATGGAATTAAAAACGTGGAAATGATCGACTATCCCGCATTTCATACTTTTAATACCTCATCAAAGGAATACTTAAAGAGCAAGTATGGTATAAATCACGATAGTGTCGTATTAACTTTCCTTGGAGGTACAAGAAAAAATAAAGGATTAGATATATTACTAAAATCGTTTAAGTTTATGAACTGGAAGATTAAAAAGAAAGTACTACTAAATATTGCTGGTCCGGAGGTACATGTAAAGTTTGATATGATAAGCAAAATGTGTTCAAGATTCAACATTAATGCCCGCATAGAATTGAGATATTTATCTGAACAAGAATTTGCTGAAAACGTGGAAATGTCCGATATTGTGGTGTTGCCATACCGAAAAACATTTTCAGGAAATAGTGGTCCTATGACCGAAGCTGTCTATAGAAGGATCCCTGTAATTGGACCAGATTATGGGAATTTAGGTTATTTGATCAAAAAATATCGTCTTGGTTACACTTTTAAGGTGGAAAATTCTAAAAGTTTAGCAAAAGTTATAGAGTTTGTAATTCAAAATAATTGGAAACCGAATTTTTATAGTGAGCAATATAGAAAAAGACTTGAGATAAGTAATTTTATAGAAAAACATAGACGGATATACCGTTTACTTTTGAATGAAGATATAAAATGTGGAAAGTGTTAAACACTGAATAATACGAAAAATAATTCATAGATTTTGAGGATTCGCATAATTCTACCACATGGATTCTTGGAATAAAGATAGGTAAGAGAATTTTCTATCAATTATGTTTAAGAAACTTAAGATGAATAATATAAAAGTATTGTATGTATAAGTTAATTGATATTGTTGGTGGAGCAGCAAAGGTTTATAGGGTTTAAAAACAACTTAGAAAAAAGATAAACATTAACTTAAAAATGCTAGTTATGAGAAAATTGAGCGACGGTCAGACCGTATGTTTGGTAAGGAAAGGAAGATTGTAAAAATATGTGTGGTCTATTATAATATAAAAATAACGCTGTAAGAAAAAATCTTTATAAGTAAATTTTAGCCCATTAAGTATCTGGCCAAAATATGCAACCAACCGATGAAAGAAGAGTGCCTATTAACAGGTGAACTTGAATCAATAAACGAGCCATATACGATATTAAAAATATTTGCAATAAAGCTTTGCAAATATTTTAATAGTCAGTATGATACAAATTTTATTAGTGTAATGTCCAACAAACTATTATAGGCCAAATGATGATTTAACTTAAAAACTTATCATGTATTACCAACATTGTTGAGAGAATTTTATCTAGGTAAATTATTAGTGGGAAAATGGAGACATATTAAAGGTAAAGGATGTAATTAAATAACCAATAAGATTTAGATTAATAAGTTGATAGATAAGAGTAAGTCGAAGACGATAAAAATACTAGAAAAGGTTAGTATAACAAAAGATTTGGTAACATTATGAGAAACGGAGGAAGGTGTAAAAATAAAGAGATTAGTTGGAATGATTAAAAAAATAGCAGGATGTGGGTGTAAGATAAATGAGGTTATGAGTAAACCATTTATAGGAACAGGTAATAAATGCTATTATACAGAATGAAAGGTAATGAAGTTAGAATAAGTAGAGAATAAGATGTAAAACGGAACTAATAAAAGATTTTAATAGGGGGATAGTAATAAGAATCAAAAAAATATAACGTTAAAAAAGTTTAGGAAAAATAAAAAAGCATATCCTCAGAATGCGGGAAAAATAAAGGATAAATTCTTGAGAACGGAATTTACAGGATTATATATATGTCAAAGAGCAGAAAATGGAAGTAGGTTTTGGAAGATTAAAAATAAAAAAGTATTAAAGAAAGTTATGTGTACTCGTTTTAGTTTCAAGGTTTCACTTAGGCTACTAGAAAAGTAGGAAATATACTTAAATATGAGATCAAAGTCATAGATTGATAATTGCTTATTTAAAATTATCTTGTTTGAAATAAGTTATATAAATTTTGTATGAAAAATTATTTATTCCAACAATGTGTGCTAGGTTATGAGGGGATATAAATAGGGTAAATGGGAGAAAACAAGTGGGAATCGCGAAAAATTATCTTTATAATTTAGTATTACAAATTTCTAGTATAATTATTCCTTTTATTACAATACCATATGTAACTAGAGTATTGGACCCAGAAGGTCTTGGGATAATTTCCTTTACCAATTCCGTAGTCCAATATTTTATTTTATTTGCAACGCTTGGGATGACTTTATATGGAAATAGAACTATTGCTTATGTTAGAGATGATAAAGAAAAATTGAATGTAACTTTTTGGGAATTATTTTATCTTAAGCTGATTACTACTTTTTTTTCTATAATTGTATATTTAGTTTTTGTTTTAAATATCTCATCGAATTATAAGATTGTTTATTATATACAATTGATTAATTTATTAGCTGTTGCATTTGATATCTCATATTTTTTTATGGGAATAGAAGATTTTAAAAAAGTGTCTTTAAGAGGTTTATTAATAAAAACAATGACTCTTGTAGCAATATTTATAATTATAAAAGAACCGAAAGATTATGTTTTATATGCGATAATAACAGTTTTTGGCAATATAATAGGGCAGATAATATTGTGGTTTTATTTGCCAGGTTATATAAAAATAAAGAGAATTAACGTTAAAAACTTGAAAAAACATTTTATAAGTACTTCGAAATTATTTTTTCCAGCAATTGCAATACAAGTATATACAGTGTTAGATAAAACGATGATAGGGATTTTAGCAAGTGAAGAGGAAGTAGCTTTTTACGATTATGCTCAGAGAATAGTAAGATTATCATTAACTTTAATTACTTCACTAGGCACTGTGATGGTTTCAAGGGTGTCAAATTTAGCTTCTTACGATAACAAGGAACGAATAGAGTTTTATGCAAAAAAAGTTTTTGATTATTTTACGTTTGCTGCAATTTTTGTCATAGTAACGTTTTTAATTACAATACCTGATTTTGTTCCAATATACTTTGGAGAGAAGTTTTTTAAGGTTAAAGATTTGATAATAATAATAAGTCCAATAATATTATTTATAAGTTGGAGTAATTTATTTGCAATACAGCTTTTAGTTCCGTTGAAGTTAGAGAAATTTTTTACTATTTCTGTGATGATAGGAGCGGCATTGAATTTTCCTTTGAATTTGTTTTTAATTCCACGATATAATTCATACGGTGCGTCAATAGCATCAGTAATAGCAGAGTTTTTTGTTATGCTTTCTTTAGCAATAATTATTAGAAAAATTATTAACTTAAAACAATTATTTTCCGGGATTTGGAAACATTTTCTAAGCGGAATAATGACATTTCTAATTGTTTATTTTTTGAAGATGAATCTAATTATATATCCAGTTTTAAAAATAGTAATTCAATTAATATTATTAGGCCTGTTTTATATAACATTTGAAACAATTTTTAAATCAGAGATAAATAGAATTATTCTTGGTAAAATACTAAAAATTTTTAGAAAGTAAGAATTTGTTTTGTTTGTGTTAGACTTTTCAAACAAATAAGCATTGTCTTTTATGGTTGTTTCAACAGTGTTTTTATAACTAAGATTGAGGTTTTAAAACATTTTGTACTTCATGTGAGTTTCCAAGTACTCTTTTACTGTTTCTTTTTTTGTATTATAAATGTGGTTTTGAAACCTTTAAAACTTGTTGTATATTTAGTTTGACTATTTAACGTTTTAAATTATAAGTTAAAGAAAATAAAAGTTGAAAACGTTCTATTTTAGTAAACAAGTTTTGTGAGTTATAAGGTGTAATATTTAAAAATTTGTTGTTTTTGAAAGAAATTAAAATAGCAAAACTAAAAGCAATTGAAAAAACCACGGAGATTTCCGTGGTTTTTGATTTTAATAATTGTAATATGTTATAATTTAATTGCTAAATGACTATATGGTTACAGTTTCATGAATAGATTTTGATAATATTGAAGTTGCGTTTTTTCTCTAACTTTCATTATAAGATTAATAATAAGTAATATAGTAACTTTTATAGATTAATAATATTTTCCTAAGTTATTACACGTGTAAATTCAGTATTAGAAAATATGAACATTCATGTTTTCAAAAAAAGATATTTTGGGTATTTTTTATGATGAGTGAATAAGTTTTTAAATGTTTAAAAAAGTAAAAATAGAATATTGGATATTTTTTTGTGATAATCATTGGTTTTAGAGGTGGTGGAGTTGAAAGAACTTAGTTTTATAATGAAGGGAGGATTATTTTTAAGTTCGTATATACCACTTTATGTAATGTATCTAATAGTG
>JACDNZ010000034.1 GCA_017656345.1 Thermosipho sp. (in: thermotogales) | reverse complement strand
AAATCCACAAGAAATAGGCCATTTTGATACTGCTGGCTGGACATCTGGTGTATATATATTAGGAAGTAATGCATACGTTGCAGATAGAAATAATGGTCTTGTAATACTAGACATAAGTAATCCGGCAAGTCCCCAACAAGTAAGCCATTTTGATATTAATGGATATACAAGAGGTGTATATATATCAGGAAGTAATGCATATGTTGCAGATGGAAGTAATGGCTTAGTAATATTGGACACAAGTAATCCAGCAAATCCACAAGAAATAGGCCATTTTGATACTAATGGATATACAAGAGGTGTATATATATCAGGAAGTAATGCATATGTTGCAGATGGAAGTAATGGCTTAGTAATATTAGACATAAGTAATCCGATAAATCCACAAGAAGTAGGCCATTTTGATACTAATGGATCTGCAGTGAGAGTGTATGTATCAGGAAACTATGCATACATTGCGGATGAAAATGATGGTCTTGTAATATTAGACATAAGTAATTCGATAAATCCACAAGAAGTAGGCCATTTTGATACTAATGGATCTGCATTAGACGAATATATATCAGGAAGTTATGCATATATTGCGGATGGAAGTGATGGTCTTGTAATATTGGACATAAGCGATCCAACAAATCCACAACAAATGGGGCTTTTTGATACTGCTGGATTTGCATTGGATGTATATATATCAGGAAGTTATGCATATGTTGCTGATAGTTACAATGGTCTAGTAATACTAGACATAAGTGCCCCATCTAGCCCTGTTAAAGTAGGCCAATTTGATACAAATGGATATGCAAATGGTGTATACATATCAGGAAGTTATGCATATGTTGCGGAAGGTCCCAGTGGATTTGTAATAATAGACATAAGTAATCCAATAAATCCTCAGCAAGTAGGGTACTTTAATACTAATGGATTTGCAGAAGGAGTGTATGTATCAGGGAACTACGCATATGTAGCAGATGGAGATAATGGACTAGTAATAATTGATATAAGTGATCCAACTGATCCTGTGTTATTATCTGACATGTTTTGGGTATCGCTTTGGAGATTAACTGGTTATTAAACGGTTTTCAACAAATTTTAATTAAGAACTTTAATTTAATTTTCAAAAGTTAGTTAGATTGACAAAAGCTAGCAAAACGTGCCAACCAAAGTGTTTTTTACAAAGGTTGGCACATATTTTTTGTTAAATGGCTGAATAAAAGAACTTGTTAGATACATATTTGCATGGGCAAACTTTAAAATCAGCCGCGTATGTTTGTTCAACAGTGTCATCTATCATCCAAAAACAAACATTGACTAATTAAAAATAGTTGATAAAATAAAAGAAACAAAAACCGACCAAGGAGGTAGAAATGTGAAACTATATTATTTTAAAAACGATAAATGTTCGGTTTGTATTGCAGCACTTCCAAAGGTAATGAAAATTGCTGAGGAGTATGGTTTGGAATTTGAAGTTGTTGATGTAGTTGAGAATCCAGAATTTGCTGGTCAACATCTTGTTTTAACTGTTCCAACGGTTTTAATTATGGAAAATGGACATGAATTAGTTAGATTTGCGAGAAATTTCAGTATTTCTGATATTGTTTCTTTTATTGAAAGATATCTTGAATTGACTAAAAGTTAATTAAAAATATTTTTCCAGATAATTTGCTATAACTGTATCTGAAAACAATTTTTTAATTAGATAATATGCTAATTTGTTAGACAAGCCTGGTATATACAATGGCTTGTCTTTTTCATATGCTTTTATTGCTCCTTTAACTACTTTTTCTACACTCATGTATTTTCCTTTATTTTCCATATTTGCTCTCTCGAAAAATCTTGTTTTTGTTTTTCCTGGTGCTAAGCACATTACATGTACGTTGTATTTTTTAAGTTCGGCGTATAAAGCTATTGAGAAATTATGCACGTATGTTTTTGTAGCACTATATACAGAAAAACGTGGTAGTGGAAAAAATGCCGCTACAGAGGAAACATTAATAATTCCGCCTTTTTTCTTTTCAACCAATTTTTTTGATAAATAATGTGATAAAGTAGTTAAATTCGTAATATTTAATGATATCATTTTTTCGTATATTTTGTGTTCTACATTGATGAATTCCCCATACCAACCAAAACCTGCATTATTTATAAGGTGATCTATTTCAAAGTGATTTATAGTATCAATGAATATATCAATATCTGATGAAAGATCAAATTTTATTGTTTTTACATCTATTGAATAGTTTTTTTGTTTAATATTCTTATAAACATTAACCAGTCTTTCTTTATCTCTTCCGACTAAAATTAAGTTAACATTCTTTTTTGCTAGTTGATAGGCAAATTCTTCGCCAATTCCTGAAGATCCTCCGGTTATTAATACCCATTCACCTTGGTTAAATTCTGGCATATAATATTACCCCCCACACATAATAGTCTAAATTAAATTATAACAAAATTAAATTTATTTTAATTAAATGATGATATAATTTATTTAGTTAAAGGAGTGATAAATCAATGCTGGGATTTCTAATAGTTATTTCGTATTTTGTAGGTTGGTTTTTCTATATTAATTTCAACTTTTTAAAATCTCAGAAAACTCAAAATTCATATAAAGTTTCTGTTATAATTCCAGCACGCAATGAGGAGAAAAACATAAGAAAAATTTTGGAAAGTTTAAAGAATCAAAATTATCCAATTGCAGAAATAATTGTTGTTGATGATAACAGTAAGGATAATACTGCAAAAGTGGCCAAATCATTTGAAAATGTAAAAGTAGTTACACTAAAAAGTGAACCACCTGAGGGATGGCTTGGAAAACCATGGGCCTGTTGGAATGGTTATAAAATTTCAACTGGTGACATTTTAATTTTTATTGATGCAGATGTTGAACTTTCAAGCAATGCAATTGAAAGTCTTTTAGCTGAATATGAGAAAAATAAAGGTTTGATTTCTGTATGGCCATATCAAAGATTTGAAAAAGGATATGAGCATTTTAATTTTATATTAAATATTGCCGCAGTATTTTCAACAACTATTTTGAAGTTATTTGGAAAAACAAAGCCAATAGGGGCTTTTGGACCTTTGGTTTTAACATCTAGAGAAGATTATACAAAAGTTGGAGGACATTTTTCAGTAAAAGGGGAAATTGTTGAGGATTTAAGACTTGGACAAATATATCTGGAGAATGGTTTAAGTGTAAATAACTTTTTAGGATATAAGCTGGTTAAATTTAGAATGTATCCAAAGGGTTTTAAAGAAATGCTTGAGGGTATGACAAAAAATATGGCAATAGGTTTACAAAGAAGTAGTTTAAAAAATACGTTACTTATACTAATATGGTATATTGGTGTATTGAATTCTATACCTTTAAAATTCGATACTTTCAGGTTACTTTTATATACAAGTTATGTGGTGCAGTTTTATTTTTTGACAAAAAAAGTAGGTGATTATAACTTACTCGATGCACTTTTATATCCAGTACATTTTGTCTTTTTTATTTTTACACTATTGGATTCCATATTTAAAACAGTTATTTTGAAAAAAGTTTCCTGGAAAGACAGGGAAATTGTTGTAAAAACCTCTACAAAAGATGAGTAGATTTAAAATGTAGTGATTTCAGTAAAGATCATGTTTAGCATATCCTTTTTAATATAAGCATTATTTGGATTACTTATATCAATAATGACTATCCCATTATCATAATCTGCTATATATGCATAATTACCTTCGACGAATAATTCAATAGCTGCATACGTATCAATTTGTTTTATAAATGTAGGATTCAATGGATTTGAAACATCTATAATTATCATTCCATCTTCATAAACTGCGATATATGCATAATTATCTTTTATACGTATTCCACAATAATCATCACCAACAACATTAAGCTCACTAACAGTTGCTGGGGAAGATGGATCAGAAACATCTACAATCACCAAACCTTTTGTGTTTTCCAGTACGTATGCATAGTTGCCTGAAACAAATACATCATAAGTATAAAAACCTGGATTTATACGGGTGATGAATGTAGGGCTTGATGGATTTGAAACGTCTATTATAGTGAGTCCTTCACTAACATTAGCAATATAGGCGATATTATCTTTTACAACAATGTCTTCAACTGAACCGTTCAAATTTAAAGTACTTATTACTGTTGGTGATGACGGTAGTGATACATCGAATATTACAAGTCCATTGTTATTAGTGGCATAAACATAGGAATTTAGGTAATAGAGGTTTGAAAAATAATCATATTCAGTGTTTGTACCGATAATTGTGGGATTTGTCGGATTTGAAACGTTAATTACAAAAAATCCATCAGTATTTGCCATGTATGCATAATTACCAGAAACAAATGTTTCAAATACGGTACCATCCATATCTAACCTTCCAAGTGGTTTGGGATTTGCTTTATTAGTAACATCGAATGTTGTTAATCCGTAATCGCCATCAGAAACATACATTATGTTGTTTTGTACAAATACATTTTCAGGATAATAGCTGTTATTCCAGTTTTCCAGTTTTATTGGATGAGCTTTGTCAGTTATGTCAAGTACTGTAAGACCATAATAATTAGCAGCTACATAAGCTATATTTCCCTCAATGTATACGTCTTGAACTGATCCTTCTGGTTTATATTCAATTACAAACAATGGAGAAGAAGGAATAGTAACATCTAGTATTAGGAGTCCAGAGTAACTATCAGAAACATAAGCGTAATTTTCTTTAACGAATATAGATTTAGCATAACCGTTGGTGTCGTACTTTTTGATTTTAGAAGGGCTTGATGGATCAGTAATGTCAACTAGGTATATTCCTTCTGATCCAACAGCTAGATAGGCGATATTTCCATCTACATATACATTCATTGGGCTATAGATAACATCATCAAATTTGCCCAGATACAGTGGTGATGCGGGATTAGAAATATCAAGTATTACCAAAGCTTTGGATGAAGCATCAATTAGATATGCTTTGTTATCTGTAATAAAGATACTTCTAATATATAAAGAATCAGTATAATTTGAGAATTCAACAGGATGCTCAATGTCTGTTATATCGATGATTCTCAATCCATACGAATATGTTGTTACATACGCATAGTTTCCATAAACAAAAACGTCAGATAAATTATATCCTAGATTAAGATTGCTAATCACACTTGGACTGTAGACGTTCGTGGCGTCGATTATTAATAGACCATCTTCACTGTCAATAGCAAAAATGTAATTGTCTTTTGTAAACACAGAATTCACATAACCGTTTGTAGGAAAAACTGATACTTCCTTGATATCGGTAGGATCAGATTTATCAGCAATTACCACGCCTTCATAGCTTCCAGCAATTACCAATAAATCATCTCTGTTAATTGGAATTATTATTGCCTTTTGAACACAGGAGAATAAAGATAATAGTAAGAGCGAAATGACAATAAAAAGAAACATTGAAGGTTTCGTTTTCATATTTTCGCCTCCATATATAAGATTGCATAATTAATTTTATCATTTTCATATTACATTAGTGTTAATTTAAAAATTGGTGAAGTTTTTCCGGTTTTTTGATTTTTTTGTTAAAATATAACTAACATGATAAATAACAGGTGTTTTAAAGATATTAAAAAAACATGAATGGAAAGATCAACAAAAAAATGTTAGTTGAAAATTAACATTAAAGGAGGTAGTATGGGTATTACAGTTGCCGATATGCTTTTACTATTTCCATTAATATTTCTGGCAGGTTTTGTGGATTCAATAGCGGGAGGAGGAGGTCTTATTTCTCTACCTGCTTATTTATTGATTGGATTTCCAAGTCATAATGCTCTTGCAACGAATAAACTATCTTCCAGTATAGGTACAGTTTTCAGTACTTTTAGATACGCAAGAGACAGGAAAATTGTTTATGAAGTTGCAATTTTTTCTGTTATATTTTCTTTTATAGGTTCACATATTGGGTCAAGTTTTGCCTTAATAATTTCCGAAAGGTATTTAAAAATAATAATTACAATATTAATTGTGATTGCTGCTTTATTTTTACTTTTAAAAAAAGGTGTAAAAAATAATTCTTTGAATTCAAAAAGGGTACTATCGCGTGCGAAGACAAGATTACTTTCTAGTATTATAGGTTTTTTAATAGGTATGTATGATGGTTTTTTCGGCCCGGGGACTGGTACATTCTTAATAATACTCTTTGTTTCATTTCTTTCAATGGAAACGGTAAATGCATCTGGAACAGCAAAAATTGTAAATCTGGCTTCTAATATAAGTGCACTTGTTACATTTGCGTTTGAAGGTAAGGTTATTTACTTAGTAGGTTTTCCAGCAGCTTTATTTGGTATTTTGGGGAACTGGATTGGTTCTGGACTTGCCATAAAAAAAGGTGATCGAATAATAAAACCAGTAATTATTGGTGTGTTATTTCTTTTGTTATTAAAAGTATTAAGTGATTTAATTTAAGGGGTGGTATGGTGCATTATTTTGCAGCAATAGCCTCAGCATTCTCTTCATCAGTAACATCTATATTTGGTAAAATTTCGTTAAATGTTGGTGCCTCTGCTTTGCAGATTTTATTTTTGAGATTTTTGTTTTCTTTATTACTTTCGTTTATCTTTTTTTTATTATTTAAGAGAAAGTTTAATCTAAAAAGCTTTATCTTTTTTGGTTTTATGGGGATAATAAATTATGGAATAGCAGCATATTTTTTCTTTTCAGGACTTAGATTTTTGAATCCAGCTTATGCTACTGTTTTGTTTTTCACAAATCCGATTTTTGTTTTGATCTTTCAAATGATAATTTACAAAAATAAAATGAATTTTTTGAATATATTTTCTGTTGTTCTTTCATTTGTTGGTGTGTTTTTTTCTAACATTGGTGAACAAAAATTTTCTAATTTTGAGGGGTTATTTATAGGTACTTTTTTAGTTATCTCAGCTGCAGTTATAAACGCACTATTTATAGCTATAGTTGGTGAGAAATTGAAAAGATTTTCTTTAGATCCCATTGAAAGTGTATTTTATACATTTTTAGGTGTAAGTATTATGTATTTATTTATTTCTGTTTTAACAAAAGAGATATTTACTTTAAAGATAGATTACGTAGGTTATGGTTTGTTATTGGCTATTTTTTCTACGTTTATACCTCTTACTTTAAACTTTTTTTCACTAAAAAAATTGAGTTCACATACTGTTGCAATAATAATGCCACTTGAGATAGTTTTTGCAAGTATACTTTCATTTATTATTTTTGGCGAGAGTTTCAATTTTCTGAAAATAATAGGTTTTGTACTTGTGGGGATGGCGCCAGTAGTTGAAAATTTAAAGTTTGCTATACAATATTTAAAAAGATAGAGGAGTGATGTTATGGAGAAAAACATGGAAAAACTGATTGACAAAAAAGTTGAAGAATACTTTGATGAAGTTTTAAATTCTTTATCAAAGGTTATACAAATTAGATCAGTGATGGGAGAATCTTTTGATAATTTTCCTTTTGGTGAAGGTCCAGCAAAAGCTTTAGAAGAAACATTAAAAATAGCGGAAGATTTAGGGTTTGAAGCATATAATGTTGATAATTATGCTGGACACGTTACTTATGGGAATTCCGGGAAACTTTACGGTATTTTAGGACATCTCGATGTTGTTCCTGAAGGTGAAAGAGAACAATGGGAAAGCGATCCTTATAAATTAACAATAAGGAATGGTAAAATGTTTGGAAGAGGTGTTTCAGACGATAAAGGGCCAAGCATAGGAGCGTTATATGCTTTAAAAATAGTTTCAGAGTTAGTACCTAATCCTAGGAATACAGTAAGAATAATATTTGGAACCAACGAAGAAAATGGTTCAAGATGTCTGAAATATTATTTTAAAAAGATGCCGTATCCTGATGCAGCAGTAACTCCTGATGGAAGTTTTCCAGTTGTATTTGCGGAAAAAGGAAATGTTACATATAAGATTTCAACGATAATAATGCCGAAATACCCCACAAAATTGATCAAATTTACTGCGGGTACAGCAGTAAATGTTGTTCCGGAGGAATGTAAGGTATTACTTGAAACTGAAAAAGTTAATGAAATTCAATATTTACTTCAAAATTACAAAGGAAAATGTAAAATTTCGTATGAAGTAAAGGAGAATAAAATAGAAATTACCACTGTAGGAAAATCTGCTCATGCATCAACTCCGGAATTAGGTATAAATGCTGCAGGTTGTATGCTGGAGTTACTTTCAAGAGTAGATTTTGGACCGTATAATTGGGTGTTTGAAACATTGTATGAGAAATTGGGTAAAGATGTAAATGGGATAGGACTTGATATATATGGAAAAGATAATGTAAGTGGTGAACTTACCTGTAATCTGGGAATAATAGAATTTAAAGATCAAGTTCTAACGACATTTATTAATATTAGATATCCAATATTTTTTAACGTTGAGATGATTACTAATCAGATATCCGAAGCATTAAAAGGATTTGAAGTTGAGCAAATAAGCCATAGCAAACCACTTTATGTATCAAAAGATAGTGATTTGATAAAACTTCTTATGAACGTGTATAAAAGTGTAACGAATGAAGATGTAGCACCAATAGCAATGGGAGGAGGAACATATGCCAGAAGAGTTCCGTATGGTGTAGCATATGGTGCTTGTTTTCCTGGTGAGAAAACAAATATGCATCAACCAAACGAAAACTGGTCCCTTGATTCTCTGAAACAGTTTATTAGAATTTATGCAAGGCTTATTTATAAATGGCTTACAGAATAAATAATAGGTGGCTTTATGGCCACCTTAATTTTTGATCTAAATCTTGACAAAATTTGTATGTATTATATAATCGCAGTGAGTGTATATGTATTAAGCATATAGTGAGTAAAAAAACTAAAGGGGCGATTATATGCGTTATAAAGATTTTGAGGCAAAAAACCATATTTTTATGGCTCCAATTAAGACAGCGTTAGCTACAGTGGGTACAGGGTATGTAACAAGACAGTTGATAAACTATTATGAAAAAAGGGCCAGAGGTGGAGTTGGAACAATTATTTTTGAACCAATTGCAATTTCACCATCCGGTAAAGAGCACCCAAAGCAAGTTATGTTAAATACGGACGAACATATGGAAGGTTTAAAAAATTTAATTGACAGAGTTCATGAATATGGAACAAAGTTGGTTGTACATTTAAATCATGCAGGAAGAGCTGCTAATCCAAAAATTGTAAATGGGGTTGTTGCACCTTCACCAGTTAAGTGTCCAACAACCGGTAAAGTTCCTAAGGAACTAACAAAAGAAGAGATTCAAAATATCATTGATGAATTTAGGAAAAATGCTATAAGAGCTCAAAAAGTCGGGGCAGATGCTATTGAAATTCAGTTTGGACATGGATATCTAGTCCACCAATTTTATTCAAAAAGGCTAAACAAAAGAAATGATGAATATGGTGAGGATAGATTTTTGTTTGCTAAAGAATTATTGGCAAGCATTAAAGAGGTTATTGAAATTCCTATTTTTTTAAGAGTTTCTGGGAGCGAATTTATTCCCGACGGAATAGATAATAAAGATTTAGCAGAAATTTTTTCATTGGCAGAAAAATATGGTGTTTCAGTGATTCACATTGGTTGGGGAAATGCATGTGATTCAGTTGCATGGTATTACAATCACATGTCATTACCGATAGAACCTATGAACAATAAGTTAGAAGAAATCAGAAAAATGACGAATCTTCCTATTATTGCGGTTGGAAGAATGCAAAAAGCTCATAGATTCAAAAAGCTTTTAAATGAAAAAGTAATTGATGGTGTAGTATTTGGAAGACAACTTATTATTGATCCTGAATTTCCGAAAAAGATTTTGAACAACTCTAAAGACTATATTAGATGTGGTAGTTGTTTGCAAGGATGTTTAGCAAATGTAAAGAAAGGTAATTCAATAGATTGTATAGCAAACCCTGAATTACATGAACCATTTGATTTAAAAATTAGTAGATCTAAAAAAGTGGCAATTGTTGGAGGTGGGCCAGCAGGCATTTATACTGGACTCTATTTAAAGAAAAAAGGTTATAGGGTGACATTGTATGAAAAAAATAACTATCTGGGTGGACAATGGGTCCTGGCATATAAAGCTCCCAGAAAATATTCAATGAAGGATATTTTGGATGATCTAATTAGAAAAGCAGAAAGTGAATTAAGAGTAATAAAGAATATTACAATTACTCCCGAATTTTTTGATGATAAAGATTTTGACATGATTGTAGTTGCCACCGGTGCAACTCCAGCCATTCCCCCTATAAAAGGTTTGAAAAGCTATATTACTGGATTTGATTTCTTTTCTGGAAGAAAAGTTGAAGGATATAAGATATTAATTATTGGGGGAGGTTTAATTGGTATTGAAATAGCTGAGGCATTGGTTGATGAAGGAAAGGATGTAACAATAGTTGAGGCACTTGATACAATTGGTAGAGGTATGGAGATCATATCAGGTAAGTTATTTAATGTAAACTATTTACCAAAAATAAAGGTTTACACCAATTCATTAGTTACAGAAATCAGGGAAGATAACGAGGTTATTATTAATATAAAAGGTGAAGTTGTATCAATTGGAAGATTTGATAAAATAATTGTTGCAACTGGTACAAAACCTGAAAACTGGTTATATGAAAGTCTTTCGAAAAAATTTGAAAATGTTTATTTAGTTGGTGATGCACTAAAAGTTGGACAGATTTCTGATGCAATCAAAGGAGCAATGGAATTAGCTAAAAGAATATAAAAGGAAATGCTTTTAAGGATTTAAAAAGCTTGGCGTAAATGTAGCCAAGCTTTTTTTATTATTCTAATTTTATCTTGTTTAAAAATTTTATACTTGATAAAATTGCAATTGAAACAGTCAAAAACATAATATTAAATCCGATGTATTTTATGATTAAACCAATAACTAATGGTAGCAATGCGGTAACTATATTTAAGGCACCTGCAATTCCCACATATAAAGCTCTGTTATCGTGGCTGCTTATCTCAATTAAAATCCCTTCAAAAGACATTTGCCTGGCGCTTAGTGTAAGCCCTGAAATGAAAAAGACTAGTGAAAATGCCAGTGGTGTAAAATTACTTAATACTAAAGCAAGAATTGGTAAAGAACTTCCAAGAAATATACAATATTTTAAAACCTTTTTATACCCTTTGCTATGTAAAAGTTTCCCCCATAAAAAACTTGATAAAACTATACCGGACATTTGTAAGAATAGGAAATTACCAACAATTTTGTTATCGAGTGAGAAAGAGTTTTTGGCAAGTAATATGTAAAAAGGAATTATAATAAGTCCAAAACCAGTTAAGTTGCTAAAAATAACGTAATTCAACAAATTTTTATCTTTGAAGAGGTATACAGGAATATTTTTTAACACCACCAGAAAAGATGGGAATTGTTTTGATTGAATTATCTTTTTTTCTTTAATAAGCCAAAAACCGATGGATGCGATAAACAGTGAAAATGAAGCAATGTAAAACATTACAGAGTAATTTATTGGATAGTCAGATTTGTTAATAATAAATTTTGCGGTGAAAGCACCTAATAATGCGAAAATACTTTTAAGAATTTGCCTTGTGCTCATAAATTTTTTGAGATTATCTTTTGAAATAGATTTACCTAATAAATCTGTGTAACTGACTCCAGCAAAAACTCCACTGAATGAGAAAATTGATAGCCCGATAATTGTAAAGGTTAGAATTAATTTGCCAGAAAAATTTGAAGATAACATTAAAGCAATTAAAAATAAAGAAAATATTCTGAGATAAATACCAGAAAGTAAATAAGGCTTTTTTATTGGTTTGGAAACCAAAATACTTGCAAATAAAAGTTGAGACAAAAGAGGTATTCCAATACTTATTGCGGTCACGAGACCTATAATTATCTCGCTACCTCCTGCTTTTAATATTAGAGATGGAATAACGGTATTGATCTCAATAAATGATCCAGCAAAAGCTAAAAATACAGCGTGCCATATAAAAGCATGAAAATTTCTATTTTCGTTTTCCATGAAATTCCTCCTTGTTGAATTGTTCGACTTGCGAATATTTTTTAAGATTATAACATATGTAGAAAAAGATTTCTAAGAAAATTTTAAGAAAAAAGGCGTAAAATCATAATAGAATGTAAAAAAGGAGGCTGGTAACATGTTAAAGAGAGTGAGTGTGTTTGTTATAACGGTTTTGATTTTTTCAGCGAGTTTGTTAGTTATGGGTGGAACAGTAAGTGACACAGTAAATGCATTACCATATGAAACATTATCAGCAAGTGAAACAGAAAGTATTTTACAGATGAGGGAAGAAGAAAAATTGGCAAGAGATGTGTATTTGACATTATATGAGATTTGGGGAATTAGGACATTCTACAACATAGCACAATCTGAACAACAACATATGGACGCAGTAAAGGCATTACTAGACAAGTATGAAATAGAAGATCCAGTAATAGATGAGATTGGAGTATTTCAAAACGAAGATTTACAGGACTTATATTTTGAGTTAATTAAATTAGGAAAAAATTCAATAACTGATGCATTAATAGTTGGAGCAACGATTGAAGATTTAGATATATATGATCTAGATGAATTTTTGAAAATAACAGATAACCAGGATATCGAGTTTGTATATAATAATCTGAGAGATGGATCTGAAAATCACATGAGAGCATTTGTAAGTCAACTATCAAGATATGGCAAAACATATTCACCGGTATATATATCAGTCGAAGAGTTTAATGAAATAATTTCAAATAACTAATGTAAGATCTAAAGTTTAAAGTACAAAGAAAAAGTGAAAAACTAAATTCAAAGGTGGTTCGTTTTACGAACCACCTTTTATTTTCGAAAATAAGGCCCGTGCTATCAAACTAGATGTATAAAAATATATCAAATTTTTTTAACGTGTCTTATTTTTGAAAATACAAAAAGTATTCATCGAACCGCTTGTATAAAGGCTTTTACGACTCTTGGAAAAATTTTTGCAAGATTTTTGGGATTTTTTAATAAATGTATATGAAAAAATGGAATGATTTCTAATTCCCATTTTGGGATTCGAGGTTTAAAGAAATCAGTTATCAAAGTTTACAATAAGAATTCTACTAAATTTTTCCAGATTCAAGACAAGGAAATTTTCCGAAAAAAGATTTTTGTAACCATCAGAGAATTGATAACTTTATTATCAACAATTTTACCATCATAGAATTTGTTATAATTTTTTCTCTTTTATTTTAATTTAATTAATAAAAAAGGGACGTGTATAACGTCCCTTCGAAAGCTAATTTCATTCATTTGATGAGATCATATTTTTCCATTCATTTTTCAAAATTCCCATTACATATACATCATGATATTTCCCTTCTCTAAATAATTCTTCTCTTAAAACCCCTTCTATTTTAAATCCTGCCTTTTCATAAGCTCTTATCCCACGTTTGTTAAAGCTATATACACTCAGCTTAACCTTGTTTATGTTCATTTCATTAAATATAAATCTTACAAGTACTTTCATTGCATCTGTTCCATATCCTTTGTTCCAATGTGGCCTTCCTAAAAATATTCCAACTGTTGCTACTGAGTTTTTCCAATCAATGTTATTAA
>JACDNZ010000033.1 GCA_017656345.1 Thermosipho sp. (in: thermotogales) | reverse complement strand
TGCTGTAATAGTAGGTGGAAGCAGCCAAACCGACAGAGTTGAGGACACTACTTATCTTGTATCCCTTTTTTATCCACCTTTTAGCAATAGCAACTCTGTCGATTACCGAGGGTTTTTACAATCCATCAGTTCTCTTAAAATAGCCAGTTCAAGTTCTTTTTCAGCAAGAAGGCGTTTTAGCCTGTCATTTTCAGTACTTACTTCTTTAAGTTGCTTTTCCATTGCTTTATAGCGGGCGTCTTTTGCTTTGGGCAGAGCTTTTACTGAGCCCCTTTGACGTTGTTTTTTAATCCATGTATGAATGGTATTTGGTGAAATTTCATGTCTGCGGGCAACTAAGGCTACATTACCTGTTTCTTGGCATTCTTTTAAGATTTGCTCCTTAAATTCATCGCTGTACTGTCTTTTTATCATTTTTTATTACCCCCTGTTCGATACTAATTTTAACATATACAAGTATTCACTCCAAAGATTTTAGGGGGCTATATAGACACCTGCTTGCTAGCCAAGTCAGTCTTCGCATTAGCCCACCCAAAGGGTACCCGGGCATGAGCGAAAACCTGTAAGCTCGCAGGCGTCGGGAACGCAGGAACGTTATCGGATATATATCATCAAGGTAAATTTTAAGGGTCTCGTGTAAAACCATGGAAAAATATAGTATATTCATATATAATATTATTGGATTAATAATATTGCCATGGTAATTTATTTAATATCAGTCATATCAAATACATTTTATTTTATAGGATCATGTCTTAATAGCTTCCGTTCAAATTATCAGAGCATATATCTTGGATTTTCCATAGTTTTATTTTTTAAAAAGGGTTAAGAAAGAAATGCTTAAGGGTCTCGTTGCCATGGTATGTATTTAGGGTTTCCGTTTACCTGGGTAGGAGTTTAAGGTTTCGGATTGTCAAGGTAGTTTAATGAGATTTTGGGGGATACTCACCCGGTCTGATAATAGTGATATTTTATGCAGTGTAAGTTATGCAAATCGTGTTTTTCTAGCTTAGGCAAAAAAAGCTCCGGATAAAGTATAGGGTCTTTGATATGCGTCCGATAACACTGCACTCACGTATAGGTGCAGTAGCGGAATTAGCAAATAGGAGAAATAGACCTATATAAAGAAGGGCAGCACCACACCTGCGAGCCTAAGATAAGAGCTATCTAAGGCTCTCGGTATCGTTAGTGCATGAACGTTACACACATATGTATATAGGAGGGATAAAAATGGCTGACACTTCAAAGTTGAATTATGTAACTAAATATGTACTGGAACAATTAAGTAATGAGTTTAAAACAAAGTTAGTACGAAGAAAGGTTAGAGTAGGGTCAAAAGGGGCATTAAAAAGTTTTGCCGGAGTTTCTTCTGATTCTAGTATTATTGTACACGTGTGTCATCATAGTGGTAGGACTAAAAGTGGCAATATTCCCGTAGGGAAACTTAATGGTCTGTATGCTAGATGCTATTTTATGGAAAAAACCGCAGCAAGAGAGAAGTATATATATTTTACTAATAAAGAATTTTATGAGATTTTCAAAAAAGATTGTGAGGGAATTATTGAGGGTATTGCACTTAGGCCGTTTATTTCTTTACCAATGGAATATCAAGAAATATTATCTGAGGTATTAAAAAAAGCCAGCGATGAAATGTAATTGAATTGAATTGGGTGGAGGGATAAAAATGGCAAGAATAGTTAAGGATTATCTAACTAGGAATAACAAAGAAAGAAATAGAGTACACGAAATTGTTGAAGCATCCTATCTTACTTTTATCGATGATAAAGGTAATAAATTCTTTCAAATAGATACATATGGAACAAAATATAGAAAACTAAAAAATAAATTGAGTCAGACTATTCAGTTTGATAAAGAGACAGCAAAAGAATTAATTGAAATACTCAAAAAGGAATTTAATTTATAATTTCATACGTCTATAACACTGTAGTGACCCCCAAAATGTCAACATTTTAAGCTGCGTTTTTACGGAGAATTTGCTCTTCGTAAAATGCTTTAGGAGATTTGTAGCCTAACCTGGAATGCATCCGCTCTTCATTATAGTACTTTATCCAGGCAGTAATAACTCTTTCGGCTTCTTCAAAAGATTCAAACCTATGCTGCCATACACATTCTTCTTTTAGTGTCCTAAAGAAACGCTCAATGATAGCATTTCCCTGCGGACAGCGATAAGCAGTGTTGGTCAGCTTAATACCTAAGCGTTTAACTTCAGTTACAAATACCTTAGCCCCAAACTGGGAGCCGTTATCCGACCTTAGTTCCAGGTCCTGCGGGACTTCACCCGGTGTGCCAAAACGGTATGTAATAGCCTCATTAAGGGCTTCTCTAGCTCTAATAGCATAGGCATCCAAGCTAAATCTATAGCCTACTATTTCTCTATTACAATGGTCTATTATAGCGAAAAGGCTGGCCCAGCCATCTTTACCGCACCAGATCTTTGTCATGTCAGTACCCCATAAAAGGTTGGAATAACTTACTTCTACTTTACCATTATGCTGTTTTCTAGGTGCATTATATCTTTTTACCTTAGCCTGAAGATTATTAAGCTGCATTAGCCGCTGGACACGTTTTTTGTTAACTTTAACGGGGGTAGGGCCAAAGCGTAGGCGTGCCCATACCCTTCGATAACCAAACTCAGGATTTTTCTGCAATATCTCCTTAATCCGCTTTAATAGATTATGGTTTTCTATGCTTTCTTCTCTCTGTGAACTTTCAGGTTTGGCCTTTGCCTTATAATAGGCTGTACGAGATACACCTAGAAGCTTACATACCAGGGCTACAGGATAGCGGTCACCACTTTGCTCTACTAGTTCTACCGCCTCTTTTGCTGTCGTAGTTCCTCGTTTTTTTTAGAATTTCAATCTCCAGAGCCGCTTTCCCTAGTGCACGTTGGGCTTCTCTTAGTTGGTTTTCTAATTCTTTCTCCCGGGCGGATTTACCACCGTGCTTTAAACCTTCTAAACCATGGTTTAGAAAAATATCTTTCCACTCATAGTACATTGACTGGCTAATGCCGAACCGCCTGCAGAGTTCGGCAACTGTTTCCTGGCCTTTAAGTCCTTCAAGAACTATTTCCATCTTAGCTTTAGCTGTCCATCGTTTGCGTTTTTGGGACTTTTTGTTTTCGCTCATCCTCAATACCTCCTGTTTTATTTATTCGGGATGAGCGGATGTAATTCCTCCGTTAGCTGTGTGTAAACCCCCTTATGGGGTCATTATAATTTAACATAAGTTATTAGTTCCGCATCTATCGTATTTAGGCCTTGGAAAACTCCATATCCTTGTTTTATTGTGACTGAGGTACTAGATATAAAATATGCAGTAAGAATAAATTTTCTCAATCCACCCTAGCAGAGTTCATACTATAGCTGCTTTCATGTAAACTCAGCATTATAGGTATTATCTGAATGCAAATATAATACACCTATTAAATACTATACATCGCATAAAACACTAACAATGGATCTTAACCTTCACTTATACTGACTTTTCAAGTTTTTTAACAATGATTTGTTCTATATCATTTTCATTTAAAGCATCCAGCAATGTAACTCCTCCTAACCAATTTATGTATCTCATAAGCTCCCTAAATTGTTCCCTTCTGGGAAGTGGTTTATTCATATTCTCCATATCAGCTAAGACAGAAAGTATAGTTTTAGTAATCATTTGGTTTCTTGAAAAACTATTCTCCAGTAGATTCTGCGCAATTTCTTGTTTCTTAAGAAGAATTTTTGTCAGTTCATATGGATTTGAACGGCTTCCATCATATGTAATGTAACCGTACCACCAAAGCCTTGAAATACCATTCCGTATAAGGGCTCTGTCTCGATTCGACATAAAGAAATATCTTTCCCTTATAAATCTATCAGGATTTGATTTATTCTCTACAGGCCATCTGACTCTCATATATTTCCAAAAAATTTCATGGGTCAAATAAGTCCATAACCGCTCATCTATTGCTTGTGAAATATTAAGATGTTTAAATGCATCGTATATTATTCTGGTATTTTCCAGATCATAAAGCTGATCAGGGCCCTGTGGTTCAATTAATTCTATTTCATCAACACTAATGTTAGTTTCTAAGAAAAAGCTTGTCTCTTTAAAATAATGTGAAATCCATGGTTCATCCTGTTTATATAGTTCTATGTTGCTTAAAATATTAGATTTCAACTGAGCAAGATAAGCTTCTCTGAGATACCTCACTTTCATTATTATCACCTCTCTAAGCTTTTAATCCTCGTAAATATATCCTTCTAAGTTCTTTAATGAACTTGTAAGAGGATTACCAATCAATTCTTGAGCAATTTTAATAGTTGAATCTGTAAATGAATTATAATTGTATATGTCTATTCCAATATCCTTTAATTTATTAACCAATACTCTAAACCATCGTAATTCTTCATATTCACTAACCCCAGTACTTCCTTCTCTTACACTTTCTTTTACCATCTCTAAAAGGGAAATGAGCGCTGGAATTACCAATAGCGATGCTAAAGTTGAATGCAGGCCCTGGTCTAACTGAAGATTTTTAAATCGGTCGAAGTTTTCTTTGGACAGCAGGATAACAACTCGATTATTAGTTGCATCAATATCAATAGGCGGCGCATCCTGATTTTCATTTGGTGCAACAGTAAATATGGATGGGATTTTTTTGAGAGGATCAACCTCTTTTTCTGCAAAAAATATTCTATCTCTATCAACAGCAAGTATATCGCCTTTCTTTACCTTAAATAATATTCCTTTATAATCGTGATGAAAATTATTATTCCTGTAATCTGCTATATCTTCAGTTGCTAAAATAAAAGAACATATCTCTACTCGGCCATCCAATTCATCAGCTGATATTATAAATGAAAATTCTTCCTGAAAAGAGGTAAAAATTTTTCTAAACCTAGTAGCTGCGCATTCAATGTGAAACGCGAAACATGCTTTTCTATCTTTTATAAGATCCATAAAATCTTTATTGTCAGTTCTGCAGCATGCTTTAAACTTGTAAATAGATTTTGCTGCATCAATATCAAGTTCTGTTTCAAACATACAACCTACTATATCATCTGAAAAATGCGACAAGACAGGATGTGGATACTGCCTGTATCTAATTCTCATTTGCAGACACCTCCAAAGCGCACCTGAGTGAATCATTAAGAGTAATCACAAGTGTCTGCCGCACCTCTGCTTTAAATTTTACAGGACCTATTTTACCGGTTTGTACTATGTTAATCCTTTCTCCTGATCCCTTATATACAGCTGATTTAATAGGCGCAGGCTCTCTTCCTACCTCGCCTACAATATTTACATACAAGAATCCTTTTCCGTCCAAGTCAGGCTCAAAAGAAACGTTATATATGCCCAAATCAGAACTCAAGCAGTATATTCTTATCTTTTTTAAGTTTATAGGTTTCTCACTTGTTGTCGGTGTGCCACCTCTTTGGTCAGGAATACTTCCTCCATTTTCATTGCCTTCGTTAATTTCACTTTCTTCAGGATAAGGGTTCCCTCCACCGCTGTCATTATCTCTTGTTCTATTTATTAGTAAAGCTCCTTTGTTCCCTTCATCAGCCGCTGCTGCTTCACTTCCTGCTGCTGTGATGATTTGGACATTCCGAGGTAATATATCTACAATTTCTACTTTTTTAGGCAGTGTCCTTTCTCCTTCAGATTTTCCAACTTCACTTGTTATAGGAATTTCATCTAGATCATCAGGAAGATATTGACTTATACCTTCAATATCAAGTTCTTCAAAATCATTAGTGAAAGATATTGAACGAACTTTTTCGTTGATCCAAGTGTTAAGTTTTTTTAAGATTCTTTGAGCGTAGTCTGGATTTTCTTCGTACCTTTCAGGCTGCCAGTCATCATGGCTGGGCGGTTCCAGGGAACGCAAAAACTCGTTCATTTTGCTGCCTTTCGCAATCATAACTCCAGCAAATTTCATAGGAGTTCTGAAGTGTCCTTTATCATATATCTTCATCCCCGTATTTCTAACCATAGCTACTCTTTTTGGGTAATCCCTCTCGGGAAGTATATACAGTTCTATGCGGCCTAATCCTTCAAAATCATCCTCGTAAAAGTAATGCTTCTCAGGAGATACAAGAGCTTTATAGTATTTTCCAGAAAGACAGTTATCATCGCTGTTTATGTATTCATCTAATAAATCAGGAAGCGACAGAGAATTAATAACTGTATTTTCAACCTTTACTACCAGCCTGTCTTCCTTTATTGCAACAAAAAAATTCTCCAGTACTGATTTAATAATTCTTAACTCCCAATTATCTCCTTTATTGAATCCCATAATAAAAATATCAGTACCAATTTTATTTCGATAGAAGAATTTATCTATTTTGGAATAATCAAAAATCGGTTGATTTCGCTTTACAACACCGTAATAACCTGTTCCCTGTGTTGTCTCGCCGTTTTTATTTCTATGTGTAACTAATTTTGACACTCCCTGAAAAGCAGTTTTTCCAGTAATATCTTTTGTGCCGTAAAAAACTGTTCTAATCTGCGAACATGCAAAAGGAGCATGCTTGCCTATTCCGTATGATCCACCAGCGCCCGGACTTTTATCTGAAGCACCTACAGACTTAATTAAATTATGCCAATTTGTTCCATGATCCTCATCTGATCCTGTCAGTCCTGTCGTATTATAATCACTTATCATTAATACAGGGATTTTGGGTAACTTCATAACATTTAGAGCCTTTTCGAAAAATTTTTTTGTTTTCGCATTATCCATCCAAAAATCGAGACATAAATTTAGGATTTCTATAAAAGAATCCTTATCAGGGAAAATATCTACCGGCAGATACTGCAGTTTAAAATGAACTTCTACTGGTCTTTCAGACCCGGGAAGCCCAGCATCTAAAGAATTTTGTATGATTTCACGAGCTAATGATTCCCATGGATTACCTCTAAATGTTTCAATTCCAGCATTACTAAAACCGTCCACTTCTCCGTCGTTATTCAACGGAAAATTCCATCCGATCATAATATTCCCCCCTTTACATTCGCAATTTAAGCTATTAAGTTAATATTCAGCTTAAATTAAACTATCTAATAATAATTACTTTTGGCAGTGCAGCAATTATTTTAATGTAAACTCCTGCTCATCATATACTCCCTCTTCAAATTTACTTTTTGCCATCTTAACTTCTCTTTCAATAGCATTAAAGATTTTTTTAACATCCTCTTCACTGTATTCATATGTGGACCTATTTGCACAATTTCCTAAAAGTTTGATCATTTTAATAACTTTCTTTGTTCTTGATTCTGCTATTCTTAAAAACCTTTCCCTTTTAGTTTCCCTTTTTTTAGTGTCCATCGAGCGGTTCACCTCCAACAATATATTTAAAATATAATTTGCATTTTTATTATATAATAATATATTTAATATGTAAATATATATTTTATATATCGATAATATTTGTCGTGTATATTCAATATATGGCGAATACTATGATTGAAGGAAAATGATTAATTCATCTATTATTATTCCGCATCATATGTATCCTCCTTAGTACGGTAATTTCATTGTACTAAGCTTAATTTCTCATATATTTAAAGCGTCATAAAACCTCCACTGCAATTGATTAATGCTTTATTTAGTATTGTATTGATAGATATTTCTCAGAAATCATTTTGGGAGAATATCCAGATAACCTTTCGTAAAGCAGTACTACAAAAGGTATTAGAAGAGAATATACATAAAGCATCGAACTCTTTATTGGGGAATTCAGCGAGAAGATTCTTAAAATAAATAGAGGAACTGTACGTAAAATGCTAAACATATAGAAGACAGCGCAAAAGAAAAAAAGCTGTATCCCATCGTGTTCGATGAATAAAAAATAACCCGCATCAAGATAGATCAGAATTTAATATAAAAATAATATGCCGCAATATCAAAGTTGAATTTGCATATAATCCATAATCCATGTAATCTATTCCTCAGCATTACATCTAATTGAATATACTTAATATTTTTTCCTTTAAATCCTTTAATTCTGCTCTCTAGCTATTGAATAAGAGAAAATTCTGCATAATTTGCCCTTATATTCTATTCTATTGTATATTCACATATTTTATAGATTTCACATAATGAACACTTTGGATTCCTAGCTCTGCATACTAGTGAAGCAAAATCAAGAACAGCATAATTATAATCTTTTGGATTTTCAGTATCTACAAGACTGTCTGCAAATTCCCATATTAATTTGTCATTTCTAGGTCTGCATTTAGATGATTTTACCCCAAATACTCTTTCAATAATTCTTATAACATTAGTATCCACCACAGCATAAGGAAGGTTATAAGCGAAACAGAGAATAGCACTGGCAGTATAATTGCCTACACCTTTGAGTTTTATCAGCTCATTCTTAGTTTTTGGGAAAGCCCCTCCGTAGTTCCTGCATATATCCTCAGCTGTTGTTTTAATCCTTTCAGCCCTATAAAAAAGACCGATTTTTGAAAAAATAAGTTTTAGTTCTTCAACTGGCGCATCTGCCAAATCAAAAACTGTAGGATATTTAGTAACAATTTCCATATATGGTATTACAACTTTATCAGCATTAGTCTGCTGAAGTAGAGACTCTGAAATCCATATTTTATATGGGTCAGAAGTGCTGCGCCAAGGAAAATCTCTTTTATTATGTTCATACCATTCCAATACCGATTCTCTAAATATCATCTTCTTTATTCTGCACATATCCTCCACTCCTACACTACATTATATAATATGAGATTGTCCTAAGCGGATAAATTACACTATGGTTTATGCCAAATATATATATATAATAATACTGCAGGGTTCAAGTTGTTCTGGTTAATTCAGAGAACCTTACCTTATTTACAGTAATAATTCCCCATATACTTACTGCAGTGCCGGGATAACCTTTTTCAGAACTTCAAGAAGATAGATTCTTTAATTTCTTTATTATAATATAGTAACTGCATTCCTGCCAGCTCAAGCCCAACTGCACAGCCTGGATACTCTACTCTGCTCTGCAGAGCAGTCAAATAATTTTTTTGTATATGCCGTCCTGTAATAATGCAGTTGGCAGCACCTTGTTTCTGAGTCTGCATGCCGCAACCCTGTTATATCATAATAAAGCCGGGAACCGCTGCCCTAAAATCTGCAGAATATACTATTATCTTTTTTATTGCTCACAAATATCCGCTTGCAAGGTGTTTTAAATGTTCAATTGTATATTTTACAATATTTACAAAAGTATTTTGGAGCTGGGAAAATGGAAAATAAAAATTTAATTCTCCAGCAATTGCTGTCAAAGATTTTAGTTAAAAAAATAATCGATAATTTCCACAACATACTAGCAGACAAAAATATTTCTCACGCTGAGTTAAGCAGAAAAGCGGGAAAAAATGAAGGTGCTTTTAATAAGACCTTTAATGAAGCGGAAGACTTAAAACTTTCGTCATTTCTCAGGTACTGGCATGCCTTTAAATCCCTGGAAGAGGAAAAGTACAGTAGTTCAGAAGATAATGCTGTGAAGTTTGAGGACTTATTAGACAGCGAAGCCCATAGAATGCTCAATTTAATATCTCAGTTAAAGAACTACGACTTAAATTTTATCTCTATAGAAGACATAAAACTTTTACAGAGTTTAAAATACTACTTCAAGCAGTTAAAAAATAAAAACATACTTACCGAACGCGAAATTGCTGTTTATGAAAAAATTTTAGAAAGCCGCAAAGAAGGGGAGTCAAATGAATTATAGAAAAGTGTGGTTTATTACCAGGCCTGAAAGGGATCCAAAATTTCACAAAGAAGCACTTGAAGCCTTAGCTGAAGCTACTGATAATTTTAATATTATTTGGAGGGGTAATAGAGAAGCTCATAGAAAATATGAAGAAATACTAGCACAGAAAGGAATCAAAAGAGACTCAGTAAGCAGTGATGGTTCTGGAGGAAGAACGTGGGCAGCTATGTTGAGAACTTTCTGCTACTGCTATTTAAACGACGAACAAAAACTTGTACTGACAAAAGTCGGTCAAAAATTAATTGCAGGAATTAAAGTCTTTGAAAATATAAAGAAGCAGATCTTAACACTTCAGATACCGAATGCATACTTTTTAGAGAGTGGTTTCAAACCTAAATTTGATCCTGAGTTTGAAATAAGACCGGTAAGATTTTTGATAAAATTATGCTGTTTAGAAAAACTTGACTTCTATTTAACAAAAGAAGAAATAACTTTCTTTGCAATGACTGCAAAAAAAGATTCACAGCTGTATGAAACAGCAGAAAAAATCATACAATTCCGCCAGTCTTCTGATGATAAAAGAGAAGAAATAAAAAAAGAAATTGCAGAGAAATTAGATCACAGGCAGAGAACTGACAGAGCAGCTAGAGATTTTGAAGCAGCCCACTCAGATGTAGCCCATACTTTTATGCTTATTGCAGAGTATACTGGTTTAGTTGAATACATTAGAGGTCAGGCCTTAAGAGTAAATTCAGGTGAACTAGAAAAAGTAAAAAAAGAATTAGAGTACTACGACAATAGATATCCCTTTAACACTAGGTACCTTATTTCACTGCAGAGAATGGCCGAAAATAACGGTCTTGATATAGACAGCTATAAAGCCAGCAGCTTTGGAGCTGTTAAACCTATGTCCAATCGGGAAAAGAGTTTAAATAAAGCCGAAAGACTGCTCAAAGAGCATCCTGAACCTTCAGAATTGTCTTCAGATGAAATTATCAGTATATTGAGCAGGGAATTTCCCAAAAGAGAAGCTGAAAAGATTGCAGGGAAAATCTTGACCGAATTAGAATATTCCTCTCTATCTGAAGAATTCATTGAATCGTACCTAAACGTAAAAAACAGCCAGGAATTTGAGGTAAAAACGGCTGAAATCTTAGAAGCCTTTGGTTTTGAAGTTGAAATGAGGCCCAGCCATGGAGGTAACGAAAAAACCGAAATTGAAATACTAGTAAAATACGGAAAGGACAAATGTGGAATTATAGATGCTAAAAACTATAAAGATAAATTTCAGCTTTCTGCCAGCCTGGCCTCACACATGGCATTAGAATATATCCGCCTGTACAGCAATTACGAAGGAAGAAATATTGAATTTTTCGGGTACATTGCAGCTAATGACATTTCTGGTGCACGCAATTTGAAAAAGATCAGTGAACTTGCACAAGAACACGTGATAAATAGAAATATTTCAGGTTTTATGATAAATGCAAAGACACTCTTAAGTCTTTTAGACTACTGTATAGAAAACAGAATACCTAAAAAAGATAGAATGAAATTATTTCTCAGCTTAATAGATAACAGCATCTATACTGATTTTTATGCTGTTAGAAAAAAACTAAACATATAAAGCAAGTCATATTCTGCCCAAAATCTTAGTGAAGATGAGAGCGGAAACAAACCGCTCTCATTGCTGTGTTTCTATATCCCATCTGGCTTCTACGCTGTCATATCTGATGCCTGCAAAAGTTTTTAAAATAGCTTCAAAGATTATTCTGGCAACAGTAGGCGGTACTGCCATCCCAATCTGCTTTCTTACCTCTTCTTTACTCCCGTAAAAGATAAAATCATCTGGAAAATCCTGGAGGCGCGCCCTCTCTCTATTAGTAAGAGCTCTCGGTTCTGAATAATGATACATATGTGTACCTCCACCGCCGCTTCCTGTGACTGTATATGCAGGTTTATCGGGGTGAAGGCGTCTATATATATTACTCAGTTTTGCCCCTTTAACCTTTAACCTCAAATGCTCCGGAATTCCTTCATACCATGCATTTTCCCCAGGTGGAATATGCCTTAATCTTTCAACAATATGTCTTGGATGCTTTGTCTTCTCATTGTTGGGTGCATCTGGAGGAATAGGGGGATTCTCTAAAGCCTCTCTAGCCGTTTTATATCTATTTTGAGTTGTAGGTGCAGGAACTCTAAATCTTAAGTTGAGATCTCTTCTTATCCCAACTATAATTATTCTATGCCTTGTCTGTGGAACCCCATATTCCTCAAATTTATATAAATGTGCAGTAATTTCATATCCGTATTTCCCCGCATTAGCTAGATCATTTAAAATAACTTCAAAGGCTCTTCCTTCATTTGCGCTTTTAAGGCCTCCTACATTTTCTGCAAGAAACCATTTAGGATTGTGGCAGTCAAGAACCTTAACTCCGTATGTATAAAGAGGACCGTATTTGCCTTCAAATCCCCTCTGCTCTCCTACTATGCTGAAATCATTGCATGGAAATCCAAACGTCAGCGCATCAATTTCTTCCAGCTCTTCTATATTTAATCCTCGAACATCCTCACATTTAACAGAATCAGGTTTATCCGGGCATATATTTTCAATATATGTTTTACATGCTGAAGAATCTATATCATTTGCCCACACATGCTCAATCTTATACTCTTCACCTTCATTAACTACACGAGCTTGTTTAGCACCCAAAGCTAGTCCACCTGGACCGCAGAATAATTCTCCTTTTTTAAAGATCATATTACCTCTCCCCATCACTATTTAATTAACCACAAGATTAATTATAGCATACTAATGATATCAAATATTCAGCAGATGAACTGCCGCAGCTGTAAATTTAATTACTTAACTTCACTAGATAGAGATAATATCTACCCTGAAAACAACCCCTAAAAAAACACAAAAAGATACCCTGACTGACGAACCTATTTTTTTCGCAGCCTAAGTTGTCAAAGTATATAGTGATTAAAAGCCATTTAAATAGCACAAAGTTTGATACTTAAGCAGTTACTTCTTCTAAAGTAACTTTATAACCCAATGCCTCCAATCGTTTCAATGCATTTTTAACTACTACTTTTTTCTTACACCTATCAAAATAGTCGGCACCAAGTTCAATGTAAGGTTGACGTCGTTTTAAAATGTGGTAGACAATAGTAAGTATTGTGTGGCCAACTGCAACAGCAGCACGGTTTTTACCCCTCCTAGCAGCAATCCGATGATACTGAGCAGAAAGATAAGTGTTTTTGATTTTTGAAGCAGCACGGGCTACTTCTACAAGGGCAGTGCGCAGGGCTTTGTTGCCCTTATTGGTACGTCCTGATTTGCGTTTGCCGGCACTCTCATTGTTACCTGGAGCCATCCCCGCCCATGATGCCAAGTGCGCATCTGTTGGGAACCGGTCCATGTCGGTACCTATCTCAGCTATTATGGTTTCTGCAGTCCTTCGCCCTACACCGGGAATAGTATCTATAAGCTCCAGGTCTTCCTCAAAAGGGCGCAGACGTTCTCCTATCTCTTGGTCTAACATTGCTATCTGCTCTTCTAGAAAGTCAATGTGTTTTAGCTGGACAGACAGAAGCATTCTCTGGTGTGGGCCTACAAGACCGTGTAACGCACGTTCCAATTCTTTACGTTTATTTTTCATTCGCCCCTTTGCTAGCTGTGAAAGAAGTTTAGGATCATCAACATTGTTAATAATGGCTTCGAGCATAGAGCGCCCGGAGACACCCATAATATCGCTGATAACGGAAGAAAGCTTGATATTACAGCCTTCTAATACTTTTTGTAGGCGGTTTACCTCACGGGTACGTTCATTAATCAGGCTTTTGCGGTAGCGTACCAGTTCCCTCAGCTCTCTTTGCTCTCTTGTAGGAATATAACTGCCTTTAAGGAGGCCGTGCTGCAGGAGGTCAGCAATCCATTCAGCATCTTTAACATCGGTCTTACGCCCGGGAACAGCTTTGATATGCTGAGCAT
>JACDNZ010000032.1 GCA_017656345.1 Thermosipho sp. (in: thermotogales) | reverse complement strand
GCGTCAGACTGCGGATCTGAAGGTTGGGAGTTCGAATCTCCCCGGGCACGCCAGATGCAGGGCAGTTACCCTGCATTTTTTTTAATAATTTTTTTGGAACGAGTTCCAAAATATGGAAGAAAATAAAAAATCAATGATGTTAAAATTATATAATACGAGGCACATCAAAGGGGGAGGTGTATGTATGAAAAAAGTAGTTCTTAGTTTGCTGAGTATCATAATGTTATTTGCGTTATTTGGATGTTTTATGCTTCCAACTGCTCCACAAGTTGAACCAGGCTATTATGTCATATTTAACTTTCAATACAAAGCTTCGGATGGAGCCGAAGATCTTACAGTTTTACCTGGTTTGAAAATGACCGAGATAGCTCCAGGGGAATACAAATTATCTGTTCAAAAAAATGCTTTAGCTGATTTACTCAATGGGAAAGATAAAGATGGTATTTATTGGTGGACTGTTGCAAAAGTTGTTGATCCAGATGCAACAAATACCTGGATAATATATGGAGGAACTGATGCATATGATCCATCTGTTCCATTCTTAAAAGAAGACTTTGATGCATTATCTGATACAGATACAGTTGAATTTTATGCAATTATTCCGGATTCAACGGATACTATCGTGGGTTTTGGAGATAATTTAAAAGATAACAAAGAATACTACTTTGTTGGTGATATTACCGATTGGACACATATGCCGATGGAGTATATAGGTAATGGTGTATTTGAAGCAACGGTGACTTTGACTAACTATATTAAAAATTTTGAGTATAAAATTTGGCCTGCAAATAATTGGACAATTCCTGCTACATTAGAAGCATTAGCTTTTGAAGGAAGCCATTATTATGCAACAGGTCCGAATGGGACATATGCTTTTGATAATGATGTAAAAGAATTTAAAGTTATTTTTGATGTACATCATAGTAAAGTAGTTTATGAACCTCTTGTTGAAACAACTATCGAAACAATTGGAAGTGTAAAAGACAGGTTATTAACGGATGATACTGCCACATTTACAACAACTGTTAGAGGAATTGTCACATATGAGTACAGTAATTATCTGATAATTCAGGATAATACTGATGGAATAAAGATTTATAAATACGGAATAGATGATATTTTCAATAGAGGGGATGAAATATTAGTTACCGGTGAGGCTAAAGTATATGATAATAATACCCTTGATTTTGAAATTCTCCCAGATTCAACAGAACTTTTGACCACAGGCAATCCAGATCCTAATGTTTTAAATGATATCACAGGTACATTTATTGATGATGCTTCGCCTTTATATGGACGATTGGTGCAATTTACAGGTACTGTCCAAAGCACTGATACATATAATAATGTAACATTCTCAAGTGCCGGAACGGAAATAACTGTCAAAGATTATATAGGATATAATTGGCAATTAGGAGTTGAATATACTGTAAAAGGTGTGGTTATGTGGAACTATGATAGATTTAAGGTTGTTCCAAGAGATGAAAATGATATAGTAAAAGGCACTGCGAAAATAATTGATGGTGGTTTAAACGATTGGGAAGGTATTTTAAATGAAGATGCAACTGATGATGCGTACTGGGGTGGAAATGAAATTATAAAAGTTGGAATCGATTTTAATGAATCATCATTATATCTTGTTGGAGACTTTTCAAAAACTGGTACAAATAATTTGATGTTTTTAATTGATATTTCAACGCTAAATGGTTCAACTAATACAGAAGGTCATCCATGGGGTAATAGGAGGTATCTCTTTGGTTCAGGCGATATTGATTTGGTTTTAGAAACATGGGGTGACGGTTATACTGCATGGACAGTAGCATCTGATGGTTCATTTACTGAAATTACCACAGGTATTGTTCATGCATATACAGGTGGAACAGGAGATGGTGAAGAAAGAGTTGCTGAATTTTCCATTGATTGGTCAGCACTTGGAATTAGCTCAATAGATGGATTACAAATTAATTATGCTGTATCCCTTACTGGAGGATTTGATGGAACTTCTCAATGGTTAAGTGATTTAGCACCCGAACAACCAGAAATCACTTCTCAAGATCCTTCACCTGTGGCAACAATTACACAGTTCTATCAGGTCCCATAAGATATAAATGTTATTTGAAGTCTTGGGGGCATAATTGCCCCCATTGTTATTGCAGTAGGAGGTGGTAATGTGAAAAAACTGATTTTTTTAAGCATTTTTATTTTTTTTATTTTGTTTTCGCTTTCTGGTTGTATGAAATTACTTAATTTATCACTAACACCGGGAATTTATGTTGCTGGTGAATGGAATAATTGGATTCCAACAGAAAGTGACAGAATGATTTTAAAAGATGGAGAATATCAATATGTATTACCAGTTGCATCCATAACATTTTTACCAGGAAGTCAAGGAAACATAGGTTGGTATAAAGTTATTTATATTGAGGCTGGTGAATCAAAAGTACAATCTTCAGTACCGATATGGTATGAAAATTTGTTGGATGCTACTGTAGTAACAATATATGCTAGTCCTAACATTATGTATGATGGATATGCGGTGGGGGCAGGCGATAGTGAGAAAATGCTTGGTGAGTGGTATTGTGCAGGAGATTTTAATAGCTGGAGTTTGGCGAAAATGAGTAAAGTAGGTGAAAAGTTTGTTCTTACAATCGATAAGGAAGTAAATGCTGGTGATAGTTATTACTATAAAATTGCAAGAAATACAGATTGGAAACCATATGAAGAACAATTTGATGGAAAAAATTATAATGCTGGGTATGGTCAAGATGCCTTATTTATAGCAGATAAAGCTGGAAGTTCAATTGTAGTTGAATATGATCCTAAATATAGTATTTTAAGAGCATATGTAAAGTGAGGTGGTAGTGTGAAAACAAAAATTCTCGCTCTTTTATTTCTTATAGTTGTTTCTTTGTCTTTTGCTTATATATCACCTTCCTATTCGTTTAGATTTATTTATACAGCTGATTTTTCCAATGATTATCCCGAGTTAGTTCCAAGTTATTATATTTCAACGAATTTTTGGATGAATGCGAGTTTAATGGGAAGTGATTTTAGTGGTAGTTTTTCAACGAGTGGTGTTAATCTTGATTCAGTGGAATTAAATTTTTCAAAAAATAATTTTGGTTTAAATATATATAAAAACAGAACGTTTGGTAATACTAATGATTATTTGGGGCTATATAAATTTGATATAGGTTCGGATGGAATGATGTTAAAATTTTCAAATTTCTATTTTTTTGCATATAATAGTTTGAGTTTAAACTATTTGAAGTATGAAGGGAATAATAAGCTTTTCATATACGGTCTTCGAAATTCACAAAGTGATTTTTTGGTTCAATTTACTTTCCCTTTATTTGTAAATTTATTGTTTGAATCAATATATACAAACTATGGAACGTTTGATTTGGAAAAGGGAGTATATCAATTGGGGGTTGTGGATAGAAATTGGAATTGGGGAATAAAATATACATTTGCTGGATCAGAGGTTTCATTGCCCGATTTTACGAATGTTAATACTACTAATAGGCATGCAATAAATTTATGGTATAACTTTTCAAAATTTGGAATTTGGGGGAATATAAAAAGTGATGAAGAAGGCTTGAATTTTAAAGAATTAAGTGAAATTGGAATAAATCTTGATTTTTCTAAATTTTCTGCCTCTATTTCGAAAACAGGTTTTAATGAATTTGGATTAACTCCAGATCTTTGGGGACAATTCAATATTACGATAAATTATCCATACAATTTATTTGGTTTTAACGGTAAAATTTCGTATTCATTTGGAAATCCAGCACATAATACTGTAGGGACACTTGGTGAAGTTTATTATCTTGAACTTCTGAGAAGTTTTGGAAATTTATCATTTTTTGCGAAATTCCAAAGAATAGTAGGAGTATATGAAATTCGAAATACAATGTATGCGGAAGTAAAGCTTTCAGGATTTTCAAACGGTGAAGTAAAACTAACAATTGGTAATGGAGATTTTTATAACGTTAATACTTTTAAAAAGATAATTTCTTTAGAATTTAATACATGGTGGTAATGGGAGGTGTCATGAAATGACAAAAAAATTAATACTCGTTATGATTTTAGCTTTAGCTGTTTTATCTTTTGCAGGTGTTTATGTAGAAAGTGGAAAGGTTGTTTTCACTTTTGAGGTTGATGCTAACCAGGTTTATTTGGCAGGAAATTTTAACAACTGGTTACCCGATAGTCTTGCAATGGAAAATGAAAATGGTATTTGGAAAATTTCGTTGGAACTTCAACCGGGTGAATATCAGTATAAATTTGTAATTGATGGAACTAAGTGGGTTGAAGATCCAGAAGCTCCATCATATGTTGATGATGGATTTGGTGGGAAAAATGGAGCATTTCTTTTAATAGAAGAAAATGGTGTGCTTGTAATTAAAGCTGTAGGAGAGGAGTCCCCCGGGACAAAGATAAAGTATGAAATTAATGAAAACAGAGAAGATACTATTTATGTGGATGAAGAGGGCTACATAATAATTAGATATTATAACCCTGAAGCGGAATATGTTATGATTGCTGGTAATTTTAATGATTGGGATCCAGAAAGTCTGGAAATGTATGAAGCAGGTGATGGTTGGTGGGAGGCAGTCTTAGAACTTGAACCAGGTATTTATGAATATAAATTTGTTATAAATGGAGAAAATTGGATAGAAGATCCAAATGCATTTGCGTATGTTGACGATGGATTTGGTGGGAAGAATTCAGTTTTAGCAGTTTATGAAGAAGATTCAAAATTAATAGTAAGTGCTCCAAGGGAAGAGCAAAGTGAAGTGGAAACAGCTTCGATAGAAATACCGCTGGGGGTAAGTGTGATTGATGGGAAAGTGTATTTTAAAGTAGAAAAAAAAGAAGCAACAAAAGCATACCTTGCAGGTACATTTAACAACTGGGATCCACAGTCAATTGAAATGAAAAATGTAAATGGGTATTGGCAAGTATCACTTGAGTTAAATCCGGGAAAATATCAATATAAATTTGTATTTATTATTAACGATAATCAAACATGGCAGGAAGATCCATTTGCTCCTGGATATGTTCCGGATGGTTTTGGAGGGAAGAATGGAATATTTGAATTAGTAGAACAAGATGGAAGTTTGGTTATTTTAAAGCCTGAAGAAACTTCTTCACAATCTTCTTCGAGTTTAAGCGGTAATTATTCTTTTACATTAACTTACAAGTATGATCAAGATATAATACTTAAAGGTTATGGTTTTGATAATTCTTTAAATCTCATTTTTAAACCATCTGACGAGTTAGAATTTTCATTAAAATATTCTGGAGCAACAATTGATAATGCGAAATTAGAATTTAGCTGGCAAAAACTAAACCTTATGGCTCATTATAACTTACCTCTTGATTTGGCAATTGAAGGTATTAGTAGTGGTGTATTTGTTAATTATGACAATAAATTTTTTGTTGATATAGGTGCGCTGAATGACGTTTTACCATTTTTATTGTGGGTACGTTTTGGCGATTTTTCCGTTTATTACGGTAATAAATATTTTTATGGTGAAAACGCTATTTTTGCGGGTTATGACTTTGAATTTTCGAGTATTGATTTTGAACTATTTGGTGGGTATTTTGTTGAATCAAGTAATTTTGCAATTTCGATTAATACAAACTCCAAAAATTGGAATTCTGAATTTTCATATGTTAACAATATAATTTCTCTAAATATTGATGTATATGGTTGGGAAATTTTTGGAAATTATTCAATGCTGGATTCAAGTTATGAAATTTCGTTATCTGCTCCTTTATTTGAAATATACAAAATATTTGGAGGCTATAGACACTCTTCCTTAATTGATAAAAGTCATATAGGTTTTGGATTGTTTGAAGATGATTACAGTTTAAGGCTAAAGATTAGAACTGAGGCATCGAATATTTTCTTAGATATTTTTGGAGAAATTAATTTTTAGATTAGAATATAATGTTATAAATCGAAGCCACTCTCATGCGAGAGTGGTTTTTTTGTTAATTTGACGTGAATAGATTGTATTTTAAATTTTGGACAACAAAGACAATTGTAAATAAAACTAATTATTAAAGAAAAAAATTGGTTATTAGAAATTTTCTAATAATTTCGTTGTTTTTCTAATTTGACTTTGGTGTAATTTTTTTGATATAAGTAATATGAAATCGTTTTCGAAAACGTTTTCAAGAGGTGATGAATGTGAAAAAGTCAGGGATTTTTAATTCGGAAATATCAAAAGTGGTTTCTCGGATGGGGCATAAAGATAAGCTTGCAATAGTTGACTTAGGTTTTCCAATACCAAATGGAGTGGAAAGAATCGATTTGGTGCTTGATTATGGAAAACCAACATTCGAGGAAGTATTAAAGGTTGTTTTAAAAGAATTAGAAGTTGAAAGTGCTATCATTGCAAGAGAAGCTTCCGATGATTTTGAAAAGATTATAATTAAAAATATTCCGGATGTTGAAATAATTAAAACTTCGCATGAAGAGTTAAAAGCATTAACAAAAGATGTTTGTGCAGTGATTCGTACTGGTGAGGTTATTCCATTTAGTAATGTCATATTGGTTTCCGGGGTGATATTTTAAATGAAAAAGATTTTAGAATTAAAAAACATTACGAAAACTTTTCCGGGAGTTGTAGCATTAAATAAAGTAAAATTTGATCTTTATGAAGGTGAAGTTCATGCATTGTTAGGGGAAAACGGTGCCGGGAAAAGTACTTTAATTAAGATTATTAGTGGAGTTTATAGACCTGATTCCGGTGAAATTTTTATAAATGGAAGGAACTCTTTTTTCACAAGTCCCACAGAAGCAATAAAAGAGGGAGTTGCAACTATTCACCAGGAATTGAACTTATTTGAAGAATTAACTGTAGCGGAAAATATTTTTGTTGGAAATATTGAAAAATTCGTTTTTACAAAATCAAGAATGATCAAAATTACAGAAAAATTGCTAAATGAATTAAAATTTCCAATAAAAGCAGATGAAAAAGTTAAAAATTTGAATACGTCAGAGAAGCAACTTGTTTCAATAGCTAAAGCTTTATCATTAAATGCAAAAATAATTATTATGGATGAACCTACGGCAACAATTACTGAACATGAAACGAAAAGACTTTTTGAAATTATAAAGGATTTGAAAAAAAGAAATATTTCTGTTATTTTTATTTCTCATAGACTTGAGGAGGTTTTCGAAATATCAGATAGAGTTACCGTTCTTAGGGATGGGATGTTTATTGGTTCGGGAAAAACAAGTGAAATTTCGAAGGAAGAATTGATTAAAATGATGGTTGGAAGAAAAATTGAAGAAATGTATCCAAAGTTCAATGTGGTTTCGAACAAGGAAATATTTAGAGTTGAAAATCTGGAAGTTGGAAATTTTGTGCAAAATGTTTCTTTTAATGTAAATAAAGGAGAAATATTTGGTATAGCAGGGTTAGTAGGTTCGGGAAAACTTGAAATAGCTTTAGGAATATATGGTTATTTGCGTTCAAAGTGGGATAAATTAATTATTGATGGACAAGCTTATATGCCGTCGAAAAATATGCTGAAATATGGAGTAGCTTTGGTTCCAGAAGACAGGAAAAAGATGGGATTAGTACTGGATATGGATATAATGAGAAATATAATATTGCAAAACGCAAATGAAGTAACAAAATTTGGTAAGATTTCCTGGAAAAAATCAAAAGAAATTACGAACGAAGAGGTTAACAAATATTCAATAAAGGTTTCTTCTATAAAACAAAAAGCAAAAACTTTATCAGGAGGAAATCAGCAAAAAGTAGTCCTATCAAAGGTGTTGAGAAAAAAACCAAAAATAATTTTCTTAGTTGAACCAACCAGGGGAATTGATGTTGGCGCCAAAGTTGAAGTGTATAACATAGTAAATAGATTGGCAAATGAAGGAGTTGGAGTTGTGTTCATATCTTCAGAACTTCCTGAAATTGTGAGTTTATGTGACAGAGTTTTAGTGATGCATAGAGGCAGGGCCACTGGAATACTAAGTAAAGAAGAAATTAATCAAGAAAACATATTAAAACTTGCTACAGGAGTTGATATTTGATGAGTTGGAAAGGTGTTTTGAAAAAACTCAAAGAGTATCCAGCGATTGTTGGGTTTGTTGGAATAGTGATCTTATTTTCTTTACTTAGCGATCGTTTTATGACTTTATCCAACTTTATTAATGTATTCAGGCAGGTTTCTATCCAAGCAATAATTGCTTTTGGTATGACTTTAGTAATAATTTCTGGAGGAATTGATTTATCAGTTGGTTCTGTTTTTGCTTTTTCTGCTGTATTAATGGCATCTATTGTAAAAAACGGTTCAGTATTTCTCGGTATTTTAGCTGCTTTGCTTGTTGGAGCATTATTAGGTGCAATTAATGGGTTTATTATAGCTAAAGGAAAAATTCAACCATTTATTGTCACACTTGCAACAATGGCTATAGCAAGGTCACTGACGTTGGTTTATTCTCAAGGAATGCCTATTACAGGATTCCCACAATCCTTTAGAGTGATAGGAAGAGGAGATGTAGCCGGAATACCAGTACCAATTATTATTATGTTTGTTGTATTTGGAATAGTTTTTTACATATCTATGTATACAAAGCTTGGTCTTTATACGTATGCAATAGGTGGTAATGAAACAGCTGCAAAATTAAGTGGTGTGAAGGTTGATAGATATAAAATCATCATCTATATGATTAGTGGTTTGCTAGCAGCTACCAGTGCAATTATTCTTACTTCTAGATTAAATAGTGCTCAGCCAACTTTTGGTACAGGTTATGAATTAGATGCTATTGCAGCGGTTGTATTGGGTGGTGCAAGTCTTGCAGGTGGTAAAGGAACAGTGGTGGGAACATTATTTGGTGCTTTAATTATGGGAATATTGAATAATGGTTTGAATTTACTTAATGTTTCGCCATTTTATCAACAGGGTGTTAAGGGAATAGTGATCCTTATTGCAGTGTTAATTGAAAGAGAAAGCTAGGAGGTGAGAAGTATGAAAAGGTTACTTTTTGTGATGCTTGTTTTGATGTTTTTTGTATTTTCAGCATTTGGTTATAAGATAGGTTTGTCATTATCCACACTTAACAACCCATTTTTTGTAACATTAAGGGATGGGGCAATTGAAAAAGCTGAAGAATTGGGTATTGGTTTGATAGTAGTAGATGCCCAGGATAAACCTTCTAAACAACTTAATGATATTGAAGATTTAATCCAACAAAGAGTTGATCTGATTATCATTAATCCAACAGACAGTGATGCAATTGTTGCTGCAGTTGAAGAGGCAAACGAGGCAGGAATTCCGGTAATTACTGTGGACAGAGGAGCTAATGGTGGAAAGGTTGTTGCACATATTGCATCAGATAATGTCTTAGGTGGAGCTATGGCAGCAAAGTTTATTGCAAGTATGTTAAATGGTAAAGGAAAAGTTGTGGAATTAGTTGGTATTCCAGGAACTTCTGCTGCAAGAGATAGGGGCCTTGGCTTTGAAACAGAATTAAAAAATTATCCTGGATTAATTCTTGTAGCAAAACAAACTGCAAATTTCAACAGAGCAGAGGGTTTAACAGTTATGGAAAATTTACTTGAGGCTTACCCAGATATTGATGCAGTATTTGCACAAAACGATGAAATGGCATTAGGCGCAATTGAAGCAATCAAAGCAGCAGGAAAACTTGATGAGATTATTGTAGTAGGATTTGATGCTATTCCTGATGCAATTGAAGCTGTGAAAAAAGGAGAAATGGCTGCAACAATTGCTCAACAACCATATTTGATGGGACAATTAGCAGTACAAAAAGCATATGAGTATCTTGAAACATCCACCATATACATTCCGGTAGAATTAAAGCTTGTAACTGAATAAGAAGTCAAATAAAGACAAAGGGGGGATTTAATCCCCCCCTATGTTTTGGAGGGCAATTTATGCATAGATATAGTATAAAAGAGGTAGCCAAAAAAGCAGGTGTTTCAATTTCCACAGTTTCAAGGGTTTTAAATAATTCAGCCCCTGTTTCAGATGAGTTAAGAGCAAGAGTTGAAAAAGCGATAAAAGAATTAGGATATTATCCAAGTAACATTGCTAAAAGTCTGCGTAAAGGAAGAACAGGGACTATTGGATTTATATTGCCGGATATTACCAATCCTTTTTTTGCAAATGTTGTTAGAGGGGCAGAAGATTATCTGAGAAAAAAAGGGTATACATTAATTTTATGTAATTCTGATCAAGATAAAGATCAAGAGGTACAACTTTTGGAAACATTAATATCAAAGCATATTGATGGTTTACTTTTTACAGGTACTGGTGAATTTAATTCTTTGCTGGTTGAAAAAATTGAGAAAGGATTGAAAGTTGTATTTTTAGACAGAATAATAAAAGGAATTAATTCTTCTTACGTTATTGTTGATAATCGTGAAGGAATGAATATATTGATAGACTACCTGATAAAAACCGGTCATAAACATTTTGTTTTTATTAACGGTAATAAGGAAACTTTTAGTGCAAGAATAAGATATGAAACATTTATAAAAAAAATGAATGAAAACAAATTACGTTTCAAACATTATTTCACAAATTTTTCATATGAAGCAGGATATAAATTTGCAAAAAAATTACAAACAATACCGGATGCGATAATTTGTGGTAATGATTTAATTGCATACGGTGTAATAGATGCTATAGAAGAAAAAGGATATAAAGTTCCTGATGATGTTAGTGTTACAGGTTTCGACGATATACCATTTAGTAGGCATTATAAACCACCTTTAACAACGGTAAGACAACCAATGTATGAAATGGGGAAAAAAGCTGCTGACTTGTTATTAAAGATAGTAGAAGGTAAAAAGGAACTGAATAAGGGAGTAGTTTTGGTGCCAGAACTTGTTATAAGAGAATCCACAAAGGAGCTGGTAAAATGATTTCGGTTGTTGGGAGTTCGAACATGGATATAGTACTATCTGTTGAACGCTTTACATTACCAGGTGAGACTCAAAAAGCAAAAAAGTTAGAATTTTTCCCTGGAGGCAAAGGTTCAAACCAGGCAATCACACTGGCAAAGCTATCGAAAGAAGAAGTATATTTTTTGACCTGTATTGGAAATGATTCATATGGTGAAATTCTTAAAAAACAATATGAAAGTTTGAATATAAAAGGATATAAAGTTGTTGATGAAAATAATGGACTGGCTTTTATAGAAGTTACAAAAGCAGGTGAAAATAGAATAATTATTTATCAAGGTGCAAATAATTATTTGACAATAGATTTAGTAAAAAATAATGTTAGTGCTCTTGTTAAATCTGATCTGGTACTTCTTCAAAATGAAATACCGTTTGAAACTACTTTGTTTGTAGCTCAACTTCTCAAAAAAAACAAAAAAACTGTGATTTTTGATCCGGCACCTGTTGAAAATATTACAGAGGGAATCTTTAAATATGTTGATTATTTAACCCCAAATGAAGAAGAAATTAAATTGTTAACAGGTAAATTCTTTGGTAACTTTATTTCATTCGAGGATAGTTATTACAAATTTAAGAAATTGGGATTAGAAAGGCTAATTGTAAAACTGGGAGAAAAAGGAGTAATTTATTTTGAAAATGATAAAATTATTGAACAACCATCTTTTAAAGTAAAAGCAATTGATACAACAGCAGCAGGTGATGTATTTAATGGTGCTTTTGCTGTAGCATTGTCAGAAAAAAAAGGAATAAAAGAAGCTCTTTTGTTTGCAACAGCCGCAGCAGCTTTGTCAGTTACGAAGAAAGGTGCACAAAGTTCTATACCTTCGAGGAAAGAAGTTGAGGAGTTTCTTAGAAACTATTGAAAATAAAAGGCGCCACATGGCGCCTTTTATTTTTAGCTACATTTACTCCAGCCACATTTTTTACAACTCATACATCCTTCTTGTTTGATTATGCTATTTTTTGATAAGCAAGAAGGACAATAGGTGTTTCCATCTGCATCAATGTAATAACCTTCACTCCATTCAAGTTCGTTTACCATAACAAATTTTTCTACTTCTTCTGCTGATTTTATTGTCCCATCTATTACAAATGCTTCGTTGCTTTCAATTTCACTACTTCCCCAGAGCTCTACAAAATCTTCGATGGCACATTTGATTTCTTCTGCAAGGCCACGCGTATATTCACCATTTACTTTTCTAAGTTGTTCTAAAATTTCTTCTGCTGAAACACCAGCTCTTAATGCAATTGATGATAATCTTCCGATTGATTCGGCAAGCTCTGTACCGTTTGAAAGGAATATTTCTACTGCTTCACCATTGTCATCGAATGAAACAGTTATATAGGTTGTGCTGTTTTGAGATTTATACTTTCGTGTAACGCTTCTTAAAGTATTTTTTCTGGGTTTTGGTCTCAATTTGTGTTTTTCATCCAGAACAAAGAATTGAACTTTTGGAGCATCTTTTGTTTTAACCTGTTTTGCAGCGGTTAACACCTGAGTTTGCAAGGAACCATCTCTATATATTGTTAATCCTCTTACTTTGAGTTTGAAAGCTTCAAGATAGATATTTAAGACGTCTTCTTCAGTTGCTGAAGCAGGCATATTGATCGTTTTTGAAATGTTGTTGTCTGTATATCTCTGGAAAGCATCCTGCATTAATAAATGATCCATTGGAGAAATATCCATAGCTGTAACGAATATTCTTTTTATTTCTTCGGGGATACCCTCAATGTTTTGCAGCGAACCTTTTTCCAGAAGTTCTTCTTTAATTTCCTCCAATTTTTCTCTTCCAAGTTTTTCTTCAAGAACTTTGTTTGCGTAAAATAATGCTTCTTTTGAACCATCGTGTTTATTCATATATCTGATATAGGCCAGCAAGAAATTTGGTTCAAGTCCACTACTTGTGTCGGCAATATTCGATATGGAGCCAGTTGGTGCAATAGTTAAAACTGCCACGTTTCTTTTTCCTAGCTTTGATTCTTTCATAACTTGTCTTATATCTTCGTCATATTTACTCATTCCCATAGCAAATGGTATAAAATCTTCTTCTTTGTAATATCTACTCTTTTCAAACAATGGGAAGCTTCCTTTTTCTCTTCCGAGTTTATTGGATTCATCGTGAGCGTGTACTGCTATAAATCCCATTAAGTCAGCAGCTGTTTGTCTGCCTTCCTGCGAATTGTATGGGATTTCAAGTTTGTACAAAAGATCGGCAAATCCCATTATTCCAAGTCCTAATCTTCTACTATCTCTAACAGCTTTTGAGATTTTTTCTAGTGGGAAAACATTTACATCAATAACATTATCTAAGAATTTGACTGAAAGTCTTACGGCAGTTTCTAGTGCATCCCAATCATATTTTCCATTTTCGTCTACAAATTTTGCTACATCAATTGAACCAAGATTACATGCTTCATAGGGGGCGAGTCCAATTTCGCCACATGGGTTTGTAGAAACAATTTCCATTTCAGGGTACATGGCATAGTATTTATTCATTTCGTGTAAGAATGCAAGTCCTGGGTCCCCGGTTTTCCATGCATTTTTAGCTATTTTGTTTATTATTTCTCTTGCTTTTATCTTTTTTTCGCTATTACACTTTGGGTGCTTTAAAGTTAATTCGCCATCTTCTTCATAAAGCTTTAAAAACAGTTCTTTTTCAAAGGGTATTCCAACTGAAATGTTGAAATATCTTAATATTTTTTCACCATCGTTATTTTCTTTTGCTGTAATAAATTCTTCAATATCAGGATGATCAATGTTAAGAATCCCCATTAGAGCACCACGTCTTTTGTAACCTTGTTCAACAACACCAATAGCTGAATTAAATACATGCATGAATGATACAGGACCTGATGCTTGACCGTGAGTACCAGCAACAAAACTTCCGCGAGGTCTAAGGCTAGAAAAGTTAGACCCTACGCCTCCACCAGCTTTCGTTATAAGTGCGTATTCTTTGACTGCTTCAAATATTTTTTCTATGCTATCTTCAACCGGAACCACAAAACATGCTGAAAGCATGTGGAGGTGATTCCTTGTATTATATATTTCCCAATAGTCGGAAAGACTCATATCTTCTATTGGCTTTTGAAGTAACTCAAATTTTACACCCATTCCTGCATTGAAAAGGGTAGGGCTATTTGGGATGAATACTCTGGATTTGAGTAACTTGAAAAATTCTTCTTCAGTTTCTTTAACTTTTTCGAGTTTCTGTGTATTGGATAACTTTTCCATCTCAGGATTATTAACTAATTCTGAGGTAGCTACGATTCTGGCAACACGTCTGCAAACATCCTTCCATTTTGTTTCGAGATATTCTCCTTCCATGTTTCTTACAAAATATCTTTCATTAAGGATTTTATAAGCATTTTTTGAAGGTTCAACATTTAACCAGCGGTTGATAACATCGTTATACATAAAAAACCTCCCCTTTTAAGTATTTAAAAATCTGATTTAGAGCAGAATGAATTATACCATATATTGTGGTTTGGATTTTTGACAATACTATATATAGTTTGTAAAAGTTCTAAAACATTGGAACATTTTTTATGTTTTATTTAGAAAATAGATAAAAAACAGGAGTAAAGATAATAACAAAACACCTGGTTGAGTGGTATTGTTAACATTATCGTATATTACAATATTCGTTCTCGTAACTTGACGAAGGCAAATAAACGTGGTAAATTAAATATCGCGCGACGA
>JACDNZ010000031.1 GCA_017656345.1 Thermosipho sp. (in: thermotogales) | reverse complement strand
TTTAATTGTTCAGTTTTCGATATTTTTCTTGCTGTATAAAACAAAGTTTTTTTATTCTTTGAAACTTCTTTTAACAAAGCACTTTTTCCAACACGCCTTCTACCATATAATATGAAAACTTCTTTTTTGTTTGAGTTGAGTATTTTATTAAGAAGTTCCTTTTCTTCGAACCTATTTATAAAAATAATACCACCACCCATCTGATATAACTAGATATAATTATACTAATTACAATTATACTAATCTTATTTAGTATTATATCACAAAAAAACAAAAAATACCAAACTTGTTAATCTCCCCCATTCTCGCTAATATCCGTTGATTTAACTTTTCTATTTTTAAGAAACCAAATGGTAATCTCTTTTTTCACTTACTTCTTAAATCTTCAAAAGATGTATTTTTAATCCCTTACTACTACCATATTTCTTTTCTTTTTAATTTCTTTAATAAGTGAATTTGGATATTCAAATTATGAAATGCATATCCAAAGGGAATACCAAAAAATTCTTTGTCAATATTGACAACTAATATCGCATTATATATTTCTCCAAAATCGGAATCTTTTTCTTTTAAGTAAAATGACTTAATTAGCATATCCAACCATTCTTTTCGCCACCTTTTTTCCTACTGACATACAGGTAAACAATTCCTTTACTAGTTTTCACTTTACTAGCTAATTTATAACCAGTCTTTTTTAATCTTTTAGAAAGCTCTTCAATATTTTTTGAATCAATTTTGTAAAGGTTAATTTTCATACTGCTCATTTCTACTTGTTCAAAATTTTATTTGGAAAATTTTAAATACTTTTATCTTTTTATCATTCCTAAAAACTTTTCAACATTTTCTGGAACAGTACTTAGATTTTCAAGCATTCTTATAAATTCATTATCAATTACTTTTTCTAAAATTTTACGCTTACTTTGAATAAGTTTTTCAAAAATAATATTAAATTTTTCAAAAATAAAATCAATTTCCTCTTCAGAACTCTCTATATCATCAATTGAATGTGCTTTATCGCTAATTGTTCGTTTGAAATCTTCCATAAAATCCTTTATAAATGAATCATCTTGAATCACCAAAAAATCAGCTATTTTTTCAATATCATCTTCACTAAAACTCTCCAAATTATCAAAAATTACTTTAAATACAATCTTGTGTAGATTTCCTGCTAGCTTAATATTATGATTAGCACAACATTCATAAAAGGCAGGTCGCGCAAATAGTTTTTCTCTGACATCTTTATCCATCTCTTTGTTTAAAATTTCTTCAAAATTTCTAATTAATCCCTCTTCATTCCTTATCTCAAACAAATAATTCAATAACTCAATATTATATTCATCGATTTTTGCATTATCAAATGAAAATTCTTCACTCAGCCTCTTTACACAATTTTTGATTTTATCTAAAGAAACATTCAAATCCTTCAAAAGTTTATAAAGATTAAAAATCCAGCTTAAATCATATTCTTCTGTTTCTAGTAAATATTTATATATACCTTTATATATACTCATTATTCGACTCTTTCGTGAAGGAAATTTCTCAATAAAATAACTATAAATTTCAATGATCTCTTCTGTTTTTAGCAAATCTTCTATTTCGTATTCTTTTATAAAACCAATAATACTTTCATTATCTGCTGAGCTAAACATCAAATCAAAAAAACTAGTATTGACATTCTTTATATCGTCATAAACTAGAAACAGCGTAGCAAGGATTGAAGATATGTTTTGATCTTGACGTAGGCTAGAAATAATCCGACTATAATTATTACTGAATGAATTAATAAGTTTATATATTTCATCCCTTGTTTTTGCCGTATAAAAATAGCTATAAAAAGTTAAAAGGAACTGTATGTAAATAAAGTTCCTATTAGAATTATTTATTGATAAAATTTTATTTGAAAATATAGAAGAAAATTTATTTAAAACCAATCTTTGTATTTTTTCTTTTTGATCAACATATTTCTCAAAAGTTAATATCTTCCCAAGACCTTTTAAAAAAACTACGATTTGTGAAAAATAATCATCAATTGTGGAATCTCTATTAATTATATTATTAAATATTTCCAAACATTTGTCGATCAAATTTTCGCTAATAACTATACATCTGCTGATTATGCCTTTAATTAACTCGTCTGTATTTTTGTTGAAATTTTTTCCAATATAATCTAACAATTTAATTAAATATGGAGCATCTCGTTCTGGGTCATAGAATGTTTCTTTTAACTTTCCTATATCTAAATCTATTTTATTTTCAATTTTTACATTTTCTATTAAGACTTCTAAAATTTCAACTTTGTATTTTGAAAATTCTAATATTGGATTTATTAAATCAAAATTTGCTTCTTTTTGAATAAATAAAATAGATTCAATCAGATTTAATAAGTTAGACTTTTTACCATCAAATATTCTTTCATCTAACTTGGAAATAAATTCTTCAGTTCTTTCGAAGTTGCTTTTTAATATACTAAAAAGTTTATCTTTTACAGATTTATAAACTTCATTGAATTGTTCTTTTAATTTCTTTAAATAAATTCCTATTCCAACAATTATCTGTGGTTCTTTACTATATATCGTGTCCGTAATTTTAATAATGAGGTTTTTTAAACTATCTTCAAAGATATTTCTAAATGAATCTGGAACATTTGAAATAATAAGATTGAATTCTTCGTTATACGATGGTTCTGCTAGAATTTTTCTAAGTGTTGGAATTTGCAAGACAACAAACCCAACCCGAGGTTCTTTACCATAATATATTGCATATATCTTGTAAACTAGTTCTTTAGAATTTTTAAAACTGTATGCCTCATATCCTTTTTCACTAAGATATAATTCAAAAATTGACTTATCTTCTTTGGTTTTTTCAATAAACAACTTTTCTAATTCACTTGAAGAATTAATCATTCCGTAAGTTTTTAAAACAGCAAATAGAATATAGGGGAAAATTTCTCTTTCTTCTTTTTTAACCAATTTTTTAATTTCAGGATACTGTTGAAAAATAGTTATGTAATTATTTAAAAATTTCTTTATTTCCCTTGGAGTAGGTGGAATAAAAATTTTCTTAATCTCATTCTCAATCTCAGCAAAAGCTTCTCTATCTTCTGGGTGTTCCTCAACATTTTCATCATTATTAAAAGTGTTTTTTGATTTTAAATTCTGATTTTCCTTTTTAATCTCTATATAATCTTTAAATCCAATAACTATTTGAAACGCTATTTCAATAAGATATGTAGGTATATCTATTCCTGCTTCTTTTGAAATTTGTTCAAAATACTTTTGCCAATTACCATATATCGGTTCAGGAACATAAAACTCCTTTTTAAATAGTTTATTAAAGTAATCATATCCTCCTTTATCTGTTTCTATCCTAATTCCCTCTGGATCAAATGGTATGATATAAAATACATTTTTTAGAGTTTCTTTATCTTTACTCCCATTGAATATTTCATCGGAAATCATAAACGGTTTTAAAGCTGCAAAAACTTCATCAACCTTTTCCTCTGGAATTCTGTCAACATTATCAATAACAATCACTAGTTTCTTATCATTTTCTTCTTCAAAATTTTCTTTTAATAATTTCTCAAATTCTTTTTCAAAGTCAAGCGAATTAGAAGTAAGCAAAGTTGTAGTTTCATTGTTTACATATTTTCCAACCAGGAGTCCCGAAAACATAGAAATTACTGACCACGAGCCTTCTTTTGGGATTTTTGAAACCCAGAGCATTACTAGAGGTAACACAAAATATATGATTACTATAATAAAGCGCACCATTAAAGTGTAAACTAAAGGAATGCCAGAAAACAACCATCCAGAAAACCACATATCAATTACAGATATTGTAAGCCATACAATATAGTTACTAACAAATACTATATGTAATATCTTTAAAATATCCCATGTTCTCTTTTTCTTTTTCTTCTTTTTCTTTTTCTCTTTCCCTTCCTTTTCTTTTTCTTTTGTCCCCTCTTCTATCGAAACTTTCTTAAGTTCTTTTAAAGTATAATAGTAGAACCACTCAACAATCGTCAGTGGAATAACGTAAAAAGCCAACAGGTTAAAACCAATATCCCATGGTAATTTTTCTATTATAAGATTCACAAAATTCTTTATAACTAACGGTAACAACATCAAAGCCACTAAAAGGATAAATAAATACAGTACCGCTCCTTTGTTTTTTGGTGAAACATCTCTTTCTATTTTTCTTTTTTTTCCAAGAATCTGTTCACGCTTGCATTTGTAACATTCTACACTTTGCTTTTCTTTATAAATCCAATCTAAAAATCTCAGAAGAAAAGCCTGCCTAAAATCATGGCCAAGCTCCGCCCAAACATCGAAAACAAAAACTTTGTATTTTCCATTTCCCTTTTCCTTAAGCATTTCAATGATACTTGACTTACCACTCCCCCATTTTCCTTTTAAAGCAATTGTTGTTCCCTCATCTAAATCTCCAATAAAATCCGATATCTGATCTGCTATTTTACTGTGAATTTCAAACTGATCATCTGTCGTAGGAGCATCACTAATGAACAAGTTTTTATTACTCCCCATTTTTGATCCCCCTTAAAATATTATTGAAGCTGATTATAATTAATAAAAATTTACCCATTAAGGTTGTTTTTTTACAACATTCTTTTCAACATCTGAAATCCAATCAGCCATCTCTTGTAATTTTCTTTGAAGTTCTCCAATACTCATTTCAGTCTTGTCTGCTTCCTCCCAAAGTATTTCCAGTGCATGTTTAACTCATTCTTCTGGAAAAAACACAAAATCTTTTCTTAAAAAGTTGAAAAAACCTCCTTCACCATTTCTGTCACATTCTCTTCTTTCCCCCATAAAAGAAACTTCCCACCATTCAATTGTACGCTTAAAAATGTATACATCTTCACGACCCCATCTACGAGTAAATATTTTTATATCTATTTCTTTGTTTAAGTTACAATTATCCTCCCACGACTTATAATCAATACTTTATTAAAAAAACGCTTATATTCTATTTTAAACAGTTGATAATGTTCACCTGCCTATGATTCTTATCGAGTCGTCTCGTTTAATTCTGTAATCTCGCAAACTATTTATCTACATCTTTTTACCAACCCTTGCAAATTCAAGATTCTCTATGTACAGTGTTCAGAATGTTTCAACAAACATGAAAAAATCGGCATCATCAACTTTCTCGGTTTTATTTAATTAAAAAGAAATTTTTCATCTTTGTTTACAACTGTCAACATTTTAGTAAATCAAATAATTTGTTTCTCATGTACTTAACACCTCGGAACTTTAATTCTTAACAAACAATTAAATAATTTTCCTGAACAATTTTTAAACCTATAAAAACTATTTTATTTCCATTTCTGGTAGATACATTTTTACAAGATTCTCTAATTCGCAATTATATTCCCAAGGAAAATCCAAATAAATAATTTCATTTATAAACCATTATTTGTCTGTTACATCTTTCCCAATTGCAATCCACTTTTTTGCCCTTGTTTTGTATTTCATTAAAACACTATACAAACTTAATTTTTCTCTTAAATCTTGTCTTCCATACTGAGAAATAAAAGAAAATCCAACATTCAACTTTTTATCAATTATCGAAAAATTGTGTCTTTTATAATCTTTTTTTGTCTTTGAAATTTTTTCGTTCATATAGGTTGCTATCTTATTTTTTATAAAGTTATCAAAATTTAAAAGCGTAATTACAACATCTGAAAATCCTGGAGTTTCAAGTTTTTCTATAGTTTTTATAATTTCCAATATTTCATATTCAATTTTTAATCTTGGTGAAGGCCCTCCATTCAAATAATGTTCATCAAAAATATCTATCCAACCATGTAACATTATTAAATCCGGTTTTTCATAATTTTCTACTGTTTCAACTCTAAAATTACCTTTTTCTAAATACCATGCAAAAAATGATAATTCATCAAAAGATTGAAAAATGTTTTCTTTTTGAGCATTTAATCGTTCTTTTAAATAATGCATAAAAATACTTGGGAATTCTATATGTTTAGTTATAATATCTAAATCAAACAAATATACAGACCACGGGAACTCATTTTCAGAAAACAAACCAATTTTTCGCAATTCTTTTAAGTTTGTTGCAAAATTCATTAATGTCTCTAAAGTAACATTTATTACATAAAAAGAATTATAATTATCTGATTTGATTTGTAACTTTTTCCCAGATTTACAAGTAAAAACCGCTTCTTCAGAAGATTTTATATATTCAACTGCCCGCTTCCCTTGCTCATATGCATCTTCAACAATTTTTTTCAAATCTGTTTTTAATCGCTGTATATTTCCCTTAATAGCTTTTTTAGTTAAATTTTTTGATTTTGACTCAACAATTAGTAGCTTATTGTCAAATAGTATCAATAAATCAACTTCATATTCATGATTCTCACCATCAAATTTATATTTTAGATTTCTATACATATTCTTTTCTGGAAAGATTCTAGCGAAAAATTCATAAGCTTTTTTCTCAACATATGAGGACTTTATTTCTTTGTATCTCTGCCAAGTTTTTGTTTGACTGTTCTTTTCATCACTAATAATATCTTCAAAAATTCTAGGAAGCCCAAAAATCAAAATCCAAGGGAGTGGACAAAAATACTCGTCATTTTCAAAATGTATAAAAGGCTTCCTAAAGATTATATTTTCATCAAGAGGAGAATCAAAATTTTTATTCTCTCCAAATTCACTGCTAAGAGTTTTAAGATATTTTTCAAATTTATCTACATCTACTTCTTCTTCGAAATAAAACTCATCCTTTTTGAATGTAAATACTTCATAAATATCTTCCAAAACTGTTTCTTGTAATTTATTCTGCTTTAGCTTATTTACCGTACTTTTAAATTTCTCTTCAATTTTCTCTACTACTCTTTTACCAAAATCAATTGCATCTTTGGGTGAAAAACCAACCTTCTTGATAAAAAAAGAATCTATTTTCGAAAAAACATTGTCAACAAAATCCTCCAATTGAAATGGATAAATTTCAGGATTTACTTGCTTAATCAATCCAATGTATTGAGTTGGAATTGATTCAACTTTAAGATACTCACTAAAAATAAAGAAACTAAAGTACTTACTTGTCAATTGAATTAATTTAAATATTTTTTTCAAATCGGGTTTCTTTGTTGAATAATTATCATTCTTCAAATAAAGCCCTATCAAAAATTGTAAAATTGGTTTTTCTCTTAATAAACACAAAATTTCCAAATTACCATTCGAAGCAAAATTATAAAGAAAAGCAATATAAGAAAGTACATACTTTGGATTATATCTGTTTATGAGTTTTTCAATTTTATTTTTAATTTTTTCTCTGTTATTTAGTATTTTCTTTGTCATAAATCTTTTCAACACAATCACCATCTACCTTATTTTTTATTCACTCATACATTTGACATCTCATTTCAAAAATAATCCACAGAATTTTTTCTATTGACTTTAGTAAATCTTTCATACTTTTCATTATATTTAAATTCTTTTCCCAAAAATCATTTGAAATATCACTCTTGGTTGTAGTAGTAAATTCCTGAAGAGCTTCAATAATTTCTTGGTCTTGATATTCTAAATTTCGAGCCGTTTTTTTATTTTTATTATGATATCCAAAAAATCTAAGTCTCTTAGCATTTAATTTAATATCTGATAAATCTGCTTCTATCGGTTTATCAATCAAGAAAAAACGATGAAAAGCAAAATTTCTAACACTTGCAACAATTTCTCTGTAATCTTTTAAAGATGGCTTTTTCTGACTACCTTTTAAAATAAATGGTATTTTGCTAAATTCATCTTTTAACTTATAAAAATCAAAAAGCGTACACCATAAAATCAAAGGTTTGAGGTCAGTAATTGTCACAAGCAATTTTAATAATTTAATTGAATCATCAGCAAACGAATAAGATAATCTCAATAGTTCAATTAATCCTCTTTCCTTTTCTTCTTCGTCTTTTGAATTAAAATATTTATTTAAACTACTCTCATACTTTTGTAGTTGACTTTCAAAAGACAATATTATCTTATTTATCAAGCTATTTGAAAAACCACTATCACTACAACTCCCCGGTAATACCAATTTTATGTGCGCTTTCTTAACAAGTTCGTCGAATGCTTTTGTAACTTTTTTCCTAATGTTTTGCTTATTATCTTCATTAATTTCCTCATTCAACTCATTTAAAATTTTTACAGCTATACTTTCTAATAATTCCTCAGAATAAACAAGGGAGTTTATTATACAATTAAAATTTCCTTTTTCATCAATCTCTTCTATATAAACTTTTTCTTTAATTGAAGGATAATACTTTAATTTTTTTGCTTTCTTAAATTCCAATTCAACTTCACATGAAATTTCTTCTTCCAAACTTCCTATAAGAATAAAAACTATATCACCAATTACTTTAATTTCACTTCTAATTGCCCGCTCTAAATCTATTTTCGAAATTTGTTTGCTATCAAAAAGCCTCCAATCCTTTTTTATATCGCTTTGAAGCTTACCAACAAAAACTGTTACTTTACTATCCTCTTTTGAAAAACAAAGATATTTTGAATTTTTAGTGGTTTTTACAAACTCTTTCCTATAAAAGAAACTATTATTAATGCATACCACTTTGTTTTTTGGTAAATTTTCTAACATACTTTTTAATTCAGGGATTTCGTCAATAACCATATTAGCGTTATTTTTAATAATATCCATAATCTTATTATAAGTTTTGGAAGCTATTGTATTCATAAAATCCCCCCTAAAATAGTAACCCCGGTAGCTCTAATCACTTAAATACAATCAAACCTTATATTTATCCCTAAAGATACTTTCAAAAAATTGTTATCAGTTACTCCAAAAACATGAACACTTCTGAACGAAAAGTTGTATTCGGTTTATTATAAACCTCAACTACCAAAAATGCTGATTCTCTTGACTTTTGAAGTAAAGCTTTTACTTTTTAGGCAATTTTTCCCCACTTGTAAAACTCCTTTCGTATTATTTATTTTTATTGCTTGACCTCTTCAAAAAGATTTTTTCCTAACTTTAAAAATGCAAAAATTTGGTTCTTTTCTGTAGATTCTTGATTTCACAAGAATATCTTTTTCCTTTCCTCTTGGTTGTACTTAATTTTCCAAGGGAACTTAGATAAATTAACAAAATTTCCCTCAGAATCTTTTCTTTTTGTCAATTAACTTTATCATCTTTGTTGAGATTGAAATTGAATTGATATGATTTCACCTTCTAACTCAAATAAATTTGATTTTATTTCATGAACCAATCCCCACTCTTGTGCCTGTTGAGGATTTAAAGTTGTTCTTTCATGCATAGCATTCATTACTTCATCTATTCTTTTCCCTGTATTAGCCGCAATTACTTTTGCAATGTTTTCATTATCAATTTTTAAACCTTTTAGTTTTTCTTCTAATTGTTTTTCTTCTAAACTGATTGGTTGAGGAAAATTGATACTAACACCGTGAATCAAAAATCTCGCCTCAGGAACTGAAAATCTCTTCGAACCACCACAATATAAAACCACACCTATAGAATCTACACTGCCAAAATTATGTGTAATTATTGTAGCTGGTATTCCCTTTAAATAGTTGTATGCACTCAATCCATGAAAAACTGAACCTCCTGGAGAAGATATTAGAAGAACAAATTGTGTTACTCCTTCTCTTAATTTTTGGTCAATAACATTCATCAAAGTGTTAATTGTAACATCAATAACTGGCGCAAAAAATTTAATCACAACCTGTTTTGTCCTCATATTATCCCCTCCTCAAATTAAGCAATTTTAATATTTTCATTCTAATCGTATAATCAATCATTGCAATCATCTTTTCGAAAAAATTCACAATCCCAAAACCACTACGTATTGTCACCAATTTTATTAAAATACTTGTGATTGTATTATAAATTATCCAAAAATAATATCTTCGACATCCACAAAAATTAAGTTTTTTATTGTAGCTATCAAACCTATGGCCATGTTCAATCCACAGATTATGCTCTGTATAATATGGAAATATTAACTTCTTTTCTTCATCTATATCTGATTTATCTGTTAACTGGATAGGGCCAAAAGGAAAGGGAACTACCTTATAAACAAGTTTTGCAAAAGGAAGGGAATCGTGGTTTCCAGGTATATAAATTATCTTTTTTCCTGTTTCTTTTAATTTAAGAAGAATTTTCCATAACTCAACATACATCTGTAATACTTTTTCTACTTTACATTGCCAGAGTTCAAAAAAATCACCTGCTATAATTATCTTTTTAATATCATCATCTTTTTCAATAAATTCAAGGAAAGGGATAAATTTTTCAAAGTTTCCTGATGTATAAAAATCATCAGCATCAGACATATCACCGATATGCAAATCACTTAAAATGATAGTTTTACTCATCCCTATCCCCCTAGTATTTTATGATTCCCCCAGATTATATTACCACATCAATATTACTAAAGTCAAATTTTGATAATACAAATATAACAAAATGTTAACTATTAATTTTTGCCACAATACACTTTAATATTTATATCAATACACCAAATAAAAAGCAGGAGAATTTCTCTCCTGTTTTTTACTTCAAAGTTTTAAGAAATTTTTATAATTTTACATCCCCAATTTTCTAAAAGCTATTTTTCTTCACACATCAAGTCTAAAAGCCATGACATTTCTTTAAATACTTGTCTTTTATCAACTTTACAAAGTATTTTTCTTAACAGTTTCAACATCTCATTTTTATAGATAGAATCTTTTATAGTAGAAATTATAAACTTTATCTTTTCGTCACTCCAAAAATCCTCGAAAAATGTTTCTATTTTTTCTCTTAATTCATTACCTTTATCTTTAGTAAGAAAATATAAACATATAATTGAAAAATAATTCCAGAAATTATTTCCATAGGGTAAAAGACCACCAAATTTCCTGAACACTTCATATTCATCCAAATAACCTTTTATAATTTCTTCAATTTCATTAGTTATTTCTTCCGTTATTTCAACTTGTTCATTTAAAATCAGGTCTACCAAAAAGTGTATTGCATTTATTTCGACATGGTGTTCACTATATTCTCTTACCTTAAGTTCATATTTTAATACACTAAGTGCCTTTTCTAACATAAAATCTGTTGTTAGTTTTGTATTTTTTATTCCTAAAGCCTTTTCAAAGGTATATAATTTTTCTAAATACTCTATCAAATTGAATCTATCACTATCTTCTATTTCTTTTGAAAAATCAGAATCTGCAATTTTACTTATCATTTTTATCATTTTGTTTTTGCGAACTTTGCAAAGTAAAAATATATAAAATACAAAATTTAGCTCTGTTAAATCTTCAAATTCCTTATTAAAGAAATTACCTAATTTGTTAACTAACTTATTATTACACGATATCTTTATCTTTCTTGAACTTAATGTTTTTAAATGTCTAATAAGATATTCCAGAAAATTAATTTTTACTCGATTATTACTCAAAAAAATCTCAACATAATCATCTAATATTTCATATTTTGAAATATACTTGGCTAAACATTGGTTAATATTTTTATTACTGCTCCCAATATTCTTTATCAAATTTTCAAAAATTTCAAACATATCACTAGAAGTCTTTGCAGAAGATTGTATTGCTAAGATATATCTTTTCCAATATTTTACAAAAAGTTCTATATCCTCTTCCTCTGAAGAAAAATGCAGTAAAAGTAAAACTAAATTTTCAGGATAAATAACCCTATGATTTTTAGAAAAATCTATTTCCTTTTCAAGCATTTTTTCCAGAGTTTTTCTCAAATACTTTTTAGTAATCTCTGATAATTTAACTTTTCTCACATTACCTTGTGGGTTGTAATAATTTTTAATTAAATCATTAAAACTTCCAAAATCTAAAAACAAAATCCCAATTATAATCCATTCAGGAATATCAAAAATATCATTATTTTGTTTGCCATATACTTCTTTGAAAAAATATTCAAGTACGGATTTTATAAGATACTTTATCTTTAAATAATGTAAAACAGGTAATTTATTTGAAATTATAAATTTCAATACACTGGAATATTCAACATAAAATTCATTTTTTAATTCGTTATCCCTATTTGAATTGTTCTCAAGCAAAATTTTTCTAAAATTTACAAATTCTTGAAAACTTGATATAAATTTATCCTGGTCAAGATAATCAATAATAGAATAAGTTATCTTATCACAATCTTCCAAAATATTTTTTATTTCTTTAGGTATTGATAAACATGTTTCTTCTCTATTTCCAGAAATTCTACACAGATGTCTTATTCTATATAACAGCAAGAATCTTTCACCATCAGATAATTCCCACTTATTTACATTATTCAATAGACCAACTAACGCTTCTTTCTCTTTCCCTCTTAGATATTTTGTGAAAAAATTATCTTTTTCAAAAATCTCTTTCCACAAAACTCCATCAATTTTTACAGAACTATCGGTGTAATCTTTAATGTCCACATCCACAGAATTATCATCCATCTTAATATCATCTGGTACATAAGTTAAAAACTTAAATATATCATCTGGTTCTTCCTTTTTGTTTTCTCCGACTTCTTTTTCATCTTGTTCTTTAATCTTTTCCTTCGCCTTTCTTAATTTTCGGATAATGTTTGGAACATAACACTTATTTACGGAAACTATATTTGATTTAAGTAGCAAACTCAAAACATTTATTATTAACTCTTTTAATTTATTTATATTATTTTCGTCAGATTTAACATTAGATTCTTTCAATAATTGCATCATTGCGCAATCAACATCTTCTTCGTTCGAAATTTGCTCCAAAATTCTATATAAGGAGGCATTTGCCCCTGTTAATTCAATACTTCCTATTTCCCAAAGGTTATCGTCTATTACAATAATGCCTTGCTCTCTCCAAACATTTTTTAAAATATCTTTATAAATAAAATTAAATGAACGTAGAAAACCCACATTCAATATTCTTTCTAAAAACTGAAATATATTTAAAGGCCTTGTAGATGTGTAGCCAGCTTGTAGAAATTTAAAATATTCAATCAAATATTTAGTATTATCTTTTTCTTTCATCTTTAAAAATTCTTCAACTTCATTTTTCGTAACTATCATTATTGACTTCTTATTAAAATATAGTTTTTCTTCTTCAGAAATAGATTCATGCATAATAGCTACATGCTTTATTGAATTATCTCCTAAAACATCTTTTACATCTTCAAGAATTTTTATAAAATTTGGGTCTGTTAAACTAAATCCAACAAACAACACCCTATATTTTGCAAAAATATATTTCAAAAATGATAAAAACAAAGGAAAATTCTTATGATAATTTAAATAATCTCTCTCAGTTAAAACTATATTTCTCTGTTTTAAATCTCCATGTGCTTTTACAATAAAATTTGAATGTTTTAAAGTATGTGGAAAATCCTGGTCTTTTTTTAACACTTGATATTGTGATTTTTTATAACTTTTCTCTAATGTAGTTTCATTTTCTAATACTTTTTCAATCAGGTTATCATAATTCGTAGTAATTATATGTGCAGGGCCTATTTCAAATAATAACTCATGCAACTCTCCTGGTTCCACATCTTTTGGAAATAACTTATTAAGAACGTTAATTAACTCATTTCGATTGTATTTATCTTCAAAAATTTGAGCAATACGTAAATAATCCTCATTTTTACTAAAATCAATATTTAACCCTTTTTTAAGTTCATCAATTATCATTTTCCAATCAGGAAATTCTTCCGGAGGGTCCGAATAATACTTTGAAATACCTGAACCAATAAAAATAACAAGGTTATTATTCTGGTTTTCTTCATATAATTCTTTAAGGATATAATCAGACAATGTTTATTCCCCCCCAAATTTTTTAATCCTACATGGGGACATGAGAATCTGGTTTAACTCTTGGCTCATGAATTTTTATAGGTAAAATAAGTGGTATATTCACGCTGCTTATAATAGCTTCTCTTTCGTTTAAATAAGGTAGTAGTCCCATAATTGCTCCACTCTTTTCAAGTACGTTTTTAATTTTTTCTATATCATTTGAAGTGGTTAAATTATGAATTATAAAAGTTCCAAATTGGCTCAACACTCCTTCTGGTATATCACTAAGGCGTTGGATAAACAATACATAAAAACAATCCTTTGTTTCTTGTTTACTCTATAATTATCTCAAATGAGTTTAATTTATATTTTCTCATTTAATTTTTTTCTCTCTCTTTAAAAATTATGTCACTTCATTGTAGAATACTTAAAACTATATTTTTTAAACTATTATTTTCTAATATCTATTTGCATTTATTAAATATTAAATTCCCCCAATAACTTCAACAACATGTCTCTTCAAATTAAACTTATTCACATCATTGTTCAAATCAATAACCATCACTTCAACTTTTCTTTTTTGTGAACCACATATTCATTTTCTGTAAGTAAAGATTTTTCAAAATCATCATTTAAAACCCTTAATAAATCTTCCAATTTAGTTTGATCATCAATTATAATTTTCTCCCCTTTGATATTAATTCCAAGACTCAATCTTTTCTGTAAATCTTTCAGTTTATTTATGTCAATATGTTCATAATAACCATTCTTATATGCAGAATAAAGCTTGTGTGCAAATTTTTTATTAGTTTCTATTTTTTTTAATATTTTTTCTTTAACTTCATCAGCTATCTGAATTTTATCAAAATTACTTATTTCGTTGATAAACTCACTTGCTTTTTCTTTATAAAAATTTTCGAACTCAAATATGTATTCAAAATCTCTCAGCTTTCTTGAAATTATATAGTTCCCTAAGATAATAGTTTCAAAATTTCTTCCAATTTCCACAATTTTGCCGGAAATTAGCTTATACTCATTATTTCTATAAACAACAGCTATTTTTTTATCTGCCAAATGCTGAGATTTAACAAATTTTTGAAGCAAAAAAATTCTTTCTTCTTTACCATATCTAATATATTCCATACTTACAATCCATGCTCTATTTGTATTTTTATTTGAAAAATGTTCTATTTCCAAAATTTCCGGTTCTTCTTCCTCAACCAAATATGGCCATACTTCCTTTAAAAAGTTTATTTCACTTTTTTCTATTTTAAATATATCTTGTTCTAAATCCGGGTTATAATCCAAAACTTCATTACCATTACTTTCTATAAGTTCAATAAAATTTTTTATTTCCGATTTTACAACACTTATCATTACATTTTTTATCTGAGAATCAATTAACATTTTATAAATCTTATATCTTTCTGGGTTCTTATTCCTTCTAGT
>JACDNZ010000030.1 GCA_017656345.1 Thermosipho sp. (in: thermotogales) | reverse complement strand
AATCCCCCGGGTGTACTGTGCTTGTGGAAACACTGACTGAAGTCACAGTAAGATCTGGATAAGTGGGCACATAGAAATAGTTTTCTCCACTTGAGGGGTATCTACCGGTTTGACTGTATGAATCCTTAGCTTCAATGTAATATCCGATCTTGTGGCCTTCCCTGCCTGAGAAGTCTATGGTAGCTGTGTAATATCCAGACCCTGCATAAGACATTTTAGTGGTTGTGTGAAAGATACCCAAGTCATTTTTATCGTCCCATACAAAATTTACAGTGGTTATCCCATAACCCTCCACTTTCACTTTTATGGTTGCTTTTGTTCCACTCCAAGTAATGGTTGGCGTGTATACTTTTGGTGGGTTTGGTTTTAATGTTATTGTTGCGTAGTTAATGTTATTGTTTTCGTTAGATTCTTTAATATTGTCTTGATAATCCACAAAAGCGTTGATGTAATAAGTTCCTGGGTTTCTATCAGGAATTGTGATCGTTTTGTACACTGTTATTTCTTGACCAGGATTAAGACTGGAAACGTAGATATTACCCAAGTATGTTGTAGTCCCGTACTCCTTTGTGTCCAAGTACAATCCCACGTAAGTTGAACTTGAGGCGGCTGTCCCCTGATTCTTCACTTTAACAGTCACCTTAACAGAATCCCCCGGGTGTACTGTGCTTGTGGAAACACTGACTGAAGTCACAGTAAGATCAGGGGTAGGTTGTTTTACATTGAGTGAGATGCTGTATGAGGCGATATAGTGGTCTGTGCAACCAAACAATCCACATTCTTGCCAGTAAAGTTGGAAGAATATGTATCCTGATCCACCTTCGTTGCATGTTTTTACATCAAAGTCCAGATATTTGTATGTCCCTGCAGATATCTCCTCAACTCGGTCTCTATCGGTATCAAAAATGTTTCCATCATCTACATCAACAATGCACCCTCCCCATGAATATGGGTGCACCTTGAATTTTACGGTTTCTGTTCCGCTATTCACGACTTTAACATAATACTTCTGAGTCTTTCCGTGTTCTAATGTGTCTGGGTAACTGCCCGGCACATCGATATAACCATTTACATATGCTGCTACTTCTATTACTGCTGGCGTTAGCAGACTTCCTAATATCACTAAAATAAGAAATAAACTAGCTTTCCTCAATGGAAACCCCCCCTTGGTCTTGTTCTGACTTTACCCTTTTCTAACTTTATCAGAAGAATATTATTTTAACAAGCTAAAAATTTTTGTAAATTGTTATATATAAAATTTTCTTTACAAACCTAATACTGTTAGGATAACTCTGGTATTACCTTAACTTAAATCTAACACCTTACCACTCATCCCGACAGTATTTGCAGAGTTAAATTGCTAACTTCTAAACTCCCAGAGTCTCAGCTCGCTTGGAACAATATATTCTTTTATAGCTCCCTCTTCTTTTGCATGGATTACTAGATATGATCCAACAGAATAAATTTCTAATTCTTGGACTTCATTTGGATTTTCTCTGAACTTTATCCAACTTCTAAAGGTTATCAACCAATCTGGATTCATCTCGATAGCCTTTTGTATATTCCTGTCGATCCACTTCCAATTCTCGAAGCCCAAAAGCGCTGGGTGGGGTGTTCCGACGAAAAATTCATCCGGGCTGGCGTTTTCTTTTAAAATCCTGAAAACTTCCCTGTCGTACCAGTAGCCGTAGTCTTGGATACCATTCGCCCCTATATCGCTGAGCTTTAGGACGGCAACGTTGAAAAAGACAAACTGGGCAATTAAAAATACTGCAACCCATTTTTCAACGGTTAAAAGGTTTATGGGCTTAATTTTGGGTTTTAACTCTTTGTAGAGCTTGATTATTCCATGGCCAGCGAAGATGCTCATCAATGCTAGAGGCCCGAAGGTGTAGCGCTCGAATGGGCCGTTGAGCAGGAAGCCATTCACACCGTTTAGGGTTATTAGTGAGGGAAGGATAATCCACAGCAGATCTCTATTTTTGGAGTCTTTTAGAACGGCATAAACGAAACCAACGACAATCAGTGGGTAGCCTATTAAAAATTCGAGCCAGCCCCTCAGTGCATGACTTAAAATTTTACTCACTCCAAAGCTCAGGATACCACGCGTGTTGTATCCCAACGGACTTTTATAGAGGTTGATTAATGCCATAAACAGAGAATTCAAAGCTATTGGAAGTGCAGAAACAATCAAGATTTTTAAAAATTCCTTTCTTTTCTTTTTCCATGCATATCCCAAGAAGAAGGGACAAGTTGTGAGCCAGGTTTCCCTTGCACAAAATGCCAAACCAACGGAAAGGGCCGATAATAAAGGCTTTTCATCGAAGTAATAAATGGCCAGAAGAACAAAGAAAGTCCCCCAAGGCTCTAAAGTGTATCTCGCACCATACCGGAGGGCAACGAATGATAGCAAAAACATTAGGGAGCCTAGGAATCCCGCTTTCTTTCCATAATGCCTTTTGGCTATTTCGTAGATTAGGAGCAGATTCAGGAGTGTTATCAAAGATGTTGCAATCCTTGGGAGAAAGACCCTTAAGTCAACACTTTTAAACACCATTAACGGGGATGTTAGGATAAAAACAAGCGAGGATCTGGGTAAAAATTCAAATTGAAGGACTTTTTTTGATACGTTTAAATATAGCATCTCATCCTGGAATAGTCTTAAGGTGAATAGAGGAACAAAGATCAAGATGAACCAGAGCAAGATTAGGTTATTCCTCTCTTTCATCCTTTTCACCTTTTGTCTCGTAGATTATGAATTCCTCTTCTGTTTCTCCTATCATCTCAATTTCTTCAATATTTCTTTTTTCAATCTTCCCTTTTCTTTGGGCTTTTTTGCCCTTCGGTTTTAGTTTTAATATTCCGATAATCGTCCCGATAAAGAACACCGCTACTGCTGGATAAACTGTGAGGGTGTCTCTTGACAAGTACATCAAAAGGGCGAGCAGGTAGATACTGGTGGCTTCCCTTGCACCTTTCCTATCCCATCTGGGCTCCAGATATTCAATCCATTCATTTAGAACACCAATAACGAGGAGGTAATATACTACTATGGCAACATCATTGGCGTAGTTTTCGGCCCCAAATGCTAAGATAACCGCCGCTATTATTAACCCTATTATAGCAAAGAACACAAACTTCTGCCCTATTGAAAACTCCCTGTATGTTTTAGTTATCCACTTCCAGTATTTTTTAACCAGAAAAACTATCCCGGAAAAGAGGGCTATCACAGTTATAACAAACAAGAACCACTTTGCATTGGGCTTTACATTTATTGATGTGCTTACCTCTTTCGTTTCTCTGCCTACAGGTGTTATGTGGAACTTTAAAGTGTATTTCCCAGGGGGAGTTATCATTGGGAGCTTGGACTCATGGAAAATATGGACTGTCTTTCCTTCGCTATATTCACGCCAAGAAGGATTTTCATAGGAGAAAACCTTAATTCCAAAGTAATAAACCTCAAGCTTAATGTCTATCTCGTTAATTACTCCTTTTTTGTTGGTTATGTAAAAGTCGACCCTAATTGTATCTCCAGGGTGGTATGTTTTGTTTAGAAGGATTTCGACTTTGAGGTCTTCATCATTAATCAGGAGCCTTTGAAGGTTTTCTGTTTCATTTGTTAGGGTTTCTTTTTTAATTTCTTGAGGTGTTGTTGTAGTGCCAGTCTTTTTTGGTGTCTCAGTTTTAGTTTGGCTTGTGGTTGTCTCTGTCTTTGGTTTTTCTCTAGGTTTGATCTCGCTAACGGTGAAGTTATCAAGATAAATCTTCCCGGTGCCGTTTATTACAATCATCAGGGAAGAGAATTTAGCCTCTTTATATGGTATTGCCATTATCTCCAAGTTTTTCCACTCAAAAGAGCCTTTTCCTATAACCGTGAGGTTCTTGGCGAATATGAACGTTTTATTTTCATCAAAATAAGCTATCTCTGCCAAAACCCCGCTGGTGTTTTCAGCCTTTATTGAGAAAGAGTACTTTAAACTCGTGTTGATGGGCGTCATAGGTGAGATCAAGGTGTTAAAGCCTTCCCTTGTGGAGGTTGCCCTTAAAATTACGTTATTATTAACTGGTAGGTATTCTACCTTAACTCCGCTGCCTTGCCATTCTTTGCTTTCTTCTATGTTAGCTGAAGTGGAGGTGAGCAGTAAAGAGATGAAAATTAGGAGAACCAACTTTTTCATCGTGTTCACCTCCTGAAAATTCTGCTTTTGATGTTCTCTGCTAACCTTTTGAACTTCTCTTCCAGCCTCTTTGCCCATCTATCGCCCTTCTCTCTTCTCCAGTCGTAGACGATGTAGAAGATGCTCAAGATGAAGGTTGTTAAGGAAATCATTAACCCCCTCTCGAACCAGTCCTGGGGAGTGTACCTCAGGACTATTTCAAACTCCCCTGTCTGATTGATCCAGAACCCATTAATGACACCGTATGTGGGGGCAGGAGAAACTTTCTCCACCAACTTGCTGTCTTTGTAGACCCTAGCCTCCCACAGCGGGTCGTAGGCTTCGGCAAAAGTAATGAAGAAGGGCTTTGTTGCATTGACTTTGACCTTCCAGAGGGTGGGGTTGATTCTTATGTAGTTCATTATCTTGGCAGGTTTTTCCTTGACTTGGAAGAGTTCTTCGAGCGTTTCGTTGTTGTTTGTTGAGTAGAGCCAGACAACATCAAGAGTCGCATCCTTTGATACGGGGACGATTTTTAACTTGTATTCCCCCGTTCTCAAGTAGAATGTTGGAGTGTACTTGAATGTTAGATTATCTGAACTCAACATGTAGCTGTAGTTTCCTATGGACACATTAAATGTGCCTACACCTTTTAATGCAATTTTATAAGTACTATTCTTCACGATTTCCACATCTTGCCAAGCTCCTCCATCGTCTTTGAATTTTACGCTTTCCCCATTACTTGCATTGAAATCCTTTATAGTTTCAGCTTTTTCTTTGTATAGGTCAGATTCCGCTTCAAATAGGTAGATTATTGTCTTGTTCTGCAATACCTGTTCAACCTCATTCTTTGCTTGATAATATTCGTTCTCTGGTACCAATACAAATAAATTAACGGCATTAAAACCTCTGATGTTCTCAAGAATTATCCTATGTTCTCCTTTTTCAAGTTTGAATGTGCCTAGATCTTCCCAAACAAACTTGCTTAGTTGATCTTTGGTTTTGATATAAATTGGAGTTTCATCAAGATAAATCCTTATTGCCCTTCCCTTCTGGTTCTTGAAGTAGTGAATGAAGAGCTTGTAGTTGTCGGTCTTGTCGACTTTGAGGGGAATTTCAAGTGCGGCTGGCTTAGTGTAGTTTGTTATGTCGTAAACTTTTACATCATCTACCCAGATTATGTTAGGCAACGGTTTATCTGTTTCATGACCATGCCATATTTGAAGCTGGAGATACTTGGTGTTCTCACCTTTTGGTATATAATCTATAGTTATTTCTTTCCAGTTAAAAGTTCCATCCTCTATGAAAGGATAATAGAAGAAGGAATCTTTGATCAGTGTCTTATTGGCATCATACTCTCTAATATACGCATGAACTTTATGGGCATTTTGGCCTTTAACTTTGAATACAAACCTGTAAACGTGGTCATATTTTACAGGAATTAAAGGAGACCTTATTGTTTTCCACCCCCACGTTGAATTGTAAAGTTCTACCTTAAGAACTTGCTCACTTTTGTCCCATGAAATTGTTTGAATAGCATTAAATTGACTTTCTGGAGTGTTCTTTTTCCACTCTTTAACTTGATCCTGAGATACGAAATCCCAACTGGCAATTAAGTTGGAGATTGGGGAGGTTTCTTTTAAATTTACCTTAGGAGACGCCCATGTAAGTACTATATCCCCACCATGGATTGGGGCTGTAGCAATGGAAGGATGGATATACCAACTAAGCAGATCAGTTGCCCAATCATTCTCAGGTCTGTTGTTCGGTGCACTTGGGCTTATGAATAAAGCAGTGCTGGCATTAAAACTTATTAGATATAGGTCATACGAGGATTTTTTATCGAACACGAATATGTTGCTGGTATTAATAATTGGAAATTCTCTCAGAATTGGATTCAAAATTATTGCAAATTCGTTATTGCCTAAATATTGAACTGCGGACAATAAACTGTTGAATGAAGAAAAAAACACTGGAAACTCTCCAACGTTGAGAAATGGTGTATTATTTATCTGGATTACGTATCTATCGCTGAATTCTACTGCTACTTTCCTAGTATTTTTCATGTTATTGCACCTGATACTTGTGTTAAACCAATTATTATAAAGTCTCGAGTCACCGTAAACTTCATTGAGATATTTAAACATTGGGACATAATACTGATAATAAGACACAAACTCAGGCCTACAAATTATATATTTCACGCTAATTTTTTCAAATAACTTATGAATATTTTCTATTTTTTCAGGCTTTTCAATTGAAGCCAGTATATAATATTGCAGAATTCCTTCTAATGGGGACGTCCTCCTTACATGTTGAGAAAACGTTGGCTTGGGGCTATATTTAATCATTAAATCCAACGAGTGCCAATCTGCATTTGGATATTTTATTGGAGCTAACGAGGGCACATAAACTACCCGATATATCTCGGGGTCACTTTTTAGAAGATTGTATGCCTCTACATCACTAGTTGAATATTCCAACACGTTTAATTGATGCATAAATGAATTCAAGGAAGGGTATCCAGATATAAGAGTCATAAATAACACTATCAGTGCTAATAAGTTTCTTAAGTTAGAGGATGAGATTTTTTTCTGAAGGTTTTCTACGAGTATTCCAATAAGTAACGTATATGCAAATGCTACTATAAACATTGAATGATATACTTCACGAAATGCTGAAAGGAGTGGTATTTTAGTATAGAGAAGTCTCCACAACTGTGGAAAAGGCCCGTTCACAGCAGACACAAAGAATAATCCGATGGAAAGTAACGAAAGGGAATACAAAACGAGATGTGCTTGTTCTTTTTTGTTACTAGCAGAGATACTTGACATAAGTGAAAGGATCGACAAGGACAATAAAGAGTATATAACTAAACCAGGCAGTTCATTATGAGTATAAAGGTAAAAGGGATCATAAACTTGATTATATCCAATCATTAAAAATGCTAAAAAAAGTTTAGGAGCGTTTATAATTTCATGATAACTAAGTGGTGCTGCTTTATTTAGCACAGATTTAAACTCTGGATTCATAAACATTGTTAAAATCCAAAAAGAGTTAAATATAACGAACAGCATTATAAGAATAATGATTGCTTTTAAGGACATCACAATTGAGTCATAAGTTCTTTTTGATACAATAAATACTAATAAATATAAAGTTGCCATAAACGCTAACATTATGGGGAACTGCACTTGAATAGCCGAGATGCCAAATACTAACGCGACTATGAGAATGCATGAGAATCTTTGTTTATAGTAAATATATTTGTGCAAAGATGCAAAAAATAGGGGTGAAATTGCATATGCAAAATTATAGAGATGATGCCCAGCGATAATCCTATTATAAAGTACAGGAGTCAACATATAGAAAAGACCCATAAAAAATGCCGACCTATTAGAGAATTTTAACGTCTTGCCTAAATAAAACATAACCAAGGCTGAAATCAACATAAACACAGGAACCATAATCTTGGATAATATCTCGCCGTTCAATCCAACTGTTTTTGCAAGAGCATACTCAAAGACTCCATAATACACTCTTGTATGATAAGTCGCCTTAGATGTGCTATCAGTATCTTCCCATGTGTAGAAACTTCCTAAAAATTTTTGTGTTAATTGCTCTGGAAAAGAGGGTATTGCCCAATCCTGCCTGATACCAACTAACCCCTCCTGTTCATAGTAATAGGAAAATCCTGCGATCGCGAGGATAGCATATACAGCTATGATGATTATGATGTCCTTCCATTTTTCACGCATCAAACTTCACCTCATATGTCGCTATGACTTTTTCGGGGAGCTTTGATGCCCTTAATGATAACATTGTTCTCTTGTTCTTTAAGAACTTTCTAAATTTTCTAGCTCTTTTCTTGTCTTGTAAAATGTTGTTGATAAGTCCTATTATTCTCTCTTGAAATTGTTGATCGTTTGGAGAGATACTAAACTTTTTTAAACCAAGTGTATCAAGAAAATTTGAAACTTTCTGATCTCCAGAAATGCCAATAATTGGAGTATTTGCCACCGAAGCCAATATTAAAGAATGCAATCTAGTACCAATAAGCATGTCTGCATTTGTAATAAGACCAATGATTTCTTCTGGATTATCGATGTCATCTATAATGATAAACCGAGAATGATCGTTTACCCTTTCTTTCAATTGCTCTCCAATTATAAGATCATTTTCGAACCATTTTTTTGGATGCTTATTGAATGGTATAAAAAAGATTGTAGCATTGTACAGTTTGATAAGCATCCCGATTATCCTTCTGAAATTATCAAGTAAACAATTATGGTTAATAATGTTCTCTGAGTAATATTTAAAGATATATCTTAATGAAAGAATTATCCTTGTAGTATTTCTTTTATAGTTTAGATATTTCTCGATCTTTTTATATTTTTTTGGAACCAATAACAAGGCTGGATCAGGATACAAGTAAATTGGTTTCCTAATTCCCGTACCTAGCAGTGCTTTTCTTGAGTTTACATCCCGTACTGTAATGATATCTGCAATCGAAAGAATCCTAGAAGTAAGAAATCTTCCAATTTTGGAACGAGGAGTAGATGCTCCAATAGAATATATTGTTATAAATTTGTTAAAAAGATATGCCCAAACAATAGGTATGAGGTATATAGAACTAAATATTAAATGCCAATCATCCACAATCAAACCACCTCCACCACAGATCAGAATATCTGAGTTTGCCAATGTAATGAGCATTTTTGGTACGTTGGTTATTTTTAGAAATCTAATAGCGGAATTTAATTCATGTATCTGATTCTTCAGAACATTCTTTAAATGATCAGGATAATTAGTAAATATGTAGAATCGTGGAGTGTATCCACTTTCTTTTAATGTCCGATCCATTTGTCTAAGTATTCCGAGTAAAATTGCATTGTCGCCGACATTTGTTCCATATGCCCCTATTAACGTTATTTTTATTATTTTCTTTGTCATTAGGGTCACCGAAATATTGTTAAGATCTCTAAGTTCTCACTATAGATTGTAACTCTCTCCTTGCAATTTCATCCCAATCATATTTTTTCACGAATTTAATACCCCTTTTACTGAATAGCTCTCTAAGATCGCTATTCTGAAGCAATTCGACAACTTTCTTAGCAAACTCCTCTTTGTTTCCTTTTGGGATCCAAATAACGTTGTCTTCCCAGATTGGTCGGATCTCTGGTAAATCATAGCATACTACCGGTAATCCAATCGCCAGAGCTTCCCCAATAACTATCGCCCAATTCTCTTCATAACTAGGTAAAAGAAACACCTTGCTTTTTGCCAGTATCCTGAACTTCTCTTCAGGATCATATATTGGACCTAGGATCCTTACGTTTTCTTCGAGTTTTTTCTCCCTAATCATCATTTCTAATTTGTTTATGTTCGCTTTGGTTCCATGACCAATTAAAATTAATTTTACATCTGGAATTTCTGAAACAACATTTTCCCATATCTCTACTGCATCAAAGACACCTTTAGGGCCATCGAACCGTTTCATGAACACTCCATCGAATTCTTTTTCTTTTACTCGGGATGCAATTCTTCTTATCTTTTCATAATCTACTCCCGCTTCAACAACTTTTATCTTAGACTCGGATATTCCTATTCTTTTTAAATCGTTCCCAGTTGGTTCAGACACTGCCAAAAAGATATCAGCATATCTCTTGCCAACAAAGTAACCCATATGTTGGTTTATGTAAAATAGAATGCTATTCATGATTGAAGTTCCTGTTCTTATCAGCGGTGCAACCCAATGAGCTACTACTACAAATTTGCTTCGGGGGTTCTTTCTTTTAACTAATGCCCCCGGAATTACGTCATACCAATGCTCAGTAGAGGAGTATATTATTCCTTCAAACCTTGTAAATTCTTTGGGAAGTCTGAAAGAATTAAGAGCCCTTAAAAGATAACCATTTATCGAGTACTCGCTTGGCATTTCCATCTTATGAAACTCCGCGGTTAACCCAACTCTTTTGCAAAGATCAATTCCTGCATCTTGAGTCAATACATGAACTTCAATTCCCATACCCCCCCATTTTTTAGCAATTTCTATCCATCTCATATCACCGCCACTTATCCCTGGTTTTCCATTTTCAATGCCCATACCATTTGCTATGAATAATACCTTCTGAGGAATCTCCATTTTCATTCCCTCTTCAAGATGACTTCAAATACCCAAAACCTGCCGCCAAATACTCAAATCCCTTCAAAACAATTACACCAAAAGCTAAATATGGATTGTTCCAAAATCTTTTATCTTTTAAAAACAATTCGAACCTTCTCAATGGGCTTATTTGCCTGCTTCCGTATTGTTTATATTTTTCAACATATTTCCAAGCTGTTTTCCCGTAGTAATACTTCATCTCCTCACCCTCCCAACAACATATCCCATTCCTGCTGAGGTATATCGAACTACTTGGTAAACAATGAAACCTAGTGTTAAAATTGGGTGTCTAGCAAATTTTTTCCAATGCTTTAAATATGCGGGTCTTATCGGATTTAGTTGTTTTATACCTCTATCCTTATTTTTCTCTATAAATTTTGGTAAGGTTTTCCCATAATAATAATGCTTTTTGATTATTTCACATAGATTTTTTGGCTCTCCTATGTGAATCTCCTTTGACGAGACTTTGCCAATTTTATACCCCGCTCTTAACAACCTATTATGCAAGTCATAATCCTCACCAGCAACTAATTCTTCATCAAAACCTCCAATATTCATAAGAACATCCTTTCTAATAAATCTAGCCGCTACGTTCAATTCATCATTTTCGTAACAGTCCCGTTCGAGTTTCCTAACTTTAGCCCAAAAGCTTATAGTGGGATCAGAAGTATTATGAATACAAACAGCATCATATCCTTCCTTTTCACATTTATTAACAGCTTCCTTAATAACTGTTGGCTCTAAGATAAAATCCGAATCAACTCTGTAAATGTACTTGCCTTTAGCCTTTTTTATCCCAAAATTTAGTTGTTCACTCCTTTCTCTTGCATTAATGACAAAAACTTTATCAGTATATTTTTTGGCAATTTCAACAGTTTTATCTGTGGATCCCTTATCAACAACAATAATTTCTACATTCTTGTAAGTCTGGTCTTTAATGGATTCCAAACACCGTTCAATAGTTTTTTCCGAATTATATGTTGGAGTAATCACTGAAACTAATGGTTTCTCTTTATTCTCCATTTCACTCACCGACTACAGATTTTAAAACCCTCTCAAACCTCTCTGCACTCTTCTCCCAACTGAATCTTTCAGCCCACAGTTTAGTGTTATGTGAAAATTTTATCCTTATTTTTGGGTTTTCTATGAGTTTCATAACTTCGTTAGCGAGGCTGTCTACATCTCCATTTCCTACAAGAAGGCCACTATACTCATTTCTTATAGAGTCTCTTAAACCCGGAACATCGTAGCCAACCACAGGAACACCGCAAGCGTTAGCCTCTATCACGCTGATCCCCCACCCCTCTTTCATCGATGTTATTACATATACCCATGACTGTGAGAGCAGCTCTACTTTCTTTTCTTCTGAAACATTATCAAAAAAAGAAACTTTTAAATTTAACTCCCTATTGAGTTTTAAAATTTCCTTAAAGTATCCGCGATCCATTTTGCCAGCAATAACCAGCCGAACGTTTTTAATTCTCTGTTTTATCCTTTTATACACCCATATAATATGATCAATTCTCTTATACCTCTTGACTCTTCCGAAATATATCAAATTGGGGGCTCTTGTTTTCTTGTGTCCAATATTTAACTTCTCAAACGGGACTCCATTGTAAACGATTGGAAAATAATTTCCTCTAATAAACAACTTTTCAAACATCTCCTTTTTGGTTGAAGGAGAAACAGGGACAAATAGGGATTCCCTATAGAGCATGGGCATAACTTTGCCTTCCAACAATTTTCCAATTTTGTTGAGGGGAAACGGAAGCTCTCTATCAAAAACCTCTATATGGACATGGTGCATAATACAAATCACTCTTTTTTTGTCAAACAGAAGGGGTGAAAAAAATGGTATCCCATTTTCAGAATCAATTATAACGTCAAATTTGTCTTTATTTTTGACCAGATATACAAGTGCCCAAATGTATAGGGTATACTTTCCTCCCTTTCTCATGATCTTAATCCCATCGATTTTATCATAAGGATTGGCATTAGGATAACTTCCACAGAATAACGTAACGTTATGCCCTTTCTTAACTAGCCTCTTACCTATTTCATGAACATATTTCTCAGCACCTCCCGCTTGAGGATGAGATATATCCCTCCAGTTCAGAATTAAGATATTCATCATAAAACCCCAGTGAAGTTATAGATACTTCAGCCTCATCCTAACCAAAGCCATAAACATCTCGGGAACAACTTTCTTCACATCTAGTGTTGAATCTTCATCGTTATACCACTCTATTGGTACCTCATTTATTTTAAATCCTTTTTTATGAGCTAAATACAGCAACTCTACATCAAATGCAAATCCACCAACCTGTAAATGAGGCAAAACTGCATCAATAACCTCTTTTCTAAATACTTTAGCTCCACATTGAGTATCTCTTATATTCAGTCCAAACAATAACCTAACCAGCAAGTTGAACCCCCTACTGAGAACCTGCCTATAAAGTGGTTGTGGGACAAAAACCTTGCTTTCTTTCAACCACCTGGATCCCAAAACTACATCATACCCTTTTTCTATTTCCTTTGTTAGTTTAAGAAACTCCTTCGCTGGTGTTGAATCATCTGCATCTGTGAAGCCAACTATTTTCCCCATTGCAACTTCAAATGCCTTTCTTATTCCACCGCCTTTTCCAAGTTTTTCTTTAAATTCAAGAACTTTTACATTTGACTTCCCTCTCACAAACTCTTTTACAATCTTTGGAGTATTATCAATACACCCATCCATCTCTACGATAAGCTCAAAATCATCTCCAAAATGTGTACTAAATGTATGATAATAGTCTTCCAATGTACGCAGTATTCTTTTTTCTTCATTGTATGCTGGAATAATTATCGACAGCTTCATTTTATTTTCCTCCATAGTAATAATGCAGTTAAGAAAAATGCCAACGCAGACACAAATATCATTCCATTAACTATTCCTCCAAGAGATGTTCTAAGGAAAGATATAATACCCATCTCAAGTAGTAGTGTGCCAATAAGAGGATAAAAAATTTGCGTCATGTTTATAGACAAAGCATAATTCATAACTATCCCACTCATCGCTAAAAACATCATCGCCAGCCCATACCTCCAAAGATAAGGAGCGACACTGAGGTATTTTTCACCATAAATGAAAGCGATTATGAATTTGGGGAAGAGAGCATAAAGTAAAACCACGCCACCAGAAATTAAAAACACCAAAACCAATCCCTTGAGCAAAATATGGAGGTGCTTTTCTCCTCTCTCATACTTCTCCGCTGCTTTGGGAAATACTACCATACTCACTGCCCCAGGTGCAAAAAGCGCTATCTTACCCAAAACCGAGATTGCCGAATAATTTCCTGCCTCTAAGGGCGATAGGTAGTGCTTTACGAGGATAACATCAATGTTCCACATGGTTGTGTAGGCAAATATCGCTAAAAAGGCCAGACCGCTGTATTTTATGATATCTTTAAGCTCTATATCATGGTTGTGCTTATAGCCAAACAAATCCTTTAAGAAAAGCAGAGTTATTAGAAAACCCCCAACATGGGCTAAAAAAACTCCTAGCACACCGCCCAAAACACCATAGCCGAACATTACAAGACCGAAACCAAAGAGGAGTTTAAAGAATGCCCAGGAGGAGAGGCTTATTCCCAGAGCTTCAAATCTTTGGAGTCCTCTTAAGATGCCTTGGTAGGCAGGGAGTATTAATCCAAAGGGTATTGAGGCAAAGAGCGCTATCACGTACATGTTGTCTTCGATGTTGAGGAAGCTGGAGATAATGGGGGATAGTAGGACTAGTACAATATACATCCCTATGCCTAAAAGTGTAAAGCTTTTGGTCGCTTTGATTAGAATGCTTTTGATTTTTCCGTATTCGTTATTCACGTTGTAGACAGCTGTGAACTTGGTTATGGATGTGTTTATTGTGGTGAAAAGTACAGAGAATATATAAAACAGTGAGAGAAGGCTAAAAAGCTCTCCATATTCCTTAGGAGTTAAAAAACGCCCCATCAAAAGCTGATATAAGTAGTTAAAAAAGTTAGATAACGTCATCGCAATCATCATGATAAAAGCATCCCTGTAAAATTCGTGCCCAAGGATGTTGAATTTTTTAGTTATGCTCATTAGTTAACCTCCAGCGATAGTGTTATTTAATACATTTCATGTTTTTGCTAGCTGAAATACAATTTAAACTTTTACCTTTTATTAAGATTAAAAATACTATTACAAATCAACGTTTTTCCTATATTTTGCAGCAAATTCACCCTCATAGGCCTCTGCAATAATAACTTTATGATAATGTTTTCCCCGAAGCAAGAATTAAATTTAATAAAGGTAAAATACAAGAGGAATAATGGATCTGCCATGAGTAAACAATCATTATTTAAACCAAAAATAGCCTTGAGTTTAATAACTATAATTGCCCTAATAATAAGGTTACCCCCAATTAGATTTAAGTATCTTCTCGGCTACGACCCCTATTTCCACCTCGCTTACATTGAGGAAGCTTTAAAGAGGGGGGAGTGGTTTAATTTTTTCACCATTGCGAATGGGCCGTCGGGGTTTCAAATTAGGAGCTTCCACCCTCTGGGGCTTTGGATGACCCCTGCTTACATCTACAAATTTTTGAGCCTCTTTGGGGTTTCCCTCCAAACAGCCTTCAAAATAACCCCCGTGATCTTCGGCCTTTTAACAGTGATTTTCTTTTATCTGGCTCTTCAAAAGTTCTATGATGAAAAAAAAGCTTTTTTTGCATCTCTATTCTTGGCTTTAAGCTTCGGCCACATATTCAGATCAATGGCCAACTACTACAGGGGAGATAATTACATGCTCTTCTGGTATTCAATAGCTTTAATTGGAATAGCACTGGCATTTAGCGCAAAGGGAGAGAAGTGGGGATACAAAAGACTGCTGTTTTATTTAATCCCAGCTTTTGCAAGCGGTTTCGCTTCAATCTTCTGGCAGGCTTACTACCCAATATTCGTGTTTCTGATTTTAAATGGTATTTTCTTAGCTGTTGGTTCATTTCTACTCGATGAGCGAGAGTGTTTTTTGGATAGCTTTGCCCTAATTCCATCAACAGCACTTGGAGCAATTATTGCCAATTTTTTGGGCGGAAAATTTGGCTATGGCATGCTTGGTTACAATAAAGACTTTGGAAGATCCATCGCAACAAAGTTAGGGGTTGAATTTGGAGTAATAAAG
>JACDNZ010000029.1 GCA_017656345.1 Thermosipho sp. (in: thermotogales) | reverse complement strand
CATTATATCCTTTTCTTCCAAGATGCCTTACAACAGGCAAAACTTTTCTGTATTCTGCCTCAACGATTAAGATATTGTAAATATTCCTCACCTCAACTTTTTCAACAAACTTTTTAAAAAACTTCTCTTTATTTGAACAGTCTCCAAAACATTAGGTTCATCTGATAACAAATCCAAAATCTTTTCACGGTTTATATCAAAATCCTCATATTTTAACACAACGTAGCCTTTTGCTAAATCCAAAAGTTTATGAGCATCACTCCCATAACCTTTTATCTTTTTATATTTTTCTGCCAATTTAAATGACATCTTTACTTCAAAATCAGTAAAGTATTTAGCATTAAAAACTTCAATCATATCTATTTCATCAATATATTTTAAAACAACTTTTAATTTGGGTCTGCCTCTTCTGTAAAAATCATATGGATGTGGCAAATACACAATCCCATTTTGTCTTTTTATTTCTTTTATAGTCTCTTCAAAAGTCATAAAAGGTTCAATTTTCTGCTTAATAAAAAGACCTATTACTTCACCTGCATCTGATGTCATTATTTCTTCACCGGTGATAAAATATTTATTCTCTATTTTATACAATACTTTCCCATTTGAATATATCTCATGATACTTAAAATTATTATGATCAGTAATAGCAAAAACATCAATCTTATCATTATTCAAAAAATCTTCTAAAGTCAATTCTCCATCATAAGAATATATACTATGATTATGAAAATCAACCGATAATTTTTTCATAAATTCCTCCATTTTTAATAGAATCATCTAATCTTCTAAATGTAAATCCATTTTTAATAGATATTTCAAGGAATTTACTCAACTTATTATAAGTTTTCTTTAATCCAATGTAATGCCTAAATCTATATGAAAACTTAATATCTTTGATTCTTGGTTGTTCAGGATCAAACTCCCAAGGATGAAAATACATAATTAAAAAGTCATTTTTCTTTAAATATGATAATGCTAAACTTTTGAATAAAATATAGGGATACAATCTAAAATACCCTCCACCGGCTATGGATAACTCAAAACTTTTACTTTTCCAAACAGACATTGGGATTTCAAGCAACCCTTCACGAATATAGAAAAAACCTTTCTTATTTGTATCAATTTGCCCATATCTTTTATTTTTCGAAAATGGATGATAGCTTGAATCATACTTGAAATCAAGTCTTTTTAAAACATCTATTACATCTTCTGTTATAGAAAAACTCGGAGCTCTATAACCAATTATTTCCTGAGCAATTATATTTTCGAGTATTTCTTTACTTTTCCTAATATCCTTAAAAATTTCTTTTCTACTTAACTGATAATTTATTATATGCCCATAACCATGTGAAGCTATTTCATGACCTCTTGAATGAATTTCTTTCACCAAATCTGGAAATCTTTCAGCAATCCATCCAAGAATAAAAAATGTTGCTTTTACATTGTATTCATCAAGTAAATCCAAAATTTTTATTGTATTTTTTACAACTCTTGATTCACATTTATCCCAAATTTCAGGTGGGAATTTTTCTCTTAAATTTTCAACTTGAAACCAATCTTCAATGTCAAATGAAAGACAAATTGTCTTTTGCAAACAACAAACCTCCTATAACTCCACATTTTTGGTTCTCATCTTATATCGCACCTCTTTTAAACAACATGGCTTCAAGTGTTTGAGCCATTACTTTTAAATCAATAAGTACACTTTTATTTTTTACATACCAAAGGTCATATTCAAGCTTTTTTGCTGTTTCATCAATACTTGAAGTATATTTAAACATAATCTGTGCCCATCCAGTAATTCCTGGTTTTGTAAGATGTCTATATTTATACCCTGTAATATGTTTTTCAAACTCTTTAACAAATTTTTCTTGTTCTGGTCTTGGCCCTACAATACTCATATCACCTTTAAGTACGTTATAAAACTGTGGAAGCTCATCAAACCTTAGTTTTCTAATTACTCTTCCTACCTTGGTTATTCTATCCTGCTCTTGATCAGCAAATAATGGTCTATTTCTTTCTACATGTTTCATGCTTCTAAATTTATACATTGTAAACAATTTTCCGTTTTTTCCTACTCTTTTTTGTTTAAATATTATAGGCCTTCCATCTTCCAAATATATAGAAAGTGCAACAACAAGCATTATTAGAGAAAATATTATAAGTGCAAATATTGATACAACTATATCCAGCACCCTTTCAAGGAAAGATTCCTTTACACTCTCAAAGTATCTCATATAATACTTTGGATATAGTTCTATCATTTTAAGAGGAACTTTTTTTAATTCTTTTTCAATAAATTCTGGAAGGAAGTTATCTTTTCCAAGATAACCATTTAAAGTGGTTAGATATCTTTCTGAAATGATAAGTAAATTTTTTCTTTCACTTGATGCCGCAACCTTATGAATTTCATCTAAAACTTCTGGATTTAAAAACAAAATATCAAATTTTGGATATTTTTCCTTTAAACTTTCAACAATTCCATTTAATTCTTTTTCATCTCCAACGAAAAAGTATTTTCTAACCTTATTTCTTTTTTTCTTAAATACAATATTTCTAATAGGAAGGAGAACAAAAAAGGAAAATACTATATTTGAAAAAACCTGATACCATTCTACATTCCAGCCAAATAAAGGTTTTAATGCCAGAATAATTAATAATAGCAAAAGGGTTGAAGCAAAAGTTCTGGAAAATTGTTTTTGAATATCCCAATTTACTTCATCATATGCTCTCATGCTATAAAGAGTTAATATGACAAAAAAGCTCAAAATCAAAGAATCAATTATTGACTTGTAAATTAAAAAATTAAAGAGAAAAACGAGAACCCCTTCAAAAGCTACAAGCATTTTTTATCCCTTCTTTTCTAAGATTTTCAACCCCCTGAAAGTTTTACAAAACTAACTTTTGGTTTTTAAAAAAAGAGAGCTTTAATTTCTCGTAAGAAATTTGACACCCAATAGTAGTCTGCAAAATTCATTATACTCCACAAAAATATTCATGTCAATATATTTTTAAATAAATTTACATTTCTACACTCAAAACATCAATAAAAACCATTTTATGCGGAATATTGCAAAAACAAATAATTATTTTGACAAAAAATCTCGAAATTAATTTTAAAAATATAATACATTTAACTTTTTGTTTGACAATATGTAATATTCTGGTAATATTAAAAGTTAGCAAACATTTTAATTTAATTGTATTTTTCTATAATTATTTCGAAATATTATTACACACTTGATATTAAAATTACCTTGCTAAAGTTTTAATATTGAGTATCTTGAAAAATTCACAACACAAAACTTTCAGAAAACAAGTATTTATACGCTATTAGCCACTATGCATTTAAACTTATTTTGTTACAATATAGCAAAAAATCGAACGATTCTGTTAACTTTTCAATCTCGCGTAGATATATATATATATGCATGCGAAAACCGGTGAGCGTGTAAAAATTTTTGGAGGTGAACTTACATGAAAAAACTTTCTTTAAAGTGGTTCATTGGTACAGATGTAAACGGTGACCCAGTTTTTAAAAGGCAAACACTGAACGTGGAAGACACTATCGATGTTGCAAAGGCATTAGTTGTTGCTCAAACACTTGAAAAGTATACAACATATTCTGTTGATAGTGCACAGGTAGTTACATATGAAAGTGTTGTATAGTAACTGGCAACAATTTCCTTGTTTTTCTGTTTTACTTTGTTTTTTGTATTTTCATTTTTATGTTTTTAAAAAACCCAACTTAAAGGAGGATAAAAAATGAAAAGACTTACCTTGGTGTACAGAAACCAAACAGATGGTACTTCATTAAGAATCAATCTTTCAAGTCCTATTGACAACATTGATTCAGCAGCACTTCAACAAGATGCTCAAGTTTTAATTGATAACGGACTTATTCCATCAGGTTATGTTTTTGATGAAGCAAAAGTCATTGAAACAAATACAAATGTTTTACTTGATTTAATTCAGTAAGATAAATCTATTTAGAGAGAAGGGAAAAATATGTTCTGGAATATGATTCGTCTCTTTATGGAACTTGTTGAAAGACCGGGTGATGGCGAAAACAAGAAAAAAGAAGTTATTGAGCTTGTTGATGCAATATTAGATGATGTAAACATTAATATTCCAAGAGATATCCTTGAAATATTTCTTTCACCAGCTATAGATTATCTTGCCTCAATTATGTTTTCGTAAAACTTCTGGAGGGGGATAACTTCTCCCTCCATTTTTTCATAAACACGCGCGCAAATAATTCTAAATGAGGGGGTTTTATTTTGGATATTTACGACACCTACAAGGACGAAGTAAAAAATATCACAGGAAGGTACTTTAAGATGTACAAAAATAAAGTATACTCGTACGAAGATTTGGAGCAAACAGTGTGGTATATTCTTCTTGTAGGAATTGAAAAATTCGACGGTAGAGGGGTAAAAAAAGACTTCATTCTTTTTTTCATTAAGTATAAACTGATTTCTATTTTAAAATACAACAGAAAACCACCATATTGCACAGATAATCCTTTTACACCACTTGCTACAGATTTTATATCAATAGATGATAAAAATACAAGTTGTTTTAGAAAAGTACACGGGGAATATGAATGAAAATAGCTAAGAATGTTTAAAAATAATGGCCGGGTCGCCCGGCCATTTTTTATTTTTCATTTTTCATGTTAAAATTTTATTAGCTTTGCGAAATATATAGACATATTTTGTATATATTGGTATAATGTATGAAAGAGAAAGGTAGGTGTAAAAGTGGAATTAATAGCCCCTGTTTTTCACTTTATTGCTGATTTTTTCAATGCTTTTGTAAAACCACTTGCACCATACTTTATTGATAAATTCAATATAGACAATAGAACTTTTGCAAGTTCTATTGCACTAATTGGAGGTTTAACCTCCTTATTTCAGGTTTTATTTGGCGCTTATTTTGATAAAAAAAGCAGGGATGGGTTATACATAACCTCAATTGTTCTTTTAGAAATCTTCTTTATTACTTTCCTTGGTTTTGTTAATTCGTTTATTATCTTTATAGCCCTCGTTGTAATCGTTAGAATTTTAAATTCTGCGTTTCACCCTGTAACAGCTGGATTTGCAGGAAAAAGCCAAAAAGGGAAACACATTGCAATGTTTTCTGTTGCCGGCACTCTTGGTGCAGGTGTTGCACCAATATTTATTACTGCATATCAAAAGCTTGTAGGAATTGAAAAACTTTACTATATAACAATTATCGTTGCTCTTCTTATTCTTCTTTCTTCAAAGAACCTTATTTCATATAGAAAAGAAGTAATACCTACAAAAAAACTTTCACTAAAAGTTGATATATTAAAACTCTTCCCGATTTTCCTGATAGTTATGACAAGAAGTTTTTCAATGAATATTTTCCACACCTACATTCCAATATACATGAATGAAGCTGGAAATTCCCTGGTTATAGGTGGTTCAGTACTAACAGCAGGTATGATTCTTGGAGTGTTTACAAATTATCTTGGAACTGTTGTACTTGAAAAAACAAATTCCAAAATAACCAATTCAATTGGTTTTCTTGGAATGGGAATTTTCGGGCTTTTATTCGTCTTTATTCCAGGTTTAACGTTTAAAATCATTTCATTTATCTTATTTGATGGATTTAGCTTTTTTACAATGTCCTCTAATATAGTAACAGCGCAAAAACTTCTTCCCAATAATAAAGCTCTCGCCTCATCTATTTCCATGGGATTTTCATGGGCAATTGGTAGCTTTTTAACAAGTGGATATTCTGCTATATTTGGAAACAACATCATGTTCATGTTGTTATCTGCAAGTATAGCTGTTATAATTACACTTGTTATCTATATTTTCACCGTCAAGGTCTAACTTTTTAGCTTTTATTACCCCTCCTTAAATGCAAGGTAATAATCAGGTTGTATAATATAATTCGTGGAGGAAATAACATGATAATAATTGGTGTGGACCCCGGGTACGGAATCCTTGGATATGGTATCCTTGAAAAGAATGGAAACAAAATAAGGCATATAACACATGGGGTAATAACTACAGGTAAAGATGTTGATATGAAAGACCGACTCAGTTATATCTATACCGAGTTTTTAAATCTAATCGATAAGTATTCCCCTGACGTTTGTGCAATTGAAAGCCTCTTTTTCTACAACAACGTAAAAACAGCTATCAGAGTTGGAGAAGCAAGAGGAGTTATCCTTCTTGCAATCTCGCAAAGAAATATTCCACTAAAAGAATTTACACCATATCAGGTGAAAAATAATGTAACCGGATATGGTAGAGCTGATAAAAAACAGGTTCAAAAGATGATGAAGATTCTTCTTAAACTAGATGATATACCAAAACCAGATGACGCGGCAGATGCTCTTGCAGTAGCATGGTGTTACGCGGTTGAAAAAGGATTTTAAAGGAGGCATTGGATGAAATATCGTTTCTCAAATCTTAATCTACCAATTTCAAAAGTTTCAGAGTATTTCAATATAGAACTTTCAGGTGAAATAAATGAAATTGTTTATGACCCTGAAAATAAACACCTCACCTTTCATTTAACTTCCTTTAACGATGATGTTTCCATTAAAAAACTTGAAGAAAAGTTGAAAATATTTTTCGGAGTAAGTGTATCAATAAAACTTAAATCAGAAAATATCTCAAAAGAAGAGATACTCAATATTTTCAATGGAAATGCTCCATATGTCAAAGACATTGAAGTCTTTGACGATAATATACTTGTAAAAACTTTCAGCGAGTTTGCTGCAAGTAAAATTGAAAAAAAGATAAAGTACGTAGAAAAAATAACAAATAAAACTGTAAAAATTGAAATCATCGATGAAATTCCTGAAACTCCTCAAATGGTTTTTAAAGTAAATAATGAAGATAATAATAATTTAAAAAAACTTGAAAATAAAAACAAAAAGTATTATTTTCCATCCAATCTAAATTTAAGTGCCAGAAATACTTTACTTAGAGGTAAAGTATTTAAAGTAGAATTATCTGAATATGGTACCCCGGTACTTACCGTATATATAACCGATAGAAAAGAATCTTTCCTGGGAAAAATATTTGATAAAGCCCTGGAATATGCAGATAAAATCGAAGAAGGTAAATGGTATTACTTTAAAGGGTCAGTAGCCACTGATAAAAATGGAGAATTTTACTTCTCCATTAAAGATGTATTTGAAGACCCTCAACCACTTGAAAGATATGATGACTCAGAAGAGAAAAGAGTTGAACTACACGCTCACTCAAAAATGAGTGATTTAGACGCAATAATTGACATAAAAGAATACGTAAAAAAAGCAAAAGAATGGGGCTGGAAAGCTGTAGCTATAACAGACCATGGAAATGTTCAGGCAATTCCATACCTGTATGAAGCAGCAGTTTCAAATGGTATAAAGCCAATTTTTGGCAGTGAAATGTATTTTTTAAGTGAAGAAGGAGATATAGTAAAAAATATTTTTGATGATAAAAACATAGAGGATGTTACTTATACCGTATTTGACCTTGAAACAACCGGTACAAATGCAAAATTCGATGAAATTATAGAAATCGGTGCTGTAAAGTACAAAGATGGTAAAGTTATTGATACATATCAAACTTTTGTAAAACCAACAAAGAGTATAAACACCTTTACCCAGAACCTGACAGGTATAACAGATGATATGGTAAAAGATGCAAGACCAATTGATAAAGTTCTTCCTGAATTTTTTGAATTTATAAAAGACACAGTACTTGTTGCACACAATGCAGATTTTGACTTTGGCTTTATAAGAGAAATTACAAGAAAACTATATGGCAAAGAATTTAACTTTACATATATTGATACACTTAGACTTTCAAAAGCAGTATTAAAGCACAAAATAAAATCATATGGACTCAGTAAGCTTGTGGAATACTTTGGAGTTGGTCCATTTGAACACCATAGAGCATATGAAGATGCTGCTGTAACTGCAGAAGTATTCGATAAATTAATCAATATCGTCAAAAAGCAGGGAATTAAAACCCTTGCGCAGATAAATAATCTAAAATCAAAAATTTCTGCATCAAGTATAAGAACAAAAAGGGTTTTTAATCATTTAACCATTCTGGTTAAAAACAAAGATGGACTTAAAAATTTATACAAACTTGTATCAGATGCTCATATAAAATATTTTAAATATGTACCGTATGTTCCAAAAAGTATTTTAAAAACATATAAAGATGGGCTTCTTTTTGGTACTGGTTGTGAAAACGGGGAAATATTTAATATGTTAACAGGTGCTGCAACAGATGAGGAAATAATTGAACTTTTGAAAGACTATGACTATGTTGAAATATTCCCCCTTGATACTATTTCAACAGTTGAAAAAGAGCAGGCAAAAGAAATATTTAAGAGGCTTTATTCTCTTGCAAAAAAACTTAATATTCCAGTTGTAATGGTAAGTAATGCACATTTTATTGAACCTGAAGATATAAAGGCAAGACATGTTCTTCTTGCACCAAAGGAAAATAGTAATCCAAATGACGAAGATTTAAGAGATAAAAATGCAAGATATTACCTTAGAACAACCAGTGAAATGATTGAAGCAGCCATGGAAATATTTGAAGATGAAAATATAGCAAAAGAAATTGTAATAGACAATCCAAATAAAATAGCAGATTTAATAGATGAAGTTGTACCTGTTAAAAAGAAACTTCATCCACCTGTAATTGAAGGTTCTGATGAAAAGGTTAAAAACCTTTCCATACAAAAAGCAAAAGAATTATACGGAGACCCCTTACCACAGCTTATTCAAAAAAGACTTGATAAAGAACTTAAAAGTATAATTGAAAATGGATATTCTGTACTGTACGAAATTGCCCACCTCATAGTCAAAAAAGCAAATGAAGATGGATATGTAGTTGGTTCACGTGGTTCTGTTGGGTCATCATTCGTTGCATACCTAATGGGTATAACAGAAGTTAATCCACTTCCACCTCATTATCTATGTCCAAGGTGTAAATACGTTGAATTTTCTAATGAGGTTGGTTCAGGATACGACCTTCCCGACAAAATATGTCCAAAGTGTGGAACAAAGCTAAATAAAACAGGACAGGATATACCATTTGAAACATTTATGGGATTCAAAGGAGATAAGGTACCTGATATAGACCTGAACTTTTCCGGTGAATATCAGGATAAAGCACACAGCTATATTGTAGAACTCTTTGGAAAAGACCATGTATATAGAGCAGGTACAATCAGTACAATAGCAGATAGGAGTGCTATTGGATATGTAAAAAGCTATATTGAAGTTACCGGTGAAAAGATGAATAGTGCCGAAAAAATCAGACTTGCAAGTATGGTAACCGGTGTAAAAAGAACCACAGGACAACATCCTGGTGGATTGATGATTGTTCCCAAAAATATGACTGTATATGATTTTACACCTATTCAATTTCCCGCTAACAAAAAAGATTCTGATATGTGTACCACACACTTTGCATACGAATCTATTCACGATGACCTTGTAAAACTCGATGCACTGGGGCACGATGACCCCACAATGTTAAAACTACTGTATGAATATACAGGAGTCGATCCAACCACAGTTCCAATGGATGACAAAGAAACCCTTGAAATCTTTTCATCACTCAGACCATTAAAAATTAAAGCAATAGACCTTGGGACTAACGTTGGAACTATTGGTATACCTGAATTTGGAACAAATTTTGTTCAGGAAATGTTAAAAGAAACCAGGCCAAAATCATTTGCTGAACTTGTTAGAATTTCAGGACTTTCACATGGAACGGATGTCTGGCTTAATAACGCACAGGAAATAATAAGGTCAGGAAAAGCAAACCTTTCTGAGGTTATTTCCTGTCGTGATGATATTATGATTTATCTTATTCAACATGGGGTAGAGGAATCTGTTGCATTTAAAATAATGGAAAAAGTAAGAAAAGGAAAAGGACTTTCCGAAGAGGAAGAAAACTTAATGAAAGAAAAAAATGTTCCCGCCTGGTTTATAGAATCCTGTAAAAAAATTAAATATCTTTTCCCAAAAGCACATGCTGTTGCATACGTAAGTATGGCATTTAGAATAGCATACTTTAAAGTCCACTATCCACTTGCATATTACGCTGCATTCTTCTCAATTAAAGGAGGTGAATTTCCTATTGACACAATTTTAAAAGGACCAAAATATATTAAAAAAAGACTTATGGAACTCTCAGCTAATATTAAAAAGGATGTAAAAGAAAGAAATGAAGAAAAAGTACTTGAAGCAATACTTGAAATGTATCTTAGAGGATTTTCATTCCTGCCACCAGATATCATGAAAAGTGATTACAGAAGATTTATAATTGAAGAAGGAAGACTTCGAATACCATTAAATAGAATACCAGGTGTAGGTTTAAACGTTGCATATTCTATTATAGAAGCAAGAAAAGAAAAACCATTTACTTCAATTGAAGACCTCAAGAAAAGAACAAAACTAAGTAAAGCACATATAGAAACAATGAAAAAACTTCACATACTCGACCATTTAGATGAAACAGACCAGCCCACCTTGTTTTAAATAATATCCCCACCACCAGGTGGGGATTTTTTTTACACACATTCTACTATCGCCCCTTGACACACACACATTTTTTCAATACAATTTAATTTTTCTCAATATCGAAAAACAATAAACCGTTTTAATATCCAGTTATATTCCAAAGTGATAACCAGAGCATATCAGACACCAACGTCGGATTTGTTGGATCGCTTATATCTATTATCACTAAACCATTATCCCCATCTGCAACATATGCATAATTTCCAGATATATATACATCTCTTGCATAGCTATTGGTATCAAAATGACCTACCTGTTGTGGATTTGCTGGATCGGTTATATCCAGTATTACCAGACCATTATAATCATCTGCTATATACGCATAATCTTCAGATATATGTACACTTGCTGCACTTCCAAAAGTATCATAATGTCCTACTTGTTGTGGACTTGCTGGATCGCTTATATCTAATATTACCAGACCATTATAGCTATCTGCTACATATGCATAATTTCCGGACACGTAGACATTCATCGAATATCCAGAGGTATCAAAATGACCTACTTCTTGTGGAGTTGCTGGATTACTTATGTCCATTATTACCAGGCCATTGCCCCCATCGGCAACATATACATAACTTCCTGAGATATATGCATACCTTGCATATCCTGCTGTATTAAACGATCCTATTTCCTGTGGACTTGCTGGGTTAGTTATGTCTAACAATACAAAACCTTCCCAACCATCTAAAACACACGCATAATCTCTGGATACAAATACACTCACAGCATATTCAACAGCATTGGAGAAACCTATTTGCTGTGGATTAGTTGGTGTGTCAATATCTAATATCACCAGACCATTATAACTATCCGCAACATATGCTTTACTTCCTGAAATATATACATCTCTTGTATAACCCTCAACATCAAAAAAGTTTATTTTCTGTGGATTTTCTGGATCACTTACATCCACTATTACTAAACCATTATTTCCATCTGCAACATATGCATAGTTTCCTGAAACATGTACATTTACTGAATATCCTCCCGTATCAAAATGAGTTATTTCTTGCGGATTTGCTGGATCGCTTATGTCTACCACTCTCAATCCGTTGTAATTATCCGCTATATATGCATAATTTTCAAATAAATATACACTTGAAACATATCCTAAAGTATCAAAACGACTTACTTCCTGAGGGCTTGCTGGATCAGTTATATCCAGTATCACTAACCCATTATAATCATCTGCTAAATACGCATAGTTCCCAGATATGTATATCCCTTCTGTATATCCATTGGTATCAAATTGTCCTATTTGTTGTGGATTTGTCGGATCACTTGTATCTAATATTACAAGACCATCCCAACCGTCTGCAACATATGCAAAGCTTCCAGATACATATACCTTTTCTGCATACTCTGCTGTATCAAAATAACCTACCTGATGTGGACTTGCTGGATCAGTTATATCTATTATTACCAGACCATTGGTTCCATCTGCAACATACGCATAACTTCCTGATATATATACACTTTTTGCATATCCTACTGTATCAAAACTACCAACTTCCTGGGGATTTGCTGGATCACTTATATCTACTATAATCAAACCATCAATTCCATCAGCAATATACGCATAATTTCCCGAAACATCTACATTCACAGCATTTCCTAGAGTATCAAAGCTACCTATTTCCTGTGAAACTGCTGGATCACTTATGTTTAATATCACCAGCCCATTCAAACTATTTGCTATATACGCATAATCACCAATTACATATATTCCCATTGCTCCAGCATATTCATCTAAATAACTTATCAACTCTGGATTTGAAGGATCACTTATATCAAATATTAACACTCCTTCTGGCCCAGTTGCTATTACTATATTACTTGTATTTAATTCTGTGGGAACACTTGTACAAGAAACTATAAAAAAAACTACAAACAACAAAGTAACCACCAAAAAAACTGTTTTGCTTAGCTTCATACCCCTCATCTCCCCATATTGTATGATAAATCATGTATATTATATCAAAAATTTTTCAATTTTATTAATCAAAAATTATTTTAATGAAAAATTTATATACTAATTTATAAAATAAAAAATAAAATTTAATTTCTCTACCCAGGTTACAAAATTTATTAGACGTAAAATATTTAAAATTTCATCCACGAAAAAGAATTAAAATAGCTATTTGAAAAGTATTTTTTTAAATCAACTTATTCTTTGTTTTAGCTATTTAAAAATTATCCCGGTAGAGCCTTTTGACTTAAAAACCTATCAACTGAAAATCTTTAAATATTTTTTAAAAATTGAGTTATATTTCCTTGACTTACAATTTAATAATTTGTTATAATTATTTTGCTGTTTTAATAATGAAGAGGATTTGTAATATTAAATGTAGGAAATTCAGCAAATCCAACAAATACCCGGGCAGTAAATATTTCTATAAATAATAATTACGCTTACATCGCTGATTCTTACAACGGAGTTATTATAATAAACATCTCAGATCCACATAACCCATATATCGTAAACGATTTACAATGGACCACTTATTGTGATCTTTCGGTTTATTAAAACCAATATTTAATATAAAATACTTTCTTTTATCCCTCAAGGTTAACCCTTGGGGGAATTTTTTTAATTATTAAGACCGTTCTATAAAACATTAATGTTTAAACAATTAACGCAAGAAAATAATTTTAAAATCAATTTATTCAAACAACAAAAACAACTCAATCGGAAGAGCAATTACATTATCCTTTTTAAATACAGTGTTTTTTTGTTACCAATATTCCATATTACAACATATAGTCAGCCTGCTGACCAAATTGGGCCATATTTAGTCAGTATATTGATCAAATTAAACTCAATTTAGTCACCCTGTTGATAAAATACTTAAAACTAGTTTTTTCAAAACCACGAAATTTTTAACAAACTTTAGAATTTTTTAATTAATCTCATGAGAATCTATACAATTCAAATTAATATTAAAAAATTAAATTTCTTTCTCAAATAATTTTTTGATAATATTTGAATGTAATCGATTACACATGAGGAGGGAACTCTTTGAAAATAAAAGACATAGCGAAACTTGCAGGTGTTTCTGTTGCAACTGTATCCAGGGTAATCAACAACTCACCAAAAGTTAAACCTGAAACAAGAGAAAAAATATTAAAAATAATTGAAGAATATAAATACGAGCCTGATCATTTTGCAAAAAGCCTTAGAAAAAGGCAATCAAATTTCATTGGAATCTTATTAATCAGAAACTCACTATCTACTGAAGATTCATACACACACCCCTTTTTGAGTGGCGTACTTGAATATCTTTTTCACCACGATTTAAAACTCGTTCTTGATTCATGCGATAAAAAATCCGGTTTATCACACTATAAAAAACTTATTAAAAGCAAACTTGTAAGCGGCTTTATTATCACTGACTTAAGAGAAAACGATGAAAGAATTGAATATTTAAATTCCATAAACTTTCCATATGTTGTTATAGGTAGAAATAAAAAGAACAACTTTATCTACATTGACCCGGATAACAACCAAGGAGGGTATTTAGGTATCAAGCATTTATTTGAAATAGGTTGTAAAAAAATTCTGTATATCAGTGGAAACAAAGGACCTGTTGTAACCGAGCAAAGACTTTCTGGTGTGTTAAAAGCAAAAAATGAATTAGGAGTTGAACTGGAAATAAAATACGGGGATTTTTCAAAAGAATCAGGTTATAGAATCGCAAAAAGTGTAAAACTTGAAAAATATGATGGAATTTTTTGCGCTTCAGATTTAATGGCATACGGTGTTTTTAATTACATGAAAGAATCAGGAATAGAAAAACCTTTAATAGGATTTGATGATTTACCTTCATCAAAAATACTTGGAATAACTTCAATTAATCAAAATATATTTGACGTCGGATTCAACGCTGCTAAGATGTTACATAAATTAATAAACAAAGAAAAAGTAGCAAGTATGTTATTACCTGTCGAGGTTTCCGTAAGAGAAAGCACTTTAAAATTCCGAAAATAATTCTTTTACTTTTTTATTTTAAAAAAATGTAATCGATTTCACTTTCAAAAAGGAGGGTGTTAGTATGAAAAAGGTATTTTTGGTAGTTTTAACTGTTTTGATGGTTTCTTTAGCATTTTCTGTAACAACTATAACCATTTCTGGTTGGCCTGGTAATCCAGATGAAGAAGCTGCTATAAAAGCTGCAGTTGATGAATTTAATGCCACACACAAGGATATACAAGTAGACTGGGAACCAATTCCTGGAAATTATCTTGAAACTCTCAAAACAAGGATTTCAGCAGGAACAGCTCCAGATATTTTCTACGTTGATGTATACTTCTTTGAAGAACTTGCTGGAAAAAATGTATTACTACCTTTAGACCTTTTCATTAAAAAAGACAACTTTGATTTAAATGCATACTTTGAACCACTAGTTAATGCATTTAAATATAACGGAAGAGTATACGGTATTGCAAAAGACTTCTCCACTCTTGCACTTTTCTTCAACAAAGAAATATTTGATAAATATGGTGTGCCATATCCAACAAGTGAAGATACCTGGTTCGACCTTCTTGACAAAGCCCTTCAACTAAAAAGAAAAGGATTTGAAACTCCTTTAGTTTTAGCTGCAGATTTCAACAGAGTTATTCCTTTCATACTTGGTGCAGGTGGGGCACTTGTTGACGAACATTTAGATACTGCACTCGATACTCCTGCTTCAAGATTTGGTTTAAAATTCTACATCGACATGGTAACCAAGTACAAAGTAGCTGTTGAACCACAGGAAGTTGGAGCTGGATGGATTGGTGAAGCTCTTGGAAAAGAAAAAGTTGCAATGGCTATGACAGGACCATGGACAATAGGATTTTTAAAAGGTTCCTATCCTGATGTTTTCAAAAAGATCGGTGTTGTTGAAATGCCAAGCCTTATCAAAAAGGTTACAATGGTCTACACAGTTTCCTGGTCAATTAACAGAAATACACCACATAAAAATGAAGCATGGGAAGTATTGAAATTCCTCGTAACAAGGGGACAGGAAATATTTGTTGAAAGAGCAGGAGTTCTCGCATCAAGAAAAGACATCGCAGCAAAAGACACAGATCCTATTAAAGTTCCTTTCT
>JACDNZ010000028.1 GCA_017656345.1 Thermosipho sp. (in: thermotogales) | reverse complement strand
ACATTTGTATCTTAAGACCCCCTGATTTCGTGTCCAAAATCTTGGGTCCATTATATAATCCAGAATCTGATGAACTATCTTTAGATAGAAAAGATGGCTGGATAGAGTTACTTCCGATAAATTCTAAGGGAGAGGAAAAAACTTGGCGGTGGGGAAAGGAAACATTTTTAAAAAAATGTAAAACTGAGCTGGTTGTAAAAAAAGATGGACAAGGTTACAAGATATTTAAGAAAAGAAGATTAGAAGGAGCAGGGAAAAAACCCAAGACGATATGGGCTGACTCAAAATATGATGCTTCAAGTCATGGAATAATGCTTTTGAGGAATATATTTGGATTAGGAAATCATTTTAGTTACCCAAAATCATATTACACAGTATATGATGCTTTATTCCTTATTTCAGAAGAAGAATCAATAATTCTCGATTATTTCGCAGGTTCTGGCACCACCGCCCATGCTGTGATAAACCTCAACCGAAAAGACGGCGGCAGCCGCAAGTACATCCTTGTGGAAATGGGTGAATACTTTGATACTGTTTTGAAGCCGAGGATACAGAAGGTCATATACTCTAAGGACTGGAAGGACGGCAAGCCCGTATCCCGTGAAGGGATAAGCCATATGTTCAAATACATGAAGCTGGAGTCTTACGAGGATGCTTTGAACAACCTGGAAATCAGAAGAAGCGAAGAACAGCAGATGGTGCTGGAACAGTTTGCTGACATAAGGGAGCAGTACATTCTTTCATATATGCTGGACAAAGAGACAGAGGGCAGTATGTCGCTCCTCAATATCGACCAGTTTGCCAACCCCTTTGGCTACAAAATGAAAATTGCAAATGGCCTGGAAACAAAGGAGACTGTTGTTGATCTGGTGGAAACTTTCAACTATCTTTTAGGGCTGGTGGTAACAAGGATTGACGCTAAAGCAAGCTTTAACACTGAGCCTGACGAAACAAGCGAAATACCTGGAGCGGTAAGGCTTATACCCGCCAAAGACGGAAAAGGCGAGTATACTTTTAAGGAAGTGGAAGGTTATACACTGTCGGGAGACAAGGTGCTGATTATCTGGCGCACATTGACTGGTGACATTGCCAAGGACAATGCTGCCTTGGATGTATATTTCAAAAAGAAAAAGTACAGCACACAAGACTTTGAATATGACCGCATTTACGTAAACGGCGACAACAACCTGCAAAACATGAAGCAGGAAGGCGAACGCTGGAAAGTGTTACTTATCGAGGAAGAATTCAAACGCCTGATGTTTGATGTGCAGGATCTTTAAGGGGGTGGGTAAATGGCAGCAAGAAAACAGACAAAAAAGAAAAAGGCTCCCTCCTTAAAATTCTACAAAAAATTAGTGCTGAACCAGTACATGCTAAAACTCTTCGGAGTAGAGTCCTTCGAGGATCTTGCGCAGGATTTGAAACAGAAGGAGGACGAAGGTTATGATGAGAACAATAATACCTATTATTGCCGAGTACTTTTGGATAAATTTGCAGGCAAATGTGCCATTCCGCCTGGTAAGCTGCTCTCGTATGACGAAAACATCGTCCGCCATACCCTGCGCATATCCGAAAAGCGGCAGCAGCCTATAAGGTGGAAATATTTTCAGTACCTGTCTTTGCTGTTTTCCGAAATCTACCTTGACAGGTATTTTACAGACAGCGAAAAGCTTCTGGAAGAATTAAATGAATATGTAAGGATTTTTAACAGCGATAAAGAAACTGCCGATAAGATCGAGGAATACAAACCTTCAAACCTTAATAAAATAGCTTTTTGGAACGCTACAGGATCAGGTAAGACCCTGATTATGCACGTAAATATTCTCCAGTACATGTACTATTTAAAGGCGCACGGCAGGGAAAGAGAGATAAACAGGATAATCCTTCTTACTCCCAACGAAGGGTTGTCCAGGCAGCACCTTCGGGAGCTGGAGCTTTCAGGACTGAAAGCGGAGCTGTTTGATAAAAACGCAGGAGATGACAGAAAAATAGAAATCATAGACATCCATAAACTAAAAGATAAAGCCAAGGGAAAGACCGTTGCTGTCGAATCCTTTGAACGCAATAACCTTGTTCTGGTGGACGAAGGCCACAGGGGAAGCAGTGGCAAGGACTGGAAACAGAAAAGGGATACCTTGTGTGAAAAGGGATTTTCCTTTGAGTATTCCGCTACCTTCGGTCAGGCTGTCAAAAACGATCCGAAACTTACCCAGGAATATGCAAAGTGCATCATTTTTGACTATTCTTACAGATATTTTCACGGTGACGGCTACGGAAAGGATTATACCATCCTGAACCTTGCCGATGACAGCGATAAGGATAGGCGCGAACTTTACCTTACGGCGTGCCTGATGGTGTTTTACCAGCAGCTCAAAATGTATACAGAAAACAGGAAGATGCTCGCACCGTTCCTCATTGAAAAGCCGCTCTTAATCTTTGTGGGTGGTACTGTCAATGCTGTCAGGACGAAAAACAAAAGGAAAGTGTCTGATGTAGCGGACATACTCCTTTTTTTCGCTGACTTTATCAAGAATGAAAGGAATAAAACTGTAGATAACATTGACAGGTTACTTAGCGGCAAGCCTGGCCTTTTGGACAGCAAAAACAGGGAGATTTTCAGAGACAGTTTCTTTTATATCAAAGGTAAGGGTATGTCGGCAGACATGGTCTATATGGACATGCTCAAGCTCATCTTCAATGGAGCCGTACCTGGGGCTGGGCTGCACATCGAAAGCCTCAAAGGGACAGACGGCGAAATCGGGCTAAAGGCTGGTGATGCCGAAGATTACTTCGGGTGCATTAATGTCGGCGATGACAGCAAACTGATCAAACTTTGCGAAGACCTTGGGCTTTCTACAGAAAAGCGTGATTTTTCCCAGTCTTTATTCCACAAGATTAATGAAGAGGGCTCTATCATCAATGTACTGATCGGTTCAAAGAAATTTACCGAGGGCTGGAGCAGTTGGCGCGTCAGCACCATGGGGCTGATGAACATGGGCAAAAACGAGGGCTCCGAGGTTATCCAGCTTTTCGGACGCGGCGTGAGGCTCAAAGGCTATGAATTTTGCCTGAAGCGGAGCAACAGGGTGGAGGATATCCCTGCAAGCCTTCTGCCTCGAAAGTTTAAAAGGGTTATTGCTGCAGTTGAAACACTCAACATTTTCGGCGTCAGGGCAGACTATATGCAGCAGTTCAAGGAATACCTTAAAGAGGAAGGTATGCCCGATGCGGAGAACAAGGTTCCCTATATTCTGCCTGTAGTTTTGAATATTAAGGCAGATAAGTTTAATGCTTTGAAAACCCTAAAGCTCAAAGAGGGGCAGGACTTCAAACGCAAAGGCCCAAGGCCAGTACTTGATTTGCCCCATACATGCCCAGGTTTGCGAAAAATAATCATCGATTGCTACCCGAAGCTACAAGTGATTTCCAGTGATGAAAGGTCTGGAGCACTTGATACTGCGTTGATTCATAAGGACACCCTAAAGCCAGAACATCTTGCATTTGTAGACTTTGACAAAGTGTATTTTGAATTGGAAAGGTTCAAAAATGAAAAGTCATGGTATAACCTCAGCATCCCAAAACAGGTCTTAAAGAAGTTGATGTTGAATCCTTGCTGGTATGAGCTCTTGATACCTGAAGAAGACCTTGAGATCAAAGATTATCGGAATTATTTCCGTTTCCAGGAAATCACCACAGCATTGTTAAAAAAATACTGCGAAGCCTTTTATTATTACAAGAAACAGGCTTATGAGCTTCCCACCCTTGAATATCGACCCCTGAAAGAAGAAGACAAGAATATCGTAAAGGAATATAATATTACGGTTTATGATGACGGAAACCAGGAGACGGTCAAGGCAAGGTTGGAAGATTTGGTAAATGACTTAAAGAAGGCAAAAGACGAAGGGACTCTTGAAGGTCTGGATTTTAAAAATTACGCCCATGCTTCCTTTAAACCGTTTAATTTTGAAAGACACCTGTATGCGCCGCTGATTTATATAGCAGGGGGAGAAACCCAGATAGTTGTAAGCCCTGTCCAGCTTAATGAGGGGGAACGGCAGTTTGTCAAGGACTTAAAGACCTATTATGAGAGGAATAAAGCCTTTTTTGCTGACAAAGAGCTTTACCTTTTACGGAATAAGGCAAAAATCGGCATAGGTTTCTTCGAAGCAGGCAATTTCTATCCTGACTTTATCATGTGGATAATTGAAGGTAAAAAACAGTACATCACTTTTATCGATCCGAAAGGTATAAGGAATATTGCAGGAGGGGAAGAGAATCCAAAGATACAGTTTTATAAGACGATCAAGGACATAGAAGTGCGTATGGCCAATCCTGATGTTGTACTTAATTCCTTTATTGTAACACCAACGCGTTTTTCTGAGATCCAGAGTAGCTGGCGAGGGACTGTTACCAGGGAACAGTTAGAGAGCTGCAATGTGCTGTTCCAGAAAGATGACCCGAAATACATTGAGAAACTGATTAATAATGTTTTATATAAAAATAATAAAATAAAACCAAAGAGGGAAAATTTTCTACGCAACTATCGGCAAAGATAGTTGCTTTTTTATTTTCTTTTCCTAATTCTTATTTACTTCTTATTTACAAAATCTATTTTTTAAAAAAATTTAAACATGAAGAGGGAGTAAAATTTGAGTTTAAGCCCCGCAATGTTCTAAAATGATAACGAAATTCCAGAAAAAAGGGGATTTAGGATTTTTTGACATTCCACGATGAGGAAGGTATTGAGCACAACTCATTGACGAAAAGCCGCCACTGGCTATTAACAGGCCCATAACGAGAAATGATGTAAGAAAAGTATATGAAGTTATACGAAGTATACAAGAAGGATCGGAACTCTATGATTAAGCACAGTGCCTTATGGAGCACTTAAGAAAACTTAACACCTTATTAAACGATCTGGATTTTACGAACCCATTTCATTCTCCGTGCAGAGAAAACAAAAATTGGTTTGGAAGCTCAAGCTATTACTACAGAATACATTAAATTTGCTAAATTGGGCGGCTTAAAAACAGTTATTTTCGACGGGACGGCAAAATATGATGCAGAGTATAAAAACGGGTAGTTTGCCATATTAGACTTGCCTAATATACGAAATTACAGCCACCTTACTATTTATAACTGCCCCGTCAACATGAGCCGCACAAAGATTGAACAGAGAGCGTTCGATTTTCAAAAGCTTTTTCAGGACTTAGAGGACGCCACTGTTCACTTTTTCTAAAAAAATCTGTTTCAACCATAAATTTCCTCCTTTAAGCTTAGAAATCGAAATAATTTTTTGCCCACGTACCCTTTGATAACTTGAATTCACCTTTCTCTATTTGCGAAGTACTTATCAAAGCGGAAGGTACTACAGTTGATAAACTATCCACTTAATTAGATATACTATGAATGTCTATTTGTAAAATTCCGAACCCTTAAATAATGGGGACTTTTAATGCATAATAAAAGTGGTTCATTTCATTTTATAAATTTTTTTGGGGACGACTCTTGTAGTATAGGTGAAGCCCTCATTATATATGCTACAAAAGCTAGTATATAAGGGCTTAATTTTGCAAATGGTTTCTAATGCAAAAACCAGGATTAAATCTATAACTCCAATCCAACTAGCACCGCAATACGATAGTATTATTTTTATATAAATATATATTCAGTAATAATATATTGTTATAATTAAAAATAAAATAATCTCAAAGGAATATAATAATATCTAATTAATTTAACATAAGATTAGTAAGTCCTTTTCTTAACATAGTTAAAACTTGACGTATAGTTAAATCTTGACATGATTTATTTATTATATAGTTATACCTAGATAAGCTATAATATATTTAGGTATCTTCTTAATAATATTTTTCTTTTTTCTATATATAATCTATATTTCTATATATAAATCCATACTTACCAATTTTTTCTATTTATTTTGTATATATAATCTATACTTAGCAATATAAAATATATTTCCTAAAGCAGTATTCCTGATATTTATATATGGATAAATTTACGACTTTAACTCAGCAATGTTTCTTATTGCGTTCAAAAAACCTTTTCTATAGTCTTGTGGTGTACTTTAATCATTTCTGCATTAATCATGCTAATTATCTCTTTATTTTTAAGCAATTTCGAAAAGTTTCCATTATCTTTCCACCCTTTCATTTGACAAATGTCACTTTTAGTATAGGTGCCAGGTTCTAATTTTCTTAATAAATCTGCTAATTGTTCACCCTTGCTCTTTTTACCCTTTTTGGCATTATCTCTTGTACTAATATTCAATTCTATACTCCCCCCAAACTTAATTCCCTTAAGTTGATTTCTCAATTCTTCGATCACTTCAGGATCGCTGTTCACAACAAATATTTCTGCTCGGTGTCTACCATCTCTATTAATCCGTTTTATCGCTTGATATATTTCGCTGACGATGCAACCAAATTTAATTTTCTCAAAAGTTTCATCCCTAAAGGCATACTTTCCTCTAGAACGGTACATTTCAATATTATCATTGGTAATTTGCTGATTTGAAAAAAATGCCCAGTTTAGTACATATGTCTCCATAGGGTATAATGGGTTGGCCACTACCCACACTTGATTAAAATCCCTCCAAATATTCTGGCCAATAATATTTCCAAAATGGGCAACAGCAATCTCTTCCTGGTTATATTCATTATTTATTGAAATATTTGTAAAACCAACTTTTTTGAGGGATGAAATTAATTCATCTTCAAATTCTTTATGAACAACTATTAAGGTTTTGTCTCCTTCTCTTTTCCTGTTCATTATTTCCTTACAAATTTCTTCGTGATAGTTTGCACTATTACGTATACTAGTTTTACTTGTATTGAAATTAATATGATAAATTATATCTCTTGAATGGTCAATTAATTTGGGTTGAGAATAAATATTTATTATGGGGCTACATTCATACCTTTTATCAATTTCCCCATTAGCGTCGAGAATAATATTATTATGGAGTCCCCATAACGTAACCTTATTATCCAGGCAGCTGATGGTCCCGTTATTATAAAGACAATCTGAGGAATAAAGAGTTTTTATTGAATTAATAATATCTTTTAATTGATTTCTTTTTTGGGGTTCTATACTTTCCCAATTTGCTCCTAACTCGGATTCAAATTGCCTAATAATATTTACATTTTTAATAGTTGGGTTGCACTTAATTATGCTATTGTTAATACTTGGCTTTGCAGATTGGATAGTAATTTCATTAAATAACCCTTCACAAATATCGATGAAGCTTTTATGGAGCTGATGAGGGAGTAGTTTAAGAGCATAATTATATATTTCAGTTGAGAATGAACATATTGGTGTCTGAACTTGCTCATCAATAATTAAGGTATGTCTATTATCCTCAAAAAAATTTCTTAGGTGGTCATCGGAGCTCAAGTTGTTATATCTTTTATGAGTTATTACTACTACTTGATACTCACTTATATCTGACAAATTATCTTGATATTCAGCCCAATTATCACTAGTTATACCAACAGCAGTTTCAGATCCACATTCTTCATTAATGTATTTAACGCAATAATTGACATCTTCTTTAAACTTTTTTACAATCAAAAATCTTCTCTCACCCTGGTTTTTAATATATTCTGCAATTATATAATTAGTAAGAATTGATTTACCAAACCCAGCCTCAGACGGAAAAACAATAAATTTTCCTTGTCTAGTTTCGTTACAAAGTATTAGATTTTTAAGTTCCTCATATTGTTTACGGCCACTTTCTCCATATTTATCAAGCAAAGTGTTGATGTCAAAGTCAGTTGGCATAAACTTTCCCTCCCCTGTTATATTTTTACATTATTAACCCCCTCCAATTTAAAAAATAAAAACACCTTCCAGGGTGTTCCTAGTGTTACACCTTATATAAAATATTGGGGTTAAGTTTGAGTATTAAAAATAAAAAAAGTAAAAATGGGAGTTTGGGCCAGGTGAAAAAAGACTGCTTTAGGTGAATTTTTTAGAGTCATTTTTCGAGAGAAATTTTATGAAAGCGTAGATGCATTGCAAGCTGATTTTGATAAGTGGATGATGCATTATAATACGAGACGCAATATGGGTAAGTGACTTATGGAAACCATTAATTAATCATCGGTTGTAAGGAGAAAAGCTTAGTTGTACAACTTATTAAGCTCAACTTTAAAATTCGTGATTTTTCTTAGTTTAAAGTGTTTACTAATGTTCTATATTTAATTAATTAGTTCATTTTCAATAAATTCTGATAAGTCATAGATAAAATCTGAATCTTTGGGGATTAGAATATATGGATGACCACTTTGATGTGCAGGGTCATAATCTACTGGTATAATTTGTGCTCTTGGGTATTCATAACTAATACGTTTAGTTTCATGTTTCCACCACTTTTTTTTCGGCACAAAAATCTTTTTGGGTTCAGGTATATCTATAGCCCAGCAAGCTCCAGCATCTAAGGTATCAATCTCTATAAAAGCATACATCACATGTTCACCCCAAGCTTTAGCTGATTCGAAGCTGGTAAGCTGTATCGATACATATAGCGACTCACTTTTAGGAGAAGATTTTACTTCAACTAGCACAGACCTAACCCCTTCCCTAAGGGCAACAAAATCGGGGCGAAAACGTAGAATTATCGATGTTGGATCAGTTTGATTCTTTAATTTACTGTACAATTTTGAGTCATGTTCATAACCCCATTCATAAAGTCCGAAACCATAATCTTCAAAGATTTTTTGGATTGCATTTTTCGCTTTGTTGTCGTGCTCTTCGATTCTTAAACTGAATCTGTTTTTCATGCTAATCAACTCCTTTACTTTACATCTTAAAAATTCCACCTTTTACAAATATAGTTGAGATAGGACAGGAACATCTCTCTCCTGTAAAGGGACATCTTTTTGATTATTTAAAATTCAGGTCCTTGATTTCAATTGACCTAATACCATGCCCTTCCAAACAGTGGAATGTCATTTCTTCGCAGTTACCAAAAAAACTGTTCGCTTGTAATTACCACGTCACTCACCTTCCTTTATTTTTTTATTTAGCCTATATAGCCCTGAGCTTGGCGGTTAATAAATAAAAATATACATTATCAACTGATTACTAATTAGATGAAAAAAAATAATAACTGGCCCAAATAAAGATTATACTAAGAAAATTTACATATTAACTCATTATTTTCCTCATGCCATTCACATTCATAGAAATCGCGGTTAATATTATAATTGTCAAAAAATTGCTTTAGGGATGAATGTTTAACATAACTCCGTCTATTGTAGGAATTTACTTCTAGCAAAATGTCATCCTCTGCATCAATGGGATATCTTTTAACAATTAGTATTTTTGGATCTTCACTTATTGATATTGAAACCTTGCATGGTAAATTAAGTGCAGCAGTCGCTTGGCTGCTAAATAATATCCCATCATGTTCAATTTTCAATTTATACTGTTTTTCAGCCCTTTTACGCTTCTCTTCATCAACAAACCAGACTAATTCAGCATTTTCTCTACCCCCTTCCCTTTTGTAATCATGCTTTATATTTACTTCGAAAGCCAGCCCCCCTTCATTCAATGCATGGCCAGAGTATTTACCTTTAATTACCCCATGTTCTTGTAGCCAGTAATATAACGCCTTTTTAGAAATTCGCCCAGAAATTCCTCTATTAACAGATTCAACTTTCACCATTCCATCTTTATCAGGGAACAAACAAATTAAGTTGTTCGAAACATCAAGCGCAACATTTACACTTGTAGGGGGCCCCAAATAACTACATGCAACCGCATTGAGATAAACATATGTTTTGGTCTTAGAAATGTTAATGGTTGGTATGTTCCTTCGGATGTAGTTCTGGGGTGTACGATTCACATTTATCACCTCACCACTTCAATTTTATTTTAACATAATTACTCTTAACTTGCAAGTGCTTACTAATTTATTGGCAAAATTCTGGCATCTACTTTGGTTACTGACTCTTATATTACTTACCAAAATATTTCCAAAATAATTGACAAACTTTTGCTTTGAATTTAGGGTATAAACATAGGTGGAAAACATTTAAAAAAAGTGTTAGGAGGCAAATTGTTATGTTTTCGTGGCGGGACCTTAACGCTAAGCGTGTCTCTTGGCAAAGTTTGGATTCAGTTTTGGCCTTTTTCAGCACATATCAAAGAAAAACACGAAAAGATCATATTACAATTAGGTTGTTTGACTTAGCAGAAAAAACGAACTTAGCTGTAGCTACGTTAACCAAGACTTTAAAGGACTTAGAGGAAAATGGAATTATAGAGATTATCCCCAACAAAGGGAACAACGCTCCGAAAACTTACGTATTTAAAAAAGATTTAGTTAGTTACGAGCCTATGCTCTCTAGTGCAGAACAAGCAATTGGTGATCAAATGAAAGAAATAAGAAAGTTAAAAGCAAAACTTAAGATGTATGAGGATTTTGTCTCTAGAGTAATAGATGTTGATTATGAAAATGAGTATGCAATCCTTAAGGTTAAGAAAGCACCCGATGGAACAGCAGGCATACCCCTACGGTTAAAGGAACCTCCGAAACTAGGCCAGAAAACATTTAACCCTAAAGATTATCAGTAGAGATATAAATCTACAATTAAATTTAAGAAAATATATTTCCCACAAATTCCCACTTTTCTATTGAACCCGCTAAGTAATGCCTAGTGATACCCATCTCAAAATGAAACACCGTACCCTCTGCTTTGGAATGGTGGGGGGTATCGCATAATATAGGGTTCTGCGACGTCGTATACGACTCCCTTATGAAGGGAGTTTTTGTTTTTTGGCATTTGTACATAAACCTGTGCACAGCTGAGGATAGGTCAAATTCAGCTATGATAGACACCCAGCATTTTCAACCCATTAGGTATCGGTATAGCGCTGAGGCGTACAGCTGGAGAGAAATTTCTTTTTACTTTTTTAAATTTGTATCTTCACTTTTGTTATCATTCTATAATAGATCCATCGATAGTGTCGGGAATGGCGACGTAATCTTGTAAAGAGCAAATTACTGAATACTTTATTATTTTTTATGATTACCTTGAACGGTTTGGATTTAGATAGAGTACAAAAAGTTTGCTTCTTTTTTAAGCAACTAATTATCGATTTCCAAATCTCATCAATCATTTTCTTACATCTTTTCCTTCGTATATTTTTCCACTAATTAACTATAACACTTAAGAGTTATCTTGCTGCCAAAACTTTTCTAGACATTCTTAGTTACCTCATGCCACATAAACCTATATAAGCCTTATCGAAAAAATATTTGAGCTAGATTAAGTAACCCCCTACCTGTCAATAATGATTTAATTTACTAATGAAATTTCCATAATTAAGGTTAAGTAAATCTCTTATGTTCTAGTCACCGAAATTTTAACAGAGACGAAGAGTAAAAACAGTTATTTAAATATAAATAGAGAACCAGGGCAAAATTCCTAAAATTATTAACCCAAGCGTAATAATTTTCTGTTTCAGAAAATAATTTTCTCTAATTCGAGCTAAGGGTAGTATTTTTCTTTTAATACTTTTGCGAACGTCCTTATCTCTTAAGTCTTCCAGTTTCTTCGGTTCTATAACAATAAAGTTTGTATGCCCTATTTGTGATTGATTTTTGGCCAAGGTATATATAATAATGGGACAAATACTACCCTTATCATTGTCGATCTGTAACTGAATGGGAATTTTGGTATGCATTAAAGGATGCATAGGATTATAACTTCTGTCGGTGTCAAAATGGATTTCAATCTTACGGCCATTATTATCAATACTTGTCCACACTGGAGAAGTAATGCTTATAACTCTTAATGGTGGTGGTAAAATGGCCTGTATTACTACTCCATTAGCCGTAATATTTGAGCAGTTATAAACATTTAAATATAATTTTTGACTTGAATTTGGTGGTAGAGTAATTCCAAAAATATCTGTACCCAACTTTGGGTCAAGTGTTGTATAAACACAAGGATTTTTGGCTGTCTGGGCAATGGCACCTAAAGCAGCAATCCCTGATAATATTGTAGCAAGCGTACCAGGCTGTAAAACATTATATACATATAACCACTGAATTTTAAAATTTAGATATGAACTTATCACTGCAAATAACGAAGAAAATAAAGATAGTATAACCCATGCAAATTGTGTCCGCAATCTAAAACCAAAACGTATGTAAATAATGGTACTAAGGAGAATTATAAGAAATATAAAAATAAGTGTTAATATCGTATGTAAATAGCCAAAAAACATAATTCCTCCGAAATGAATTGTAGTATTAACCTATTTTTGCATTTTCGACATCCTCCAACTATTTCCTTCCTTGGCTATGATTCAATTAAATAAAGGCTTGAGCCAAGTAGAGGACGTTCCAATTCAGCTAAACCTCAAACCTCACCCAGATACAATCTCTCATGTTCCCCTTAAGAGTCCATGTTGTAAACCTAACCCGTCCTTTAATCCCTGGCGGTAACCATACCACGTTACCTTTTTTCTAGTACCCTATTTATTAAGCAATTCCCTTAAAACTGCTCTTTCGGTCCCGTGAATCCCGATTGCATGTCCCTGGGCTTTCCCATTGTACCTATTAAAACGGCTCCGTCCTTCTGAGAGTATCCAAATACATTTATTTCTGCTTCTTGGTAATTTTTTATTTTTACCCATGCCTGAGATCTCTGGCCAAAAACATACCGACTGTTCTTCTTTTTTGCCGCCATGCCTTCCGACTTATGAGCCTTAATTGCCTTCTACAAGGCTAATCCATCTGTATCCACCCAATCTATTTTCTGAACCACATCATTGTTTTCCAATGCCTAGTTTAGAATTTGTTTATGCTCCAGTAACGGTAAATCCTTGATAGATCTACTGTTCAGCCATAGAGCGTCCCAAACTATATAGATAGCAGACTTCTTATTCCGTAATTGGGTTATCTTTTAGGGCCGCCAGGTATCTTTCCATGACAGCTTCAAAGTCAGGTTTCCCATTGGTGATAACATGATTTCGCCGTCCAAAACAACTTCTTTAGCGGTCACAGGTAAATCCAAAAGTTCAGAAATGCCCTAGTGCAATCTTTGCCAGTTTTACTTTGTAATTAGACCTTGCCGTGGTTAAAGAAGGCTAGACCTCTAATACCATCTACTTTCCACTCGAAGATGTTACTTGAATTAAATGGGTGTTTTGCGCTTTGGAGTAGCATTGGTTTTATGGAAAAAGAAAGCAAGGGGGTCACCTCGAACAAAATATAAATAAAAAGTATTCTCTTAGGAACTAGTCGTTATGTCCTTAGATTCTAGTAAAAGTTGACAATTGCATATTGTACAATATACTTAAAATAACAACTTATATGACAAGAACTCGGATTTTTTAATGATAATCCATTAGGCAGGTAATTTTTATTTTGAATTACAAACTTGTCCAAATTAAAGATAGGGTGGTATATATGGCCATAGAAAGAATTGGTTTACGACGTCTTTTTAAAGCCATTGGCACATCTACAAAAGCTGAAGGATATTCTGGGCAATTTTCCTTAGGGTCGGGTAAAGGAATTGATATTTATATTGGTCCAATACCACCGTTAGGACTTTCTTTTATAGAAGGTTTTGGACCAATTTGGGATCCTGATGAAGAGCACTTAATGATCAAATACACTCGGGCGGCCGATCCTTCCAAAACAGATTGGGTAGATGGTACTTATGTTGATTTACTTGTGTGGAAGGATGTTGAAGTTGCCGATGAGATTAGTATTCAATTTCGCAATGAAGTTAAAGGTGCTGAACAACCGCTCTTCGAAATGGTTGAAAATGATAGACATTTCTTTCAAGAAATCCTCGAGGGTACTGCAGGAATTATTGCTATATTACTTCATGAACAATTTGTTCTTAAGGAACTTGCTACGGAAACTGTTGCTCTACGTCGTGGATCTAATTTTGCCATTCAACTTACTAGCCTGCCTATGCGCATTCCACAAAAAATCCATTTAAAAGATCAAGGTTTTGAACTACTAAGAAGCTTATTAAATAGAATTAGCACAATTAGTTCTAAACATTACAAAATCTTAATGAATGCATTCAGATGGTATCATCGCGCTATATGTTTAACCGAAACAGTTGATCAGTTTGTTAGTTTATTTATTCCTTTAGAAACGATCCTTAGTTTTTGGCCCTCTCCAGATATTGATCCTAAATTTAAATTAATAGTAAATCGAATTAGAAACGTCATTAAAAATGATGTAGAAGCTCAAGAAACTTTAAACCATTTAATGGAAAGATATACGCCTTCACTATTTGAGAGATTTAGTTATGTCGCTTCAAGATATGAATTTGCTGATATAGACATTAAAGCTTTTAACGAATTTAAAAAAATGAGAAATAGGCTTTTTCATAAAGGCAATACAAATGTAAATTTATCAGTAGATATATTTACTGAGCACGGAAAAGAAACTGTTTTCCTTGACAAGCTAGTTGCAAAATACTTACGTCTAGCATTGATAGAATCTTTAGGCGAATCTTAATTAATATTCCTCAGTAACATATTTTTATTACTATTGAACCCAAAGAAAAAGCAAAAATTCAGGCATAAGATGAAGGAGACGTAATATTTGCAGATCCGGTAATAAGCCTTTATCAAAATATTATACATAATTACTAACTGAACCAAATAATGTATTAGATGAGTTATCTTCTTTTGCCCTCTAAAATTTTCGAAAGTTAGAATAATAAACCAATCATGCTTTGCTTTATCATCTTTTAAACTTTATAATTATAAATTATAACTTATAAACCAGTTACCCAATAGTTTCTTCCTTTAAAGATTTAAGTGCATTAAGACCCTTATTTATTCTTTCCTGGACATCCGCCCATGAAATAATTACACCTTTACCAAATCGCTCGTCAGGGCGAATGGAAAACTGCTTTGTTTTAGTGTCAGCATGAAGGTACATGCCAACATAACACAAATCTTTCATACTTACATTTGAAATAATCCCATTAAATATAAGGCCAGCCTTATTCAGCCTGAAAAATTGTCCTTTTCTGTAAAGATCAGCTCTTATTTCTAACGGACTGCAACGAGCATCAATATGTAATCTAATATCTCGACTTTTTCGTCTCATTATTAACCATTGATATCCAAATTCAATATCCCATATTGTAGGATCGCCTGCCACCCATTGATTACGATCAATAATAGCAAGAAGATTGTCATCTCTATCAAAAAGAGTCAAAGATATTTCCAATGTACCTTTATCACTATTTTTCAAGGTCAGCAACGGTTCTTCATCAACCATTATAATAAACCCATCGTTAACAAATTGTATCCCTCCAGTGGATATTACCATCTCTTTTTGGTTTACTTTAAGTAATCCTTCTACGTATCCTCTTCGAATATTAAAGGGATTTGCTTTGTAGTAACATTGCTCTTCTTCTGTCATTGCTCCTACCGTTGCCTCACGATGACAGTTTGGGCAGAGCAACATCATGTCCTCTGCTCGAAAATGATGTTCTACTGAATACTTAATTATATGATGATAGTCATATATTGGAAAGCCACATTTACAGCACCCAAAACCAGCTTCTTGCCTGAGCTTTCTTTTAATAGGTTCTGGTGGATCTTTTCTCCTTTGTCCCATGGTATCTCCCTATAGTAGAATAACGTTTTTAAAATTCTATTGAATACTAAAATAACAACAAAAACTCATTTCCTTTCCAGCATAGCTTTCAATATGTCGGCATTATATCTTCTAGCCTTTTTCGTTTCCCTAATCGAACTACTTGAGGATTTCTATAAATTTAATACTACCTCTAACGGTAACTACGTGGTAGTCCAGAAAATAATGGTAAAATTTTCTTTTTTGTAAATCAGAAAGTAAATTCCTACAATTACAATGGACCCGACCAAAGGGCAAAACTTATGATGAGCGATTTCTGAACGAAAAGCTTTTCGGAGTCACTGTCAAACCTCAGACTAACAAACTCAATCCTTTACTCTAAGACGAATTAATTTACTTCAATATTTAAAAAGGCTCTCAGCTAACGCTGATTTGCGAACCCAACTCGAGGACTATTTTCTGAGAGCACAGGAAGAATTAACCTTTTCCTTCATAGTATTAACATCTACATAAATAAGTCCCATTGTTTGAGCTGCTTTTATTTTTTTACTTAAATAAACTTAATGGCTATCAGTTAATTAATCATCATCTGAGAAATCTTGAACCCTTTCAAAAAACAAATATAATGGCCGTTTCTCAACTCCTAGGCCCTTTTCAATCATGATATCAATTATAGCTTCACCGTTAAGGAGTATAATGGGGACAGCTCCTTTTTTTATCGAAGCATTCTTTGCTTGTTCAGTAAAATCCGAAGTGGTAAAAAATATACCCTGCTCAAATTCTCCTTGTATCGCCCCTCGAAATTTGTCTATTTCATTTCGTCCTACATTTTCTTGCCAACGCTTGCATTGAAAAGCAACGTTCATTGTCGCAATACCCACCTTTAGCTTGCCGTACCCATCGATTCCTCCGTCATTTGATATTTTGGTATTTTCTAAACTAACGAAACCATAGGCACGTAGTAACTTCTTAGAAAATGCCTCAAATTGGCTTGGGGATAATTCTAGCAATCTCTCAAGTAACTGAGATCTTATACCCTGTTCGTATTCTTCATAAAGCTCAACTAAATTTTTCGGTTCATTTATTGATTCTTTTTCTAATTTCCCCTGTAATCGCTCAATGCCTTTTTGGGTAATTGCCCAAACACCATGTTGAGGGGAATACATGTATCCTTCGGTAATTAGCTTTTGCCTAACCCACTGAATTCTGTTCGTCCATTTATTGCCCCCTGATGCCAAGGTTGCTTGTAAATCTTCTTGTGTTAACTGAGGGAATTTTTGGGTAACAAGAGGATAAATCTCTGAAGGTTTGCCACTTCCCCCTATCTCGAAAAGTACTTGAAGCAAAGGAATTTCAATTTCTCTTTGCTTGGGCATAACCATAGAAATTCCTCCAATAATTTGTTTCTAAAGACAATAGTCAAATCAAAAATATAATCATTTATTTAAAAAAGCAAAGGCGCTTTTTCCTTATTGGTAAATTACGACAAATATTGGCTAAATACCTTCTAATTTTGTTAAAATTTCCATAGTTGAAAAAAGATTATATTTCTATGGAAAGCTTAAAAAACAAGTAAAGAAGGACATTAAACTGGAAATATAGAAAATAATAGGAACTAGGTTAACCATTATTTGTATCTTAAAATTCACACCACCTAGTTCGTAGTTAGATTAAGAACTGAAGGGTGGTTAACATGAAACCTGAAAAAATGCTAGACGAAATATCGATAAGCTACTTAAAGCAGCTGGCTGGGCAATTCAGGATTACTCGGAAATAAATTTGGCGCCTCTTTAAAATCTGGTACTGCCGATTACGTCTTATTTGTGGAGAGAAAAGCTGTTGGGG
>JACDNZ010000027.1 GCA_017656345.1 Thermosipho sp. (in: thermotogales) | reverse complement strand
AATGTTTATAAGGGCCTCTTTGATAGTATACTTCGAGCGCCGGGGTAGCCTAGCCAGGGAAGGCGGTGGACTCGAGATCCACTGGGCGTTTGCCCGCCGGGGTTCAAATCCCCGCCCCGGCGCCACTTTTTTAAAATAGAAATCAATTGTATCATTATCGACGAAATTATGGGCGTTTAGACCCCTACCTTTCTCCAGAAGTGTAAGTATAATTGCATATTCTAAGAGACGAGATAAATTAATGTTGTTCTCCCTAGCGAGGTGTAGGAGGGGCGTAGAGATTCTCAACGTCACGTTACTCGATTTTTCACGATGACTTACTATTTCAAACAGTAAATTTTGCACGTGCATTTGCATGTGCACTTGCACTTGCGTAGACGTCATTTCCGCATCACCACTTCTTAATGGGGCATGAGTATTAATTAAGTTATGCAAATTTGAAACTGGTAGGTACTAGTTTCAAACTGTGGGGAAATGTTTAAACATTTGAATATAATAATAAAGTGTGTGAGTGGTATGTTAGATTTTGAAATCGATATTAAAAGTGTTGAAGTTCTCAAAAATGTTGCAAATGCACTCAAAATAATTGAAGAAGAGTTGAGAACCCTCGGCAGGGTTAGGTTAGTCAAATTAGGAGTCGAATATGAGGAAGTGTTTGATGTAGTTGAGTATGATAGTAACAAAGAGAAGAAAAGACTTATTATCCCCTATACAGTGAACTGCCTTGCGATTTTTGAGGCAGAAGAAAATTTAGAAGAGAAATTCAAAGAAGAGAAGGAGAAAGACCCGCTTTTTTGGTATAGGTTCTTCTATATTAACTTAGATGATAAATTATCAAAAATCAGTGCGAGAGTTTCCGACAACAATGTGAAAATCGAAGAGAACAGAGTAATAATCGAATTCTCTGTGTCTCCGCCCTTTAAGGTTCATGAAAAGGCAAGAGAGTTGGGTTAGATAAGACTATCAGAATTGGATTCAAAACTATCAAAAATGGACTCAACTTTCCCTCCACACCTTGTTCACGAAGTGGAACACTTTCAGGAGTAGTAATCAGATGTTCATGTATATACATGTCCTGCATGTACGGCCATGTTCATTACCACTTTCATGAGTAAGGTTTGTCCGTTTGTCCAGTCATTGTCCACCCATTGTCCAGTCGCCGATCTGGACATTGAAAAATATTCGTGTAATAGTGAACAAGATTGTACACAGCAATGTCCAGTTGTCCATGTTTGTCCGTATGTGTCCGTATATGTCCAGATAAAAAACTGGACATTGAATTGTATATATTTATACATTATTGTATACTTATATACAGTTTATATTTGTCAACATCGTGACGTGGATTCGGACACTTTTTGCTGGACAATGCCATGCACAACCGTGTACATTCCAATGCACATAAATGCACACAACCCCTGCCGTGTACAAAATTGTGCATCGAACTTGCCGATGTGGCCTGTTCTTTTTTAGGAGAGGCAGTTGTAAGAATTTTTATAACTGTGAATTGAAAGGGGGTTTAAACACTTTCATCCCATTATTATTAATGGTGATGCCAAAATGATGCCACGGCTCGCTGGCGTGGTTGGTAAAAGAAAGATCACGCGGAAGCCACGCGAAAAAAGAGCAGTCTTGTACATTCCAATCTCGTGGGTTACAGATGAAAATGTCGTTCTGTTGAGGTTCAGTGATGACACAATTCTTGTTGTTCCGTCACGCAGAGTCAAGGATTACATTACCACAGTACATCCTTTCTATCAGGAGAAGGAGGTGATCAGCAATGAAAGTTGAGACGATAACGCTTGATACACACGAACGTCTCGTCACGCGTGGCATATCATTGAGTGAAATGATTCGCGAGTACTTTGAACTGTCACAACCCGCATTTGCTTCAAGGAATCAGCATGTGATCGATTTAACGTCAGCGTTTTTACCACTTTTGGCTAGCAGGGCATGGATCAACCGTGGGACGCTGATTCCAGCCACCTTTTTCATCGCCTTGACGGGGTATCCACGAAGCGGAAAAACTGCATTTCTGAAGAATTTACGACGTGTTTTACCATCATCAATCAGTAGAATTCCAATTGGAAGTCCAGAATTCATAGTTCAGGAGATTGGGGCACGCAGGCACGGTATTCTTATCTACGACGAGATCAGTCAGTTAGAAAAATTATTATCGCGTTATATGGACACGTTCATGCCAATCCTCAACAGTATGTATTATCTATATGACCTCGATCTTGGACGTCGTGACGAGAAAAAGAGCGTTTTCGTACCTGCTGAAGACTATTTCGTCGATGTCATCTTCTCTGGAACGCCAGAAGACTGGGAGAGCATCATTCTAAAGGCGGTAGGTGGTTTCGTGCGTAGAATTCTAAGAGTTCATGTGCATGGACGCATTCCCCTGTTCGAGGAAGACGAAATCGACATGGAACTCGAGCGGAAACGAGCACTCTTACAATCGAAAATACGTGCAGTTCTTGACGCATTGACGCACGTGAACTTAATTGTTGTCCTACGTGGGTTGAAACACTATGCTGAACTCGTCGAATCACGAGTACGTGACCCTGAGAAGCAAAGCATGATAGAAGAGTATGCGTACAAGTATTTGGCAGGAAAACTGCTGTCATATCTAATTACTGTCGAAGAGGACGTCAGTGCTGATGAGATTGACACCGACTACATATTAAGTGCACTAGAAAGAAATATCACGAACTTACGCAATGTGGACATCACGATTTACAATAGCAACGCTGACATTATTGATGTCGACATCACATACTTTGTCGTGCGTGATCAGACCCTTGACAGATTTTTACCCCCCAACTTCGCTGATGCTGTGTTAAACACGCTTATATCGATTGTGACGGACGAAATGAGTGCCCCATCTGACGTCGTGCTTAAAAACGCTCAGAAGATACGACAGTTCGTCGATGAGACGCATGAAATCGTTGTAACGTATAGAACATTCGTCAGGGACATTTTGAAACTGAGAAGTGCGTACGAGTACAAACAACTCGTTGAGTTGCTTGAAGACGCAGGGTATATCAGAATATACGATAATCCAAGAGGGCGTGGAAAACTCGTCGTACTCGACACAAGAGTACCTATCTGTGCAAACTGTGCGTTCTTTATGAATGCTGAGCGTTGTCCACGCCTCGACGGTATTTTAGATCCACGACTAGTCGAGATTAGCGTAGATTCACGTGCATGTAGCAGTTTTGTCCTCACAGAAGACTACGAACGCGAGGTGATGAAGAATGAAGAGTAAAATTATTACAATGTACTTTACAGATGCCATGGTTATTATAACAGATAACTTTGACATTTCAATTATTTCGTACGCATTGCGTCGCTTTAGCAAAATGACGTTTTTACAGTTTTCAAAGTATCTCGTCGAACATGGACGTGTGATACGTATTAATGACGTCACTATACGTTTGTCATTTGCTTCAATTGCTCGACACGAATACCAGATACACGCTGACGACGCCGACGCGTATGCATTGCTTGATGTTCCTCCATATGTGAAGATCGCAGATTTGCTTGATGAAATACATGCAAATAAAGTGCGTTCGAAGTTAATTCACTCTCCGATCGAGCGTAAGCAGTTTTTCAGTAAATACAGTCTGAGGTATCTGTTTTTAGGGGGTGGTAGTGACGTTTAGGGCGTTTGATGTCAATGAGCAACGGTGGGTGTTCGCGTGGGAAGCAGATCCTTCTCACACTTTTATTGACCCTTTTACGAACGAGGAAGTATACTTGCGTGTGGGCCATGTGAGGGAAGTGTTTGGTAAAAGAGTATTCGTGAGGTCTCATTTTGTTCATTCCCCCTCCGAGGTTAGGAGAATCTATACGCGTGACTTTGAAGGAAAGCCATGAGACATATTAGAACACGAACTCGTTGTACAACGTATCTATGACCTTTTGAGGCAAAAATATGAAAAAATTGCTCTTGGTTGGGACAGAAATGCGGTCTGGCCATTCCATGACGAACTTCCACGTAAAGTCCATATTCCCGACGTCGCGCTCATTGAAGAATATAATAATTATTCAAACATTATTGTGATTGAAGTACAACGTAGCAGAATTTCGAAAAAGGAGTTCAAAGAGAGGATGGATTTTTATTCGAGGTACAACGTTTTCACGATCTGGATTTTTGCGAATTATAGAAAAATGAAGAATATTTCGAAAATAGTTAGGAGATTCTGGGGAGTTAATTTTATCTATTATTTACCTAGACAGGAAGATGACTTCAGAGAGGACGAATTGATGTTGCTTGCTTACAAATTCAGAGATAGTACATATTATAAAGCGGACTTGCCCTTAAAAGATAATCTACACTTTGCAGTTACGATAAAAAGGAACAATAACATAAGATGGGGTCTAGCGTTTATACCATACTCGCGTGATGAATATATCCCGATAAAAAGAAATAGCCTATTTCTCGGTTATTTCCCAAAGAAGACCTGTATGGCAGGTCAATACGTCAACACACGTCATGTATTTGTTTCTTCCTTTTAGTTGTTTCAATGAAAGCCCTCCGCACGATAATCAAAAATCTTTTAGCATGAATAATATGGTGAATTACATGATTGAAAAGATTATCCCCAATGAAGTCTTTGAGATTCTCCTCAAATATGATGCACTTCTCATTTAATTTATAGTATATATTGTTATGTATTTTACACTACTTTAAGCAACTTTTTCTCTATATTTTAATGATGATAAAGATGTGTGAAGATTGGATAGAAAGACTTGAGAAGAATAAGAAAAAATGCTTTAGTAGTGAAGTTCTGATTTTGAAAGTTTGTATATTAGTTGATTATTTGGTACACGAACAAATACAGATGGGATATTTTGTTTGAAAAAACATAAAAATATCTAAATACAAAATTTGAACTTGAGAAAGTTAATTTACGAGCATCTGAGAGGGATACCACATGATGTTTCCTAGGGGGTGGATCACAAGAGATCCGGGAGATAGAATTAAGTTAAACTTTATAGACTCTGGGATATTAAGAGGGGAATGGTATACAGAGGTTCCTGTAGGTTTCAAGGCTTTTCAAAAGAGAGCAGGATGGAGAAATGAGTTTGCGGATGTTAATCTACTCTCATATGTTAGTGCAAAAAGGATAGATTTAATATGCGTGCCTTCAGAGAATAATATTCTCCACCCTCGCATAGATTCAAGAGATCTTGATCAATTGAATTTTAATGGGAAGAGAGTTTGGTTAATAGAAACTAAAAAGAAATTGGATTATTGTGCAGTGGGGCAGATCTTAGTGTACAAGTATCTTTTTTAGAAGATTGGGATGCTATAGTTGAGGGAATAGGAATTGCCTTTGAAGAGGGTGATAAGATCATTGAGAGAGTCTGTGCAGAAATAGGTATAAAGACGTGGTATGTCCCATCACTAGAACTAATATCTAAACAACTCAATGCCCTCAAAAGAAGACTGGGGATAAACGATAACGAGTTAGATATTATAGATTTACAGATACTTGACTACATTTATCGGGAGGGATCTGTGACAACACAAGATTTGAGGAATAGATTTGGGAGCATTTACTCAGATCTTCAAATATGTACAACGTTAAGAAAACTGGAGGATAAAGGATTTGTCAAATGGTCCGAATTTACTTGGAGTTTCAATTTTGGTAAACTCCTAGAAAACAACCTCAAAAGGGGTTAATATAGAGTTACATAGCAGAACTCTGGGTTAACCTCCTTAGATTATAAAAAAGGATTATGTGGATAAAATTCGTGACTTTACTTCTTTATACTGATGTTCTTTTCCGATCTTAAACGGTATGGATTGTTTTTACTTAGATCATAGATTTTAATTACTAGAGTATATTTTCTAGATTCTGAACATGTCATATTTTCTTCGTTCTTTAGAATGTTTTAGATCTATTGAGATATATCTATTACCTTCTGCTTGGGAAGTATCATTTTACAAGACAAGATACAAGAAATATCGCTATTGCCAATTTTAGGAAGGAGAGACCCAAGAAAAGTTCGAGTAAATAATTAGCAAACTTTTCTTGGAGTTTAATGTCGTTAGAATGATAGTTCTTAGTAGGTATGTCTTAGTAGATGGAGCCTAAAAGAAGTAATTGTTATAATATCTTTTGCTATTATAATAAGTTGGATAATGCTCAACTAAGGGGGCATTATAATGGAGTACCAAACAGAAATTCATTATCAACACATGTTTCTTGATATAGCCGATAGATGGGCAAAAATTGTCATATCCACTGATGAGGGTTACACAATCAAAACCAAACTATTCGCTACATTGTATATATTAGTAAGAAACTCGAAAGAATCCATGGAAATAAATATTTCAGCATCTCAAAAATCTTTTACTAAATACCCATTTTGTCAACTTTTGCTTTCCTTAACTAGGAAGGATGCCAAGACATTGAGATCTGTGGTTTCGAGTATTAGAAATGATTATTATAAACTTTCTAAGAGTAGACATTCTAGAAGTTTAGATAAATTAAAATATATGACTGTAGAAGGTCTGTTCTTTGAAATCCTGTTAAGAGAGAGAGGCATCACTCCAAGTCTGTTCACGGAAGATCTTTTAGAAAGACTGTCAGAGTGGTTTTCTAAACACGGAAATCATGAGTATATACCTTTTCTCTGGACATTTGGTCTTGCATACGGTATCTCTCTTAAAAACGAGCACATAACCAAAGAGATACAGTGGGGAAATTATAACCTCCTAGGTCTATCTCTTTTATCATATTTCTTTTTTGAGGCATATAAGCGTAATAATGATATTGACTCCTTATCTAATCATTATATCGCCACCAAGTATATGATGGACAAACTTCGTGCTATCCTTGAACATACAGATAATCCTAGTGAAGAAACTCTTGATACTGTATTTAAAGTTGGTGTATTACTCCACTTATCTGGCTATTTTAGTTCTTTGTCACTTCCGAATGAAGAGAGAATAAAATATCTTGATTTATTACTAAGGATCCCTCCTCTCAGAAGGCGATTTGAATCTATAATGGATAGTTCCTTACAAATAGGATTCGAACTTGATAATCTTCAAGTACCCAATACTCCCATTGGGATAAAAATATCAAAGAAGTTTAAAATTCCCTTATGGGTGGTGGCATTAGTCTCCTTGCTTATCTCCATTGGAGTATTCATAATTCAAATCACTCATCAAGATTTTCTCTCCTTGCAGAACTTACTGATTATATCCTTAGTTGTTAATGGGTATTTAGTGTATAAATTGTCACGATTAAAAAATGAGGTTCTCAAAAAACTTGAAAGGAGGGAAAAAATATGATACCTGAGGATTTCACAACTAGCCTATATACATGCGAAAACGTAGAAAAATTCCCGAATATGGGGGTTTTAAAGAAAAGTGTCTTTGAATTTATTAAAACGATTGGGAAGAATCTAATTAAAAAGGGATTTATAATAAATGAAGAATCAAAACGAATCACATTCTACATAAATCCCATTGGTATTGTTAGCATAGATTACAAACTTAACTATATTCCTCAAGATAAAGTAATTCTTCTTTCTTTTTATCCTCGAGGAAGTGGAAAAGGACTAGACCCAAAAAATTGGAGGCGAGATTACAACTTTAACGTTGCACTCAGGGTTTTAGAGTTCTGTGATTCTCTCGGTGATACAATAAACGTATCTGTCGAAGAGTATGGAGAAGTTAATTTTAATAGAGTTTATCTCAATGAATACTTAAATATCAGGAAATGGAGAGTTTCACTTTTTGGAGAACAAGAAGTTGCACTTGATTACGTTTTAAACAATAGAAAACTCATTTATAACTTACTTCTTAATCACTCTAAAGAAAGAATCTATACTTTTGTTTTATTTTCACACATTTTTCACGAAACAAATATCGATAGAGAAACTAGAAAGAATGCTCAGGAGGCAATTGAGATACTAAAACAGGAACTACAGAAATTTGGGGATGTTGATGGTGTTTATGATTCCATTAATTTTAAATATGTATTAGAAACATACTCAAAGAAAAATGATACTATAGTCATTTTTATTGAGACAGAAGATGTAATTGGCTCGATGTATAAAAATTTCAAGAAATATTTGGATGTCAACAGAATTCCTAGTCAGTTTATATCGATAGAGACTATTCTCGAGAAGTTCAGAAAATGGCCAGGAGTTAGGTTAAATTTTCTTTTGGAACTATTTAATAAGATTAATGAGTCAAAGCCATTATTCTTAAAGCCTATCCCTTACCTTTACGAAATTGATGGTGTTCTATGTCTATCTGATATTAAGGATGCGAGTATAAAAAGCCTTCAAAAGTTATTCGGAGCACTATTTATGTATACCGAGCCTGGGATTTATGAAGAGGTTCATATTTATGAGGATATTCCGTATAATATTCAACAGGGCCAAATTGTTTTTGAAAATGAAGATGGTATTAGGCGTTTAGTCGAGTATGTTTATCAATTAGGAGGAGAAGATACAGTAACAATGGATATTTTCCTTACAAGACCTTGGAAAAAGAAACATTTAAATCAATTCATAACTCAATTAATGAAAGTAGGATATAAAGTTAACAGAGTGTATTATCTCTCTACTGTACGATCTAGATTTGTGGATGAGACTTTGTTAAACAATTTATTAAGAAATTCTAGCGCTGAGTATAGAATACCCTCAAAAGTTAGATATGAGTTAGATGACTATTGGCATTATTATTATATTGTTAGTAATAAAGTAGCATTCATCAGAACAAGCACTCAACTTAGAATTTATCCTAATTTATTTAATTTATTTGTTTATCTTTTATGGCCAGAGTCAGGTAGTCTTTCGAAGGCGGATTTAGAGAAAATATTATGGTTCACTAAAAAGAGATTATACCGTTTTCAGGAATTCTTTGTAACTAAATATCCAGAACCTATTTGGATATTTAAAAATCTTAGAAAATTATATCTTGGTGAAGTTGATGAGAGAATAAGAATCCCCTTACGTTTAATGATCTAAACTTCAAATGTTTGAGCAATCGTGTACTTCATTTATGTAAACTCAATACTATGAAGGGAAAATCTGGAAATTCAAACAAAGATATTGAATTTGATGCTCAATCCCTCAATCTTGTTCATTTTTACAGTAATGATTCGCTCATTACTTACCAAACTTCAAGTATTTATTTCATACGTTAGTGAGAGATTGGGGTTAAAAGGAGTATAGCCTCTTTTCAAAGTTCTAAATCTATTGCTCTTTGTAATTAGATTAATGACAATTATGTTGATATAATTATCTGCTACTGATACCGATGTAATTCCACTTTTTCTCTTGTATACTCTACACTATATGCATCACACAGTCAACTTAAACATTCTTTCTTCTATTATATAATTGGTGGTGGGTGTGATGAGGACTAGTATGAGGGTGAATGGGTATGCTTATGGGAGGTTGAGGGAATATACGAGGAAGAAGTTTTATAATTTGCTTGATGAGTTTTTGATGAGGTATGATTATGATGAGTATAGGATTTTGAGGGAGTTGAGGCCTTATTTGAAGAAGGAGGTTCCTCCATTTTACAAAACGCGGACAATTATTCTTCCTGGTCTTTATCTTAGGTTCTTAAAAAGTTTGGCTGGGTTGGCGGACACGACTCTTTCTGATATCGTAAATGCGATCATACAGAAGATCAAGCATGACCTTGAAAAAGAAAGTTATAATTCTAGAACCTTCTAGTTTCAAATAATTATTTACCTTTCGGCTGAAAGGTAAGCCTTCCATACCCTCTATTTTTACCTTTTATCTTTAAGTAACTTGAAAGGTATATTTTCTAATGGTGATGTAATGTTTGAATGGGATAAGAATGTTGACTTTGAGGATATGCGAAAGAAACTTGAAAATGAGATACGGTCACTGAGAAAGAAGAATGGAACAAATGCTGACAAACAGTTATGTTATAATATTATCTTGTACATTCAACTACTTAACGGTTGCAGGATTGGTGAAGCGGTGAGGGCAATTAAACAACTGTCTCAAAAATTTGAGAGGAAAATACGGGTTAGAGTCGAGAAAAGAAAGAATGAATATGAAAGACTCATTATTGTACCCAAACTCATTAAGGTTGGGGATATTAGAAGAATTAAGTGGATAATTGATTCTGCTGATGAGGAAACTCTTAAGAAAAGAGTTAAGGTTTGGTGTAGGAAAAGGTGGGGGATTAACACACATGCGTTAAGATATGCATTTATCTCACACCTTGCACTACAGGGTGTGAGTGCACAACTCATTGCAAAAATCACGGGGCATGCAAAGTTGGATTATATACTCTACTATACACAAAAACAGAAGGCAGAACAAATACTTGAGAGTCTCATGTCTTAGTGTATGTACAATACATACAGTATGTACCACAGAATTGACCTAAATGGTTTTTGTTCTTTTTATTTTATTGGTGTTGGATATGGAAGTAAGGAAAGATGAAAAGTTTGTAGATACATTGCATATAGTATCGATTACTTGCAATAACGAGGTTTGTCTTCTCGAATACAATAAAAAGAGTACTACATTGATAAAAAAGGCCACTACAAAGAGTATGATATCTTACACAAGAAGATTATTGTGGAATACAAAGAGTTTGAAGATAAACTGAGGCCGATTATCGACTTTCTTCTCAACTCACCGTAACACCACCTATTGCGACACTTTGTTGAAGTGCCAGCAAAGATCTTTCTTATCGAATGGTCACTATGAACATTGATGAAGACTTATTATGGTTAGTCTTAACTTATTACACCTAAGTCATTTTTTATCTCTATTATTATTTGGTGAGCAAATGGGGAGGATAACAACGGTGTATATTGACAAGGGTGCATATGATTATTTGAAGGGGTACTATAAAATGGGCCTCTGGAGAATGATAGATCAGTTCTTGCATTTTATTAACTATAGAGAGGATAAATTGGTAAAAGTGGTCAAGAAGTATGGGAAGACGGACACGGATAAGATAACTGTTTCAATGCCGTATATCCTGCAGCGGTACATCAAGAACATTTCACTAAAATATAATGTTAGTATGAGTACAATTATTAATGCAATTCTCAAGTTTTTGGAACAGGAAGGTTTTGGTGGGGTGGTTTACTTATAATGAAAATGAAACTACAAATGTGTATATTAAACTCTGTGATGCATACACTATGTACTGTACTGGAAATGAAATAACTGAAAAATTGTTAAGATTCGGAAAATCGAGAGTTATATGGGGCATTCAAAGCATTCACTTATAACTATTATGAAGAGTGATGAAAATGGGAAAAAGATGATAGTAAGAACTTTAAGACTATATTTTTGGATTTGTTGAGGGTAGGGAAGGGGGTAGGAGTAACCGATAAGTCAATCGCAATGATTTTTGAGTGATATAACCTTGATTAAATAATGTAAAAATGATATCGGGAAGGAGAAGAGTTAAGACTTCTTAAACTACTCTTCTTTGGATTTACTGACTACAAGTGCTAGAATGATGAAAACGATTCCAATGGCGATTCCAGTTACATATGTGTTGGTCTTGATAAAAACCTTTACTTGTGTTAGAATACTGTCATCATATGCTATTATGACTTTGGAGACACCATTAAACTGTTCTTTTCCGATTTCAGGATAAACGTCACAAACGTCCTTCTTTCTTTTCACCACAACGTAAGAGGTTGAACCAATAATGCTCTTACGCTCCTCAACCTTGTAACACGCTTTATCGTACTTTACGAAGAAGTACTTAGTTGGTTTAAACTCAGTTATTCTGCCACTATAAACAGTGCCGTTTTCAGTTGTTGTTTTTGAAAAATCTCCCTTCACCTCGATTTCTTTTGTAGAGCCGACGTAAACCTTTTCCGCGTTAGTAAGTATGAGTAGTGTGACGTCGTTCTTTGACTCCACAGGAATCTTGAGGTATGAAACTGGAGGTATCCAATCCCCCAAGAATTCTGTCAGGAGATCATCATACAAAACATAATACCACCCGTCTCTTTGAACTTCCTTAACAATGATGATTGGCACGTGCGATTTCAGCCTAATCAGAGGGGTTGTTATGATGTTTTCAACCGAATCTATATTCTTTATTTTGTATGAGAAGTCAATAGTTCCGTTCGGGTAAAGGTAACAGTTTAGTGGGATAAAGTCTTCATCGTTTTTAAACACCTTGTACGCGATTATCCCCAAACCACCTTTACAAGACAATTCTCCATTAACCATAACTTTAGTGATTTTTTCATCATTCACGTAAATATGTATTTCATCTCCCTGAAGCGTGACAGTTATCATTGACGCACTGGCAAACGGGATGAGGAGTCCAATTAACAATATTGTCCAGATAAGTCTCATTCTCTAACACCTCTCTCAGAATTTTCAGAGGTAAATTGCGTTTTGGGTGATGTGAATACTTTTATTTTATTTAAGATGTTTCTTAATTATATATACTTGTCAATTTAATTATTGTTTCCTTTGATTTATAGTTTTTATCACTGATTTAAAGTTTCACTTACAATTATCTCAATGCCAAAAATTTTTAATAATTTTTAAGAAATCTAAAATGAGGGGGAGGGATATGATGTATGAGAAGTTAGATAGGATTCAGGTATTTGAACAAGGGCAGACTCAACCTACCCTCTCAATTGAGAGAATCGAGGGAGATAGTGAATACTGGAAGCCCGTATTGATTATAGATATAACAGGAGATGGTTTAATAGTAGAAATAAAACAAGAATATCACTATAAGAAAGGAATAATTTTCGGAAAATGGTACTATGATGAGCCTTATAAAATACATTTTGAGATTCCATCAACATTCAAACTTTTTAATGTATTAATGTATGATACTATGGATGAATATGAAGAAGAGATATTAGAAAGCACACTCCGTCTTGAAGGATTTGGGTTAGCATATAACCAGGAGGATCAGAGTTTTGTAATAACAGACATTGAAATCTCTGGAGATCCAGAGGAAATACATGACCTTTATAATGTTTTCATTCGTAATTTAGAACGTATAGAAAACTTTATTGAAGAATAAACATGTAAAGGTGACATATCTTACTTGAAAATGAGATACGACTGTTGAGAAAGAAAAGTGGAACCAACACTGATAAACAGTTGTGCTATAATATCGTTCTCTACATACAGTTATGTAACGAGGCACGTGTTGGTGAGGCCGTCAATGCGATCAAGCAACTATCTGAGAAATTTTCTAGAGAATTGTATGTGAGAGTAGAGAAAAAGGAAAGATGACTATGAGAGACTCATCATCATACCTAAGACTCTCAAAGTTAAAGACATAAGAAGAGTGAAGTGGGTTATAGACTCTGTGGATGAAGAAACTTTAAGAAAAAGAATAAGGTGTTCTGTAGAAACCGCTGGAGGATCAATACACTCTCTAAGATATGCCTTTATTTCATATATGGCAATGAAAGGTTATAGTGCACAAATCATGCAAAACTTACTGGACACGCGAAATTGGATTACATTCTCTATTACACACAAAAGTCTAAGGCCGAGGAGATATTGAGATCAATCAACCTCAATAATTATTAAATGAGTGGTATATATTAGTCTATGTATCACACGAATGTGGTTAATATTGAGGTACAGAATTTTTGTACACATTCTGAGTCCTTTCCACAAAACTTCATTCCTACTATTATCTAATACAGGAGTGTTGAACAGAGCATGTATGTTGCCACAAAAATGCACAAATTTGTGCGGTGTCAACTTGCATTAATTACATGTTATGGTGTTGCTATTCTAACGAACAACTGCCTAGTATCTTTTTAGTAAGTGCGGAGTATATACTAGTATATATCACACAAGGGGCCATTCGTTAAACAAGTGGTTCGTGTATGCAGTCTTCAGTGCATTTATTGTCAATAGAGATGGTAATCCTTTGTTTTAATTTTTAGGGATAATTGTGAAATCACCCAAAATAATTTTCGATAATCTCGATGTCATCATCCGATAAGTTGTATAAGTGGTAGACAATCTCACTTATCAGGGTATCAGTTTTTTCTATCTCATCCCTGATCTTGTCCAGAAGTCTTGAAACTATTTGCCTAGCAAGTGCCTTGTTCGAAATATCTTCACTAGTAACTCCTTTCTGTGTCAGGCTATCCACTACATATATCATTTCATTGCTACCCTCTTCCAAATTGCCATTCACAAAGAGATCAAACAGATATTGCTCCCTTTTAAGTTTAATCATTTCCCTTGCTAAGTAGTCCAAAAAATCGTGAAGAACCTTCGACATCGGAGGGAGCATGCTGATATGATCAAGTACACCCTGATAATCTCCTTGTAAGTACAATGTCTTCAGTTTCTCTAAGATATTATCATTACCACTTTCAAAGTCTATCTTCGGTAAAGGTATATGGTTCATATATGGTTCGTCCATAACTCTTGAGGTTTCTGTGGTATCACTAAACACCGTCCTCTCAATGTACCACGAGGGGACTTTGCTATTCACCACAGCAGTTACAAAGTAGATAGAGTATGGAGGTTCGTGGAGAATGAGATTAACAAGTTTTTCTGTTGTTAAGAGGTTTCCATTTTCGTCTGGGAAACAGACAAGTCTCTTTCCCCTCAATACTTTGAAAAATACCCTGTGACGCATAATGCTTGTTATTTTAGCCATAAGATTTTTTGCAGATTTTTCATTTTTTGAGAGATGTTTGAGTATGTCTCTTAAGGACACCTCGTAGAACACTTTTATCAAATATCTCTCCACGTCAGGAACTTTATTCACAAACAGAACATGACCAGTTGGAAGACTTCCGTATTTCACAACAGCAGGCTCAATGTATGTAGTTCTTTTTAGGATCTTCTTCTTTACACTATCGGGAATGTAAAGTCCCCTGAAGACTTCCTTATTGGCATTACTTAACAATACTGAGTTTTGTTCAATTTTTTCTATGATTTTCATTTCCTGTTCTGATATTGGCCTGAATATTATAATCCCTTTTTTCTTCATAAATGAGTATGGGATTGCACCACCGAGTTCTCTTGAAAGTCTTTTATTCAAAATTGGAGTTCTTATTGGTTCGAAAACATCAATCCTTGTAGTGGCATTTTCTTTAACTGCCTTATTTAATATGAGAATTATCTGTTCATAATTAGCGTCTGGAAAAGCAAGACCAACATCTGCGATATTTTTAATAGTTGTGTTTTCGAAAATGTAATTTCTGATGCTCTCCCAACTATTGTAGAACGCTATGCTCTTTGGGACGATCATTCCAACATATCCGTGTGGTTTACACAATTCTATTGCCCTTTCCAAGAAGAATGCTGCAGAATCTTGTGCACTCGTCTTGAAAGTATTGTTAATTATTTCCTTTTCATACTCATCAAACTTTGCACCGTAAGGAGGGTTACCAATTACAACGTCGAAGCCTCCATTTTCTTCCCCAATTCTGACTTCGGGGAATTCGAGACCCCAGTGGAAGAAGCGTTTTTTCTTGGCCAGTCTGTGAATTCCTACAAATAAGGGGTAATACTTTTTACTCTTGAGTTTTTCAGGATTATTTGTAAGTTTTGATGGGTCAACAACAAAAAGAAGTCCATCAAACAGGAACTTCTTTCTTTTCATAAATTTACCAGTATCACACTTTTTCACATATTTTGAAGAGTAACTCCCTATATACAGGTTAAAAAGTGGTTTATACTTGTGAAGTGAGTGCATCGCTGAATTATAAAGTGCCTTGCTATGCTCTATTTCATTTATACTCGTGTCTCCCAACCACACTAACTCTTTAATTTTAGTATTTGCAGATCTTAATTCGTGGTAAATATATTCAAGGATTGTCCCTCTCAGTTTCCTTTGTACGTCACGTATGTATGCTCCTATTAGGGAATTGCCACACTTTAGGTGGTGGTCAAGGAATGAAAGGGGTGCACCTACGGTGAAGGTGTGTAACCACAGGGACAATTTGGCCAGTTCAACAGCAAGTGGGTTTATATCCACCCCGTAGATACATTTTTTCAATACTAATCTCTTTATAAGGTCTTTGTCAGTCAGTTTTGCCTCATCAATGTGATAATTATTTTCTCTTGCATTCTCGATTATTTTCTCTTGTAATTCGACCAACACTTGTGTCAAGGGGCTTTCGTAGGGCGTGTCCCCAAAGTAAACCTGATCCGAGTATTTTCCAAGGATTTCAAGAAGTCTACTTGATAAATAGTCCACAACACCAACAAGAAAGTGGCCACTCCCCATAGCGGGATCAAGAATCTTCAAGTCTAAAATAGACATAGCAACATCTTTCATTTGTAAGAGTAAGTTCTTGTACATAGCCATATTTTTGTCAGAAACTGGCTCTTCGGCCTCTATTCTATATTCCCTCAGTTTCTCGATCACTTCTTTATCCGTCATGTTTTTGACTTCTTCAATCCATTGCTCAAACTCATTTATTTTCTTTTGAATTAATGGTTCAACTGTCTTTTCAACAATGTATTGGACTACATAGTCAGGAGTATAATATGACCCCGTGGCTTTTCTTTCAGATTTGTCATTAGTCAGATAGAGGTCACCCTGCTTAACAATTACTTCACTTTCGTCTTCCGCTGAAACATAAATTTCTTTACCATTTTTCTTTTTGATTTTCAAGTCTGTCTTGGCAATTCTTAACTTGAATTCTAAAAGACCTTCGTAAATGCTCCCCAAATGTCTCACAGAGAGATCTCTGTAGTTTATTCTTCTTGGTCTTCTATCGCTAGTTGTGTAATCTCTACTTAACATATCTATTGCTGGGACGAGATAGTAATCAGAACACTTATATGTCCTGAAGAATCGATGGACGTCATCATTGAAAAGTTCCCCATTATACTGGGGAATACCGAGCACCCTATCACCTTTATCAATCATCCTGAAGAGTGAAGTTAATCTTTCCCAGTAAGTATAAGCATTTTTACTCAATGGGGGATTGGAAGGAACTCCATTGGGAAATTTGTTTGCTATCTCCTCGCGAATTGAATGTAGGGAATACGTCTCCCTGTAATTTGACTCTGTCATTGGTAAGAGGTTTCTATCTTCAGCATAAAGCAAGAATAATAATCTGTAAAGCAGGATCAGTGTATTAGCGTAAATGTTATCTAAGAACTCATCCGAAATTTCTTCCCCCATTGTCTTGGCGTGTTCAACAAAACCTTTTGCAAGGTTTACAAAAACTTCACCGAATATTTTATCTTTGAGATTCTCTGTAACTCTCTCTTCCCAGAGCCTACCCTCTTCAATTGCCAAATCAAGAAACGTTTTATCAGGTCTCCAATCTGTTGGGATAAAGGCATCCTTCCTAAAAAGTAGGTAGAACAATTTAAAGAGTTCGAACCTTCTTTCCCTACCGATAAATGCCTCTATGGATTTCTGTTTGCCAACTTCTACGCCAAAAATCTCGTCAAGGTCTATCTCGATAAATGCTTCGCTCCTTGATGGAGCATTTGCATAGTAAAGTCGCCAAACCCTACCGTTTGTCAAGATTCCCCATTTTATTTTACCATTTGAGGCAATCTTTGCCTCTGAGAGGTATAAAAGTATTTTATTTGAGGGTATGGATGGGTCAAACATATCGTGAGTGTCTCTTCTATCGAGTTGTCTTCCCCACCTTTTCGCCTCTAATATGCAAGCCCCTTTTTCCCAAGGTTTTTGTTTTGGAGGCGCCCTGTCAAATTCCTCCTTATTTTCCTTGCTAGTAAAGAGGACAAAGTCGGGAACATTAGTTCTTCCATCTCTTGAGGGGGATTTTTGGCGAGAATAGTGCCACCCAAGTAATTCTAGAACAGGCCGAATAAAATCATCTTCGGTATCTGCCTCGTCTGGATTTTTTCTTGTAACAAAGCGAATATAAATTGATTTTATATTTTTAAAAAGTTCTTCAAATTCTCCATTGCTTATTTTTGAGTAATCGTCAGTTAGTTTTATGCCCTCTGTAATGAAATACTCCGAAAATAAATGACCACTAACCATTTTCGATCCCTCAACATTAAATTATCAATTGTCAAGTATTAAAATGTTACTTAATTACGTACTCGAGATATTGAATGTTCCTTATTACTATATATCTCCAATTCTTTTTCTCCTCTTTTTGTAATACTTTTCGTATGTAACACTTCTGCGTATTATTGTGCGCTTTAACGTTGACTTGGCAATGATAAAAATCATCCCAGCATAAAAAAAGCCTTATATATTTAGAAAATTGGAATAAGATCAGGAGAATAGAGTTTGAATTTTTGAAGGTGGAGATTGGAATGACACAAAAAGGCCTCGTTTGACCAAAAGACTCCGAATAGTAAATATAATTACACAAATTTGTACAACAATGAACAATACTTTGCCATTTGGATTATAGTATCTTTATCCCCATGTCGAAGTAGTGTTCTCTTAACACGTCCACATCTATGTAGTTATAGTGGTTCAAATCAATATCACTTAATGAGTGCCCCATTATGACTTTTTTAATGATAGAATCCCCGCCCTGCCGTGTCCACTCCTGACTAAAGAACTTTCTTAACATTTTTGGAGTGATTTTCTGTCCCCTGAGGTATTTTTTAAAGATATGTTCAACTGAATGTTGATAAAACAATACATCAAGGTTTTTGAGTAGTTTGATGTATTTGAGAAGTTCCCTCTTCGCGTCATCATTAAAGAAAGTAATTCTCTCCTGTTTTGTTTTCGTGTTTCTGACGATTATCATGTTGTTGTTAATGTCAATATCTTTTATTCTTAGTCTGTAGAGTTCATACGCTCGCATACCCGTTTCTGCCCCTAGTAGAATGAACGACCTCAACATTAAGTATTTTCTCTTCTCTATTCTTCCCTCGTCAAACAGTTTATCAATCATTGACAACAGATTAAGTATGTCCTTCTTCTCAATTTTAATGTTGTTCAACTTCTTTTCTAACTTGGGCAGTTTGATTAGTTTGTAAAGTTCACAATTAGAACGTTCTAAATACTTGCGAACAATTAAACAATAATCACGATACGTTTTCGTTGATTTTGTTCTTTTCTTCGTTTCGAGGAATTCTAAGAGTTTTTCCTGTGTTACAATTCCACCGCAAAAATCATAAAATTCCCTCATTCTCGAAATAACTGTATTGATGTATTTTTCACTTAAATTCTGTATTTGCATTTCGATTTTGATTTTTTCGATTGTATCCAAACTCAACGTGCACGTTTTTCCGCCAGACCCATCGTCCAAGAGGCCTCTTTTTGATTTAATTGCATTTTCATTGTTGCACTTTGACGGTGTTCTCCACGCCCCGTTCGCCTCTTTTGATAATGAGATCCCTCCATCTTCTTTAAGACTCGAGATCCACTGGGCTTTGTCCCGCCGGGGTTCAAATCCCCGCCCCGGC
>JACDNZ010000026.1 GCA_017656345.1 Thermosipho sp. (in: thermotogales) | reverse complement strand
CTTGGATCAGAGGGGATTTGATCAGGCTGGGGAAGAGTGAAGGTGTCGCAAAAAGAATAATAAAAGCCATCCTTGAGAGGGTTCCATCCCCTGTAGCGTGGAACACAATTGCAAAAGAGGTTGAGGTTGGTTCTCATAAAACGGTTTTTAGCTACGTTGAATTTTTTGAGAAAAGTTTTGTCCTTGAAGTTCTGCAGTACTTTAATCCCAACACCTTGGAACCGGAGTTCAAAAAAGAGAAGAAGATTCATTTCATGGACCCATTTTTGTATCACCTCTTTTCGCGCTGGTGTCTGATTGAAGGCCCGGGTGAGGATAAGATTGTTGAAAGTGTTGTTGCGTCACACTTGGCCAGAAAGTATGAGGTTGGCTACTGGAGGAGTGGGGGCGAAATTGATGTGGTAACAAAAGGTGGTATTGGCTTTGAAGTTAAGTGGAGGAGGAATGCGAAGCCTTCGAGAGTTAAGGTGGGAAAAATAAGGAATGTCGTGACATTATCAAAAGAGGATTTTTCCACTGGTCCTTTGATGATCCCGGTTTATCTGTTTCTTGCATGCTTTGATGTTTGAACTTTTTGAGAAAGACAACTAAAAATTATTTAGGTTAGATAAAAGACTCTTCAAGAATTGTGGAATACTGATCTCACCTGCTCTAAAGGGCGAGGCTTTCAAAAGAAAAAAGTAATGTTTGATAGGGAGGAATTTTTGCTAATTATGAATGAATTGAAAGAAAGTTTGAAAGACCGTGTTTTTAACATTAAACAATCTTTATAATCTCAAAACTCCTTACTAATTTCTGGTGGTAGCCATGGCGTCCAAGTTGACCTATGTTTTGCTGGTTCTGGTGGTTATTTCAATTTTGCTTAACGGAGTTTTGCTCTATGCGCTCTTTCAGGTGAGGAACATTGCCATGACGGAAATCGACAGTGTCGTTGATGTGGTGGAAGGGATGAAAGACCAAAAGATAACCTTTGAGTACCCAATAGATCAGGAGGTTGAGGTACCGATAAGCAAGCAAATAGAGGTTCCAATTGTTATGGTTATGGACGTGCCAATTAGTGAGGAGATTGAGACCGAGGTGCCCATAGATACTTATGTTACCGTTCCGGTTAAGCTGGTTGCAAGGGCCAGGGTTGCTCAAAACATAACGACTACCGTTGATATAAATGGTGAGCAGAAGGAGATTATTGTGCCTTTGGATACGTATGTTGATGTGCCCATTGATACAACGGTTAGGGTTCACTTCAAGGACACTTTCCCGGTGAAGGTTCCTTTGGATTTGACGGTTGAAGTCCCGGTGAATGAAACGGTGGTTGTTCCCTTTGAGGAGACTTTTAAAGTGCCAGTTCACATGGAGGTTAAAATCGAGAAGACTTTGGATGAGCTTGGATTGGGGGAGATAATCGATGAGGTGGTCAGTATCTTGAAGGGAATTAAGGTTGCGATTGGTGGATAGTTTTTGTTTTAACTTTTCTATGGCTGGGTTAGTATCTCCCTCTTTTTTGATGGGAATTTGTATGTCTCCAAATTTGTTTACCTCGTGAAAGCCTCGTCCTTCAGGGTGGGGAGGAGGTCAGTCCTTGGAAGATATGCTTGCAAAGAAGGTTGTTGCCCTCTACAGCCGCATGGAGGGCAAGGACATCTACGATGTTTTTCATGCTCTCAACCTGGACTTCGAGGTCAACAGGTTCCTGAAAGCTCTGGAACTCAACCTGAGGTTCTACCACATAGAAGGTGATTTCTGGGGTGAGTTGATTGATAAGCTGGCTCAGGCAAAGAAAAATGCCCGCCAGATCGGCAATTTGACCAACCACTTCATTCCAAGGACACTGCGTCCTAACTGGGAGGAGCTCATTGAGAGCCTGCGCTTCAGGATAAGGAAATTTTCCTTGGTTTTGGATGATGTTTGACCTCAAGTTATATGAGGAGCTATGCAGTTAACTGCACAAAATTTTTAAACTTTGTGCACTATATTTCTTTAGGTGCACAGGATGAGGGAGCACATAATAACCCAAAAGTATGAACTTGAGAGGCTGAAAAAAGAGCCCTACGTTAAACGAGAGGCCGAGGAAAAACTCAAGCAGGGCCTCCAGACCGATCTAATAAAGGTCATAAGCGGGCCCAGAAGGGCAGGAAAAAGCTTTTTGGCAGCAAGAACTCTTAAAGGGAACTTCGGTTATGTTAACTTCGATGACGAGGTGCTGGTAAAAACGGAAGACTTCAACGAAATTTTGAAGCTTACCCATGAGGTCTACGGGGACTTTAAAACACTCTTTCTCGATGAAGTCCAAAATGTTGAAGGCTGGGAGCTTTTTGTGGACAGACTGAGGAGGCTTGGATATAACGTTGTTCTCACGGGCTCCAATTCGAAGCTGCTGAGCAGTGAGCTGGCCACACATTTGACTGGAAGGTACTGGGAGGTTAAGGTCCTTCCGTTCTCTTTTAGAGAATTTTTAAGTGCTGAAAAAGTGGAACCAAAAGTGGAGATAAGTCCTCAGGAAGGAAAAATGCTATCAAGACTTTCAGAGTACTTGGAGAAGGGGGGCTTCCCTGAGATAGTCGTCAAGGGTTACGATTACCGGAACTACGGCAAGATGCTTTTTGACAGCATCATAATGAAGGACGTTGTCAGGAGGAGGAATGTAAAGTATTCATCGGCCCTTTACGAACTCGCCCTTTACTTCGTCTCCAACTTTGCCAGAGAATTCAGCTATACGAGGCTGAAGAACACTCTGGATATAGGAAGTGTGCACACGGTAAAGAACTATGTTGACTATCTTGAAGAATCTTTCATAATCCTCAAAGCGGAGCGCTTTTCTTATAAACTGCGAGAGAGCCTGAAGTCACCAAAAAAAGTGTATGTCGTTGACCCTGCTCTCTTGAGTGCGGGCTTTATTTCATCACCAAATCTGGGGAGAAAAATGGAGAATGCAGTTGCTGTTGAGTTGCTTAGGAGAGGATATGAGCTTTGGTACTGGCGTGATGGTAGGAGAGAGGTTGACTTTGTTCTGAAAAAGGGGTTGAAAATTGTGGAGCTTATACAGGTTACGAAGGAAATAACCCGGGATAATTATGGGAGGGAAGTCAGAAACCTGGTGGCAGTGGGGAAGGAGCTAAAGGCCAAAAAGCTGAGTGTGATAACGTGGGATGAGGAAGATGTTATTGAGGTAGATGGAAGGGAAGTCAGGGTGATTCCCCTTTGGAAGTGGCTGATTGAGGGATAAAGGGTCTCTATGCCAAGGCTTTACGTGGTGAAATAAAGGGGTTGACTGGTTATGATGGGGTTTATGAAGAGCCGGAGAACCCGGAGGTTAAGGTGGACAGTTCAAAGATGACGCCGGAGGAAGAGGTAGAGGCAGTTTTAAAGAAGGCTAGGGAACTAGGTTACCTAAAATCATAAGCTTAAAGTCATGAGGGAGTGAAAAAGTGAGCCCAATTGTTTATACCTTTCTTGGCTTTCTTGTTGGGGCTTTAGTTGGCCTCACCGGGATGGGCGGTGGAGCATTGATGACTCCCTCTTTGATTTTCCTTGGGGTAGAACCCGTCATAGCCGTTGGAACGGATTTGCTCTATGCAACCGTGACAAGGATTTTTGGTGTTTTCTTCCACCAAAGAAAGAATAGAATTAGGTTTGATCTGGCCTCAAGGCTCTTTGTTGGAAGTTTGCCGGCCATAGTACTGGGAAACCTCTTGTTAAGAACCCTTGATAAGGCCCTTTTGAACGAGTACCTCACCCTCCTCTTGGGCAGTGTGCTCTTAATTACATCTACATTGAGCCTGATTAGGGGGGAAATTAAAGTCCCAATAAGGCCGAGAAGAGAGTATCTATATCTTCTGGGTTTTGTTGTGGGTTTAACTGTTCAGTTCACTTCCGTTGGTGCTGGAGTAATTGTGAGCTTTGCTTTAATGAACCTTGCTAGAGTTAACCCACGGGAAGTTGTTGGTGTCACGATAGTTTATGGGTTAGTCTTGTCTTCTTTCAGCTTCCTGAACTATGCATTTCTTGGTAGGGTGGAGTATTCTTTGGCTCTCTTTTTGGCTCTTGGAACAATTCCGGGTGTCTATTTGGGAACCCATATTAACACAAGAGTCAATAAAGAGAGGCTGAAAAAGATTATCAACGTGATAATTCTGATCATTGGGGTTTTGATACTTGTTCAGTGAGTTCTTTAAGGTTTTTTAACGATATGTTATCCTAACAGTATGTGCCAAAAATTTTTAATTATATAGATGGTAATATACTCCTTCAGGAGGTTCTCGACTTCCAAAATGGCCTTCTGGGATGAAGTTTTGGAGCACGTAACGGAAATTCTTAAGGACAAAAGGATTAACTCGCTTGAAGAGGGGGTTAAGATGCTTGAAGAAGAGAATAAGGTATTTAGAAGAGAAATTGAGGAATACAGAAATCAAGAATTTGAGATAAAGATTTCTCTTCAAAAATTTAAAATTCAATTCGAACGAATGAAGTTAGTTATAGACGAACTGCTGAGGGAGATGGAAAGGATGAAAAAAGAGAACTAGGAGCTTAGAAGAAGCAAGGGGATATAGAAAGGCCTTTGAGAGGGCCAATAAAGTGCTTGAAGGATTTATTTCTATGATACTGGAATGAAACTAGGGGACTAAAACTTTTAAGTTCCCTGTTGAGATAAGCTCTTAAACAGTCATCGATAATTGAATCAATCTAGGTGATTTTGATGAGCGAAGTTAGCTATGCGTTGCAGAGGATTGCAAGAGGGACGGGGATTTTTTTTGTTGGTATGATTATTTCAACGTTTTTTGGGTTTTTGAGCAGAACAGTAGTGGCAAGGTACTTTTCTGCTAGTGATTATGGAGTGTTTAGTCTGGCATTAACTGTTCTGAACATTGCACTTGTAATAGCAAAGCTGGGTTTTCAAAATTCCCTTCCACGAGAGGTTGCCTTTTACAATGAGAGGGATCCTTCAAAGATTAAGGCCTTGATTTCGACATCGTTGATAATTGTCAGTATGAACAGCATTATCTGGATGGCAATTTTAATCTTTAAAGCTGAGGATATAGCTCAAGTTTTCAATGAAGGGAGACTAGTTTACGCTCTAAAAATAGTGGCTTTTGCACTACCCTTTTCGGCCTTGATTGGGACTGTACTCTCTATCTCTAGGGGCTTTGGTAGGGTTAAGGAGCAGGTTTACTTCCAACAATTTCTATATCCTCTTCTGTGGTTTTCACTCATAGGGATTGGAACGCTTGTGAAGGTGGGGTTTTATTATATTTTTATAGCATACGTGGCGGCTAACGTAATCACGTTTTTTGCACTTGTTGTAGATATCTTTAGGCTTGGATTGTTTAAGCGTGGCTCAGTCGATTTAGATATTGGGAAAGAATTAATACGGTTTTCAGTTCCTCTATTGCTAAGTAGCGTTTTGGGAATTGTAATGAGCTGGACAGATACTTTAATGCTCGGTTATTATAAAAGCTCTGAATTTGTCGGCCTTTACAACGTTGCTTCTCCGTTGGCAAGGTTAATAACTATATTTTTAGGTTCTGTCACATTCCTTTATCCCCCAATAGCTTCCCAGCTTTATGCTCAGGGAAAGATACACGAAATGAGACGGGTTTATCAAATATTAACTAAATGGATCTTTCTGCTAACGTTACCAGTATTTAGTCTAATGTTTCTCTTTCCTGAGGTCACTATTAGCTTTTTCTTTGGGACAAAGTATCTTCCGGCTATTCAAGCTTTAAGGATTTTAGCTCTAGGCTTTATGCTCCATACTTTCCTAGGACTTAATGGGTACAGTTTAATTGTAATTGGAAAGTCGAAATTTGATTTAGCTGCAAATCTTTTTGCAATACTCTCTAACATCCTACTAAATACCACGCTGATCCCAACATACGGACTTGAAGGAGCTGCAATAGCTACGGCGGTCTCTTATTTTGTTGCTAATCTTCTTAGATCTTATTGGCTTTACCAGGAGACTAGAATCCACCCCTTTAACGGGAATTGCATGAAGCCATTAATCATTAGTTTTGTGATGTTAGGGTTGATCCAGAGTTTGCACTTACAGATATCAAGTGCATGGTATACGATTCTAGTCTTAACTGTATTCTTTGGAGCTTATTTCTTCTTAGTACTCTTGAGCAAGAGTCTTGACAAGGAGGATGTTGAACTTTTAATGGTAATAGAAAAGAAACTAGGAACCAGATTTGGAGTAATGGAGAAAATCCTCAAGAAGTTTGTTTAGAATTTGTCTTTTGAACTTTTACTCCTGGTGTATTCCTTGAAAACAAGTACAAGGTGCATACTGCCGGTAATCCTTCTATATTTTGATGCTATTGGGTGTGAATCTATCTGAGATCAAAATAGATCAAAGATACCCTATCGTTTTAAGTACATCTTTGATTTCCTCTTTTGTTAAATGTTCTGCATTTTTCGAGTTATATCCAAGAGTTTGATTATAATTCCCGTTGTTCCTTTTGTCATAGAGCTCTTCCGCATATACTATGTACATATCTTCTAGTTCTTTTGCATTTAGGGCTTCTTCTTCAGTCATTAATTCCTCAAAAAGCTTTTCTCCGGGTCTTTTGCCAATGATATCAATTTTTATAGTTGAGTAGCCATATTTTGGTGCCAGTTCTTCTATGACCGCTTCTATTAGATTCAACACTTTAACGGCAGGCATTTTCAGGATAAATATCTCTCCACCCTTAGCTAACATCCCAGCTTTTAGAACTAACATTACGGCATCATGAATGCTCATTATAAAGCGAGTCATTTTAGGATTAGTTAGAGTAACTGGCCCTCCTTTTTTTATTTGGTTCTTAATTAGAGGCAATATTGAGCCTCGTGAGTTTAAGACGTTTCCAAACCGTACCACAGAAAACGCGGTCTTCCGGTTTCCTTTATAAAGATTAGCAGCTGTTGTTATTCTCTCAGCGAGCAGTTTTGTTGCACCCATTACGTTTATGGGGTTAACTGCCTTATCCGTACTAATTGTTATGAATTTTTCGACTTCTTCATCCAATGCAACATCTATTAAGTTCTGAGTCCCAACGACGTTAGTCTTTACAGCTTCAAAGGGATTGTATTCACACAGGGGGACATGCTTTAGTGCGGCAGCATGAAAAACGATATCAACACCTTCGATGGCCCTTTTTAGTCTATCCTTGTCCCTTATATCACCAACAAACAACCTGAGTTTTTCTGACTTAAGCTCTTGCTCTAATTCAAACAATCCTGTTTCATTTATGTCCAACACCCTTATTACTTTTGGATCAGACTTTAGGAGCGTTCTGACTATTTCACTTCCTATAGAACCTGCACCTCCGGTGACAAGAATGGTCTTGCCCTCGTAAAACTCTTTGAGTTCATTCATGCCCTTTCCTCCTGAAAAATTCTCTAATTGAGGTAACAATGTAATCCAGTTCCTCTTTTGTCATATGAGGGTACATCGGCAAACTCAAAACTTGGGAAGAAACCTTCTCCGTTACTGGAAGTTTGACGTTAGAATATCCAAGCTTTCTAAATATTGTATATTTATGTGCTGGCTCAAAATAAACCTTAGTTGATATTCCTTTTTTTGCAAGATACGCCATTAGCTCATCTCTTATCTTTTTCCCTTCTGAAACTTTTATCGTGTAAAGCTGATAAACTGCAAAATAATCCTTTGGTTCTTCCAGAACTTCGATGTCATTTATTGTTTTAAGGGCTTTGTTCAACGACTTTGCGTTTTTTCTGCGCATTTCTATTAGCTTATCAACTTTTTCCAGCTGTGCTATCCCCAAAGTTGCCAAAATTGTTGAAAGTCTCCAGTTGTAGCCAAGTTCAACGTAATCTGTTCCTATTCCGGAAGTGAAATAGTCCCCCTCTGTTACCCTGCCATAAGAGACTAGGAGTTTTAGTCTGTCATATATTTTCTTGTCGTCTGTAACAACTGCCCCTCCTTCGCTTGTTGTGAAAATCTTGTTTTGACAAAAGCTGAAAATAGTTGCGTTTCCAAATGTTCCAACATGTTTACCCTTTACCCTCGCTCCAAAAGCTTCTGCAGCGTCTTCAATTAATATGAGCTTGTAATCTCCTGCTATTTCCCTTAGTTCTCTAATTTTGCATGGCATTCCGCCGTAATGAATTGGTAGTATTGCTTTGGTTTTTGGCGTAATCTTTTCTTTTACGTCCTCCGGATCTAGTCCCAAAGTTTCTTCCTCGATGTCAGCAAAGATCGGCCTTGCACCAACATATAATGGAGCATAAGCAGTCGCTATAAAGGTAAAAGAGGGTACGATTATTTCGTCCCCAGGTTTAAAGCCATAAGCAAGCATTAGTGCATGAAGCGCTGAACCTCCAGAATTAAACGCTACACAGTATCTTGAGCCAGTGTACTCACATATCTTTTTTTCAAACTCTTCTATTTGCTTCCCAGTACACCAGTGCATTCCGGACTTAATTACTTCTTTAACTGCATTTACGTCTTCCTCATCCCAATAAATTTTGAATAAAGGAATTTTCATCCTTAGACCCCCTTAACTTTCTTAAGGTCTTCCTCGGATAAATATAACTCCTCAAAATATCTAGTGATATATATTCCCTCCTTTACCTCTGGCACCGTTATTTTTTCTCCCATATACATTCTGACTGCTAATGAGTAAATACTCACAGAAGCATTTGATAATGACATTGTTCCAGCTATTCTAGGATTTATCTCTGTCAATTTTGGAGATCCTTGCTGGTCTTCTTTGGCTTGGAAAAAGAATATTCCCTCAAATTTTAACTTATTTGTTAAGGCTTTGGCCATTTTTTCAAGCTCATTGTTTTTTCGTATGACTCCCTTAACGGAAATTCCGGCCTTTGTTTCAATTCTTAACCTCGGAACACAAAATAGAAGTTTCCCACTAAAATCCGCAAGACAATCAACACTCCATTCATTTCCTGGTAGATATTCTTGTATTATAGGCTTTCTGACTCGTTTATAGAAGAACCCAAGCTCTTCTCTGGAATTAACTATATAAACATCTCTAGACCCTGAGCCGTCTCTTGGCTTTATAATAAGAGGAAACGACACATCCCTGACACCCTCAAGATCTATAAAAGATTTTGGTACTGGAAGTACATCCTTTAGTTCGATATATGTTCTCCATTTGTCCCTCGCTATAGTTATAGTCTCAGTGTCTGATATCATAACTTTTGTTCCTAGTTGTTCAAGCCATTCTTTCCTTTCAGCCATAGGTAAAAGTAAAGGATCCAGAGCGGGAATTACTAAGTCTACTTTTTCATTTACTATTATTTTTTTAAGTTTGTCCCAAAAGTTCGCATCAGTAAACTTAGGGATCAGATATCCCTTGTCTCCTAGATATAACCCCGGTGCAAGTGCGTTTGAGTCAGCAGTTATTACCCTAACTTTTTCATCGTTTTTCAGAGATTTTATTGCAGCAACAGCCATTCCAGATCCGGCAGGTACTATTAAAACATTGTATTTCTCCACACTAATTCCCCTCCAAGATTTCCTTTAACTTAACTAGACTCGTTATTTTATAATCTGGAGGAAATTCTGAATTATCATCTTTCGATGAATAAAGTCCCTCTTTCCTTATAACTCTTACGGAGCACATTCCAAGCTTATTTGGGACAACAAAGTCTTTTTCGGGGGCATCCCCAACGTATACTGCTTTATCAGGTTGAACATCTAAAGCTTTCAAGACTTTTAAAAAACTTTTCTCGTAAAGCTTGCTCTCTCCACGAGAAATATCATTAACAGAAATAGCATCCAAGTACCTTGTTAGCCTCAATGCACCTATTTTATTAAATTGAGTTACGGGATAACCGTCCGTAATAAGTGCTATCTTAAATGTTCTACTTTTTAAATATTCGAGTATGTATTTTGAGTCAGGATATAAGGAAATTTTTGGATAATGATTCCTATAAATTTGTACTAATGTACCAACGTCTTCTTCAATGCCAAATTTCTCCAACAAAAGATCGAAATTATTTCTTCTAATTCCTTTTTCAAAACTAGATATTAAAAATTCAAAAAGTTTAAGTCTATCTATATCCAATTTTTTTGACAAATATTCCGAAACTTTAAGAAAACCACTATATACGAATTGTATTTCAGGATATAAGGTGTCATCAAGATCAAAAATTACTAAACGCACACTCACGTCGTTACCACCTCAATCAGTTAGATATTTTTCCAAAATTTCAATCACTCTTTTAGAAGTTTTCCCATCCCCATATGGATTCTTTCCCGATTTTGCTCTTTCTATAAATTCGATGTCTGTTATAGCTTTTAATATTGCTTTAACGATTTCATTCTTATCATAACCAACATCGATTACATTCTCCCCACGTTCTCTATTTTTTTGGCGGTTCCCTATATTTACAGCAGGCAATCCAAAGGAAGGGGCTTCTATAATTCCGGCACTTGAATTCCCAACAATAACATTGGCAATATTCATTAGCCCTAAAAAGTCTTCATACTTTATATTTGTGAAAATTTTTATTTTTTTGTTGTTTTTTACTATTCTATTTATAAGTTCAATTATGTCTCGCCCTCCTGCATCCGCATTTGGATATATTAATATTGTCTGAAAACCCACCTCTATTATTGCTTCCAGGAAATTAATTACTTGGTTTTCTAACGAAAAGTATTCATTTGTATCTGGATGGTAAATTGCCAAAATTAATGGTTCATCCTCGTTAATATTACACTTCTTTATTAGTTCTTCTTTTTGTGTGAAATCTTTTCTAACGATTGCTTCTAGGTCAGGAGCACCTACTACATAGACATCCCGAGGATTTGCTCCTATCGAAATAACTCTCTCTGCACAATTTTTATTTGCAACTAAGTGCACATCTGAAAAAACGGTAATTGCATCTCTGATTCTATCATCAATTGATCCAGATTTATATCCACCTCCAATATGAAATACTTTAATATTCAACATTCTTGCCGCAATGGCACCTGCCAAACTTTCCCACCTATCTCCCAAAATTATAACAGCATCGGGATTAATAATCTCCAAATGTTGAGTAATCGCGTAAACACTTATCCCGAGAGATTTTGCCATTGCTCCCAGGGTGTCACTAGAGAGTAATGAATCTGCAATAAAGATAGGAGTTTTTGGAAACTTCTCTTTAATTTCATTCACTGTGTATCCGAATTCTTTTGATAAATGCATTCCGGTAACTATTAGATATAAAGAGAATTTTGGATGATTTTCAATTGCATTTAAGATGTACTTCATCCTGCCAAAATCAGACCTTGCTCCAGTAATGTAAACTATTTTCTTATTCATTCAACATCCCACCAATAGATTAATTCATCTGCTCTAATGTCCCTCCTTGCTCTCCTTCCGATGATTTCTTTATAATATTTGGGAGGCAGTCCAGTTCCAGGTCGTTTAAATGTTATCATGTTTTTAGTTATGGTGGCTCCTTTTGGTATATCGACTTTGGCAACTATGCTTCTTCTTGCGACTTTTCTAATTTCTATTTCTTTAGGGGTGGGCCTTTTTATTCCATCTCCTAAGGCTTTTTCAATTAGCCTTATCCATTTAATCATTTCCTTTAGTTCTTCGGGATTGAGTGAGGCTTTGTGATCTGGTCCAGGCAGATTTTTATCCAATGTAAAGTGTTTTTCAATAACCACGGCTCCAAGAGCCACAGCTGCTATTGGAGCATAAATTCCCAAACTATGATCAGAAAACCCCACGGGCAGTTTAAACGCCTCTTTAAGGGTCTGAATTGTTCTTAAATTTAAACTTTCAAATTTTACAGGGTAGCTGGTGATACAGTGTAAGAGTACTATGTCCTCGTTTCCCACGTCTTTTATTGTGTTTATAGCCTCTTCTATTTCTCCTAGCGTTCCCATTCCAGTAGAGAGAATTATTGGTTTCCCTTTTTCTGCTATGTACTCTAGAAAGGGTAAATTTGTCAAGTCAGTTGAAGAAACTTTAAAGGCAGGGACTCCCAAGTCTTCGAGAAAATCAGCACTCTCAAAGTCAAATGGTGTTGACAAAAATATTATTCCTTTGCTTTTTGCATATCTGTAAAGCTCTCTAAACTCCTCCTCACTAAGTTCAAGTTTTTTTATCATGTCATACTGGGATTCATTTGATTTCGTATTTTTTATCTGATAATCAGCTTTTGGAGCATTTTTTGTAACTACATTTTCAGCTTTGAAAGTCTGAAACTTTATGGCATCTGCTCCTGCTTCAACCGCTATATCCACAAGCTTTTTGGCCAGCTCAATATCTCCATTATGGTTAACTCCAGCTTCTGTAATCACAAATGTAGATTCATTCTCACCAATGCGTTTATCCCCAATTTTTATTTTCTTGACCATTTTGACCACCACACCTCAATTTGTTAATCAAAAACTCTGCCAGTAAAAAGTCAAATTCAGTATCTATATCAACACTTCTCTCCGGTGGCATTATATAAGCTATTGTTTTAGGAGTATAGAAAGTTTTATACTTGCGTAGAACTTTTGGGGTTGAAATAAATATTGCCCCATTTGGCCTGTAAGCTTTTGGCAACTCCTGTCTTCTCATTCTAAAGTATTCTTTACCAAACAGAGGTTTTAAAAGATTATCTTCAATCTTTATGGCCCAAAATGGCGGGTGGTCAAATTCTGTGACGCTAACTAAAGACAAGCAGTCTTGGATATTTAAGAAGAGTTCTATTGCACTATCTATATCTTCGCTTGTTCTAAGAGGTGAAGTGGGTTGCAAAAGAACGACAATATCAGGAGTATAGTTTTCTTCTTTTTTCAAATAATCCAAAGCATGTATAATAGTGTCTATAGTGGGAGTTTCATCCCTAGCTAACTCTTCTGGGCGTTTTATCACTTCTGCATTCCATTCTCTTGCTATTTCAGCAATTTCTTCACTTTCAGTGGAGACAATTATCCTAGAAATGTATTTTGATTCCTTAGCTTGTTCTATGGAGTAAGCTATTAATGGCTTCCCAGCTAGAAGTCTTATATTTTTCTTGGGAACTCCTTTAGAGCCACCGCGAGCAGGAATAAATGCCAACACTTCCATATTTCGACCCGTTAAAGTATACTTGTATTAGTTCTAAAACTTTGTGCCTAATAGACGAAATACTGAGTAGTCCATATCCTTAGTTGTTGAGTTGAAGCCTCATAAACATGGTTTTACTGGTTAGATTTTATTATGGTGAAAAATTTTAGGATCAAAAACATATCTACTCATTGTGAGATACTGTCAGGATAAGCAGTAGTGCATCAGACTTAAGTTACTGGCAACACTCCAGAAAAGAAAGGGGAAACCATTATATACTGCTTGTTTTCAGCCTTAAAACCTTTTCGCCGCAACAAAATCCCACCAGAAAAGAAAATCAAGGCAGCAGAACTATACCTGAAAGGCCTCAGCTACGGGCAAGTCGCAGAAACCCTAAGAATCAGCCACACAACAGCTTGGGAAACAGTCCAAAAACTCGCAAAGGCAATCTACCAGCCAAAAATCCTAGCAGTCGCAGTTGATGAGAGTGTGATAAAAATCAACGGAAGAGAAAAAGTTTCTCTGGGCAACAATTGACGTTGAGAGCAAGGAGGTTTTGGCAGTTTGGGTTACAATCACCAGGAACTGGTGGGTTGTCAGGGATTTTATTCTGGTTGTTTTGAAATCCTGTGAGGGGCGGCTTGTTTTTCTGGCTGATGGGGCAAAGTGGTACAAGCCTGCTTTTAAGAGCTTGAGGTTGGATTTTGTTCACGTGACTTTTGGTCAGAAGAACAATATTGAGCGTTGGTTTAGGACTGCTAAGGAGCGGATGAGGTGTTCTGGAATAATTTCATGAGTGGGGACTGACATGGGGTTAAGGGTTGTTTTTCTGTCTGCGTTCTGGTATAATTTTGTTAAGATTTGTTCTCTGTCTAAGGCGATGTTGCTGAATGGCTTCGGGAGGTGATGCTCTAGTTATCCTAACAGTATCCATTGTGAGTATATTATTAACCCTTATGTACTGGTCTATAAATTTCTATGTTTAAAGTTTGATATATTTTATTTATTTTTGAATCTGTGTTGAGTTTCTCAAAATCCTCCGAAACAAACATAGGTTTCTCTCTAACTTTTATCCTTACTTTCTCAAGGTTCCTGTCCTGAGTAGATATTAAAATATAGCTGTTTTTATATAAGCTTGTGGCATTTATAGGGTATCCAAAATGAGGGGGAATATCTGAATAAGAGTATTGCATTCTATCGTTAGCATTAATGTAAAAAAAAGTTAAAAATCTATATCCTGCCTGTGTATCTATAGGGTCCACGAAGTCAATAACATAATAAGGTGTTTCCTTGTAGCTAAATAACCATTCTGCGCCAATAATCTCATTGTAAGCGATACTTCTATTAGGATTGAATACTAAAGGCGATGGGTATGTTCCAAATAGAGTTAGTGCCATAATAAGTGTTAGTATTAGAGCGACAACAATAGAGGGCTTGTATCTTTTTAGGATTGTATCCAGCGATAAGGTAAACAATGGTATGAGTCCATATACAAAAAAGTTCAATGTTGTAAGCCTTTCAAAGACATGAGTTATATATGGGTTGATTAATAGGAACGCGTCTAAGATACTCAAAATTAGGGTAAAAAGCACTATTTTGTATTTTTTTGTTATAAAAAATAACGATCTTCTGTTATTTAATCTCAATATTGAGATACCTATAATAATCCCTGGTATGAGATATCTTCCGTATAACAAATTTATAAATAAAAACAAATCATACAATGATACTTTTGAAATTCCAGAAAAGAATGCATTTGTACCTTGAGTCAAGGCAGGAGGCCTTGGGGGCTCTTCTCCCTGAAGGATTGTTTTTATGATATCCCCTGCACCTATTAAAAGATCAGATGAAGTCAACCATATTATAAATACTATTGACATAACAATGAGATATGGTGTTAGATCCATATCCTTTGAGATAACAATATGATACATAAGTATATAAGCAAACAAAATAACTATGAATGGATGTTGAAAAGGCACAGCTAAGAAAAAAGTTGCAAGAGCAATATTTATCGGAAGTTCGTGATTTTTTGATAACACATGTTTATACAATAAAAACAACCCTATGGGGGCTATAGAATAGGACGTGAAGTGTGGTGTAGGATGGAGATGATAATATCTCAAGAAGTACATTGTTACTATCAAAAACAATAGTTGCTTGTGTTGCTTTGTGACAAATACTTTTGACAAGATATACGTTGAAGTGATAAAAAAAAGTGAGAATACTACCGGTAATGTGGTTGTAAGGTGGTCTATCTCATAGTTAGATATGATTGATGTAACAACATATATTATTTGGTTTGCAGGATATATGTCCACTTTAACGATATGTCCTTCTGTTATAATCGCTCTCATCATTCCCATATTTGTTAGGGGGTCTAGTCGATTAACGACAACATATCCTAACACATGGGGAACTAACAAAAAAGTAATATAATTTACTAAAACAACTAACATTTCAAGTTTTACAAACAATTTATTGCTACCCTTAAGAATTAAATATGCGGCAACGAAGTAACTCATGATGTGGGCATACCAAAATTCTGTAGGTAGTTGATGGTAAATCGTTATATCATAACCACGTGGCTCTGTGCTAACAAGTATGGCAATTTCGAATATTAACAAAATTATGGATCCACTTAAAAGGATGAATTGAGATATGCGGCGTATATTTTTATTATTTTCTCCCATATTAATTTAACCTCCCTTTACTGCATTTTTTGTGTAGTTTTCTATATAGGCAATAGTACTTTCTGGTAATAAAGTCCCATGACCATTTTTTTGATAGTTTCATGATTTTTTTCCTATCCCACTTCTTATTAATGGCTCGTTTTATTGTAACAACCATAGATTCTATGTCTCTCTCTGGAATCAGTTCCATGTATTCTGAATTATATATGTCACTAACTCCCCCTAAATCTTTGAAAGTTATGATGGGCAGTCCGGCAGCCATCGCTTCTAATAGTACTAATGGAAAACCCTCTGATGTTGAGGGCAATATGAAAAAGTCAGATAGATGGTACATATCTAATAATTTTTCATCAGTATGAGGAATATACCCCATAAAGATTACATTGTCTTCTAATCCATTCTCTTTTACAAAGTTTTCTAAATTTTTTCTTTCCGGTCCATCTCCGACAATTAAGTAGATCAGTTTATTTTTAGTTTCGCTGTCCATGTTTGCCAGCGCTTTTAACACAGTAATGTGGTTTTTTATTTTTGTTAAACTGCTGACTTGGAGGATAATAATTTTTTCTTGTGGCAGAGAATATTGCCTCCTAAGTTCGGTCTTAGATTTTTTAGTATGTGCAAATTTTTCATACTCGACACCATTTGGTACTGCTATTATTTTGTCAGAAGGAATGTGAAAGTTATCGGCACATTTTTCTTTGACACTTGTAGAGACGGTAGTGATTAATGTACATTTTGTATTTGACAGTTTCATAAGAATGTCCTTTTCAAAACTTTTATCAAAGTCTACCTTAATATTTGGATCCATAGAATATAATCCATGAAGCGTACATATTAGCGGAATTTCTTTATCTATAGCAACGTCGATATATGGCAAATATTTTAAAGTGAGACCGTGTACATGGATAATATCAGGGTCGATACGTTTTATTATCGATTCTATATGGGCTCTATCAAAGGCATATAGCAGAATATACTTTATTTTATTTAATCCTCGAGTGTATTTCATAGTAGTTCTAAAAAACCCCGACAGAAAAACTTTGAACATAGCAGTTATTAACTCGGGAGATATTCTTCTTCTTATATATTCTACATTGTCTATGATTATATTTTTTCCAAATAACGTGGGGGGATCTGACCACCAAGGGATTACATAGACTTTTTCTCTCCTGGCAAGTGTTTTGGCAATTTTCATTGTTGCAATACCTGCCCCACCAATACTTTTGGTCAGGTTCTTAGTTGGTATTCTCGTTCCAACTATCAAGATTTTCATAATATACCCCTCTTTGTGTGTATCTTCTAGATGGATTTTTGATCTTTGTGTCTATAAAAATTTCTCCAAAACTTTTGCGACATTCTCTGTAGCTCTACCCAAACAACAAATCCGGTCTCTTAAAAAGATTCTTCTTCTCTTTTCAAAAGCGTCAAGAAGTTCTCCGGATTCTAAAAGTTTTACATATTCTATTAGATCATATTTATCCTGAACAATATTTCTAAACCCATAGTCAGTGTATAGGTTCAGTCTTGCTGATTTAACAGTCTCAATCAATACTATGGGTTTGTTCATTACTATTGATTCTATCCCAACAGTAGAATGTTTCGTTATTACCATATCGCTAATGTGTATGAGCTCGTATGTGTTTTCTCTTCCTCTGATTATTGTCGCAAAGGGTTTGTTTAGGAATCGTTTATACAAAGGGGCGTTTTGATCTTCAAGAGGATGTAACTTTATTATGAGATGGTATCGATCTTTGAGTTCGTTCATTGCTCCAAAAATTGCTTTAATGTTCCTCAGATTCTCTTCTTTCGAGAGTCCGTGAGTTTGAGTTGCCCAAAGCAGGAATTTTTTGTTTTTTGGAAGATTGTATTTCTTTATTATTTGTTTTTTATTAAATATCTCGTCAGCATGTAATAAAAAGTCATATCTCGGCTGTCCTGTAACAAGTACAGCTTTTTTGGGATACCCCCACTTAAGTAACAACTTTTTTTCATATTTTCCTTGTACAAGGGTTAAATCTGGAAGTACATAGTTTATATTATCTCCATCCTTCTTTGCCACGTTTTTTGGATGATGATAATAACCCGAGTGTGTGGGACAAATGACTCCATGTTGTAAGGCTATTGATGGAATGTTCTCATTTTTTGATGCTACAACCCCCATATATTCAAAGGGACCATATTCACTAATTAAAAAGAAAAAGTTTGGTTTATGTATTTTAAATATTTTTTTCCACGCTAAGTACCATCTAATGCTTTCCCGAAATCCAACATATTTTAAATAATTATAGGCTTCTAGTCCCAAATGATTTTTTATCATGGTATCATTACAATAAAAGTTGTTTTCGCTTTTTGTTAGTTTTCTTGTTATGTATGTCTCAAAGGGTATTCGTCTGCTGTTTGCCACCTTTAATATAGTTTTCGGCCTTTTGGGTAAAAAAGAATAGTAAAGTATTTCCAAAATATCAATATTATGTTGTTTTTGTAGAATATTTTTTATGTTATAATTAAATTCATGCTCATAAGTGATTTCCATTTTTTCCAAATCATAAATATATTTGAAATCACTTAACATTGCAAGAAATATGCCATTTACTGTCCCCTCTCTTGGGGCATTATATTTGAATGACAAATTTTTGTATTTTCTATAATTATAAAGTGATTGGGCAATAAATTTACTAAACTTAATATCTCTAGAGTCATTGTTAATAATCCAGTAAACAACGGTTCTATGAGGATTTATCAATGAAATGTTCTCATCAAACACTGCCGCATCCTTAATTTCTCCTATGATTCTTTCAAACTCGTTTAGTCCTATTTTTGACATAAGCATCACCCTTATCGACTTCACATTATACCTCAGGTATACTATGTTATGATTATTATGAAATGAGTGCCTCTTTCGGCGGAAATCACTTATAAACGAGATTGTATATCCATTCTGATACTTTACCAACCAAGTTCTTTCTGGTCACACCGAAATATAATTCCGGGCGAGGATTGAATTTCGCTTTAAATTTGCATAATCTTTTGGTATTCGCCCCTCCAAAATCAAACACATGATACCCTTCTGTTTTTGCTTTCTCAATAAACTTCCACATTATGTAATCTTGCAATGAAGCATTTTCTGTTTTCATATCTCCTATCCAGTTAATGTATCTATCTTTGTATTTAATTATTAGCTTCCCAGTTAAAACCTCTCCATCTATATTCTTTAATACATATGCTTCTATATTCTCCGGATATGCACTGATTAGTTCATTGAGATAATTATTGCTCAATATCGGTAAATGTAAACCCTGTTCGGCATATCTATCTTTAAGGAAGTTATAAATAATATCTGCGCTCTCTACTTTCTCAATTGTTATATTCGCATTATTTTCAGCTTTTTTTATGTTTTTTCTTGTTACTTTTTTAAGCCCACTCCAAATTTCATCAAGTGTTTTTGTCAAATCCAAGACATAAGTATATAAAGGAGAAATTTCATACTTATTCCATTTGAACTCTCTGATATCATCTATACCCGGAGTTAAAATCATATAAAAGAAGTCTGGAGAAATCTCCGCTAATATCTGGTTCATTGAATTGACAATTTCTTCCATTATCCCTTCTTTTTTATTCTGTTTTAATTCACCAAAATCCTTGCTTAAAATAACGCCAGAATATGTCATCATTGCTTTTGGTGATGATGTAAATATAAATTTCAGAAATCCTTTTTTCATTATAAAAACCGGGAATAGCGCAATTAGAGCATCTCCTTTGTGTATTCCATAAGTAACAAGTTTAGCATTTGCATGCTTTTCTACTATTTTTAGGAAATCCCACTTATGAAATAGTATTCCATTGTAACTACTATCTACGAACATATCCCACTCCTGTTTGTCATTTATTATTTCAATGCTCATTTAAACACCTCCCAGACCTCTTTGCACGTAGCAAACCACGCTTTTCTTTTTAATCCTTCTTCAATTATCTTCTCATAAATTCTATTCCACCCAGGAAACTCGTTTTCATTAAAAACTCTTTGGTGCCACAGAATAGTAATTAGAGCCCCATTTTTCTCAGCATATTTAAAAATTTCCAAGATTTTTCTCCAAGCATTTTCAAAGGCTGGATACTTGTAGAATAAAGCAACGTCCATTATTGTCGTCGGAATTACTAAAAAATCATCATCTTCTCTAAATGGCTTGAATGGCATGATTTGATTTTCTCTAAACCCAACATCCCTGCGATGTCCAAAGCTGGCATCGTACTTGAACCCAACTTCTTTTTGAAGTTGCCACGTTGTTGGAATCTCTAAATTTAAGTAATGTTGCCTAATACCGATAACTCTGTGGCCCACTATCTTTTCCAATACCCACTTCTCCTTAGCAAGTAGTTCTTTGTTTTTGTAAGAGTCATAGGATCCATGAACACCTATTTCCCATCCGTTTTTATCAAGCTCTTTTATTATACCCATTATTTCGGGACTATTTATGTCGTATCTACCTAAACTAAGTTTGTAAGTTGATGGCTTTAGAAATTCGAGTTTTTTACTTTCATTTAAAAAGAAGAACGTCGACCTAACCCCATATTTGTTTTCAATTTCCATAATTTTTGTGAAATTCCAGTAGGGATTTGATCCTTTATTGATGAGTGTTTTTAAGTGATATGGCTTTCTAGTTTTTGTGAAATAATACAGAGATTGCCACCATGTTTTTTTAACTCGATCCACATCATGAGTCAGACAAATTGCAAATCTTCTTCCTTCGGGCCATTCAAAGTTCATTGTTGCTCACCTGAATCTATATTGAATCATAGGATTTTCTTTTATTTCATTAATACTACGAGGATAGTTTTTTATAAACCAGACCATAAATTTAGTTACATCAATCTTTTCTCTGATTAGGCGTTTTCTCCGTTCTCTCCATCTACGTTGATCATAGTCCTCTAAAATTTCAATAGCTTTTTTTAGAGTTCCTGGTTCAGTGGTATAGTTGAAAACTAGTCCGTACTTCTTTTCCAACTCAATAAAATTCCCCATAGTTCCTACAAGTGATGAAATATATACTGCTGGAGTCCCCAATATTGCTGATTCTGTTGCCATAGTAGCACCCTCTCCAACATAGAGCGTAGCATAATACAGCACATCATGGATTTTGTCGGGGGGTATTCTTACTCTGTATTTCTCTAATTCTTTTTCTAATCTACCCTCTGCGGATATCAGCACTTGACCATACTTTTCAAGCTCTTTTACAAAATTAATACGATTCTGAATTCCTTTTTGTCCGACATCATGGCTAGCTGTCCAGGAGACAAAGCGCAGTAAAATAAAGGTATCTCCTTTACTTAACCCGAGCTTGTCCAAAATAGAAGGATCCGGTTTGAAATAGTTGGGGTGCAAATATGCTAATTCGTGATACCCGTTATACCTGACTTGCTTTTTCCCTAGGTTCTTTTTGTAGCATGAAGGAGTTACAATTGTTGTAACAAAAGGATCCATCAAAAAATGCTCTATTTTGGCATGTTCAGTATCATCAAAAACTATCGATGGTCTCCCAATAAGCTTTCCAACATGAGCAACGTAAGCATTACCAACACCACCAACTAAGACATCTGGTCTAAACTTTTTAGAAAGTGAGTAAAGTTGTTTTTCAATTTTTAACATTTCGATAGCTTTACCTAAAATTGAACTTCTAGCTTTTCCCACAATTTCATGTTCTATGTTATAGGCCTTTAATAGATACGCGCTAACTTCTTTGTCCACAGCGGTGACTTTTATGTCATGGCCTTTTTCTGACAGGATTCTGATGGCATTCCTGAATAAATGGACCTGAGCTGGGTGGGCAATGTTAAACAGTATTTTCATGGGGGCATCACCAATAACACACGTTTCCCTAAATTAAATACACTATCTCGAAGATATCCTACGCTCCAATTTAATAAGCTGTATCCCCATCTCTCTGGGTGTGTTGTTATGTAAAGCTTTTCAGGGCTAATCTCAGTCAAAACTTCAATCAGCTGTTCTGTATTTTTTATTTTTCTATCTATTGACTTCCAAACAAATTTGTCCCTAATATTGTTCCGGTTCTCCCAATTTCGACCAGTATCGGTAATATAGTATATCTCTGGATCATTAATTGAGAGATATGCCTCACCTATGATTTCATAATCTTTAAAGCTGTATTTGATCCATAGAGATCTGTTATCAAATTTAGACAGGGGGCTACCGTGCATACATATTGTCTTTATATCTGCGAGTTTTCTGAATTCTTCAAGTTCAGTCCCAAAAAGTTGGATAGCTTTCTTGTAATCCCCCTTCGCTTTGCTTAATGTCTCATAATGATAACCAATCTCATGCCCCATTTTACTAATTTGTTTTATAATATTTGGCTTGAAGGTGTGAGGATACCTAAAGTAATACGTGCTCCTGATTCCTAACTCTCTCTCTACTTCAGCCATTTTAAGGGCATTTTTGGGTGACCTATCAACGTCATGACGCAGGATTACAAAGTTTTTGCTTGGTTTCTCTAAAAGGTAATCCTCAACGGTATATATCTCGTAGTTTTCTTGAAGGAATTTGAGGAGTTCACTGTATTCACTCAGCGTGAAGTCCATTCCGTCTTTCCTCCTCCATGTCAAATAACATTGCAAACAAGAACATTGTTAGCCCAATCCCAAACACTAATAGGGAAAGCGTCATCATGTAGAAAAACACATTGTGGTGGAGTATAAACTTCTGGTAGAAGGTAAATAGTACACCCCCTGCACCAGCCAAAAGGAAGAGTATTCCAAATACATAGAAAAACACCAGCGGGTGGAAATTATAAAATAGATACTTCTCTTTTAGCCTCCAGAAGAAATCCTTTAACAATAACCAGGAAACTTTTATCACATACT
>JACDNZ010000025.1 GCA_017656345.1 Thermosipho sp. (in: thermotogales) | reverse complement strand
CCTTTTTCACTGCCGGAAGAGACTTTATAACAATTTTAGCTCGATAGCTAATACCTCATATTCCCCTTCATCTGCGGGGGCGGATAAATTGAATGGTATAATTTTTCGGCTTCTCCCAAGCTATTAACTCCTGGTACCACCCGGTTTAAACCTTCATTCTCGAGCATTTCCTTAAACGTAAGGTATTTCCTAACCCCAATTACTTTAAAATCCTGCCCGGAACCGTTGAACTCAATTATGTGGCCAGGTTTTATGGCTAAAAATCTACCTTTGGCCAGTCGCCCCTCTATGGTTTTTTGCCCACTTAAGATAAGGGGTAGATACCTTTGCATCACTCGAAGCCTGTGTTTTCTGAGTATGCTCCCAAAACCTCCCTACCTGTCCACAAACCGCTGCAAAACGTTTAGCCCCAGGGCTTCCTTGCTTTTTTAGCCAGTCTAAACGAATCGTTTCAGGTCTGATTCCATAGCCTGAGCCAACAATAAATATATCGAACCATTTCTAATTATCTCTTTGCTTTAAATTGAATAGGCTCCAAATTAAAATTTTCCGAAACAGATCCTTTAAGTACGTAAAACTTTCCCTTACCAGTTTCTTTATTAAATTCATACACGCGGTATAAATAGTAATTTTTAGAGTGTTGTTGAGAAAAAGCTAGTTCATTTAGAGTTAATATAAAGGGGGTACCTTTCCCACCAGAAGTGGTTTTAACTTCAATGTATTTCAATTCACCTTCAGCGGTATATGAAAGAATATCGTAACCGGCTCCGTCACCTTCTATATACGAAGTATGAAATACTTTTTCAGCTAAATCCTGACGTCCGCTATCAATCAAATATTGCCTTTCATATTCAAGAACTTGAAGTTCCCCAGCTTTACCTAGTTCTTTATTTCGAGTATCATTCTCACTAAAATTAATATGCCGGGCATGAAAGTCGTTCAATGATATACTTCCTTCCACCTCCGTTGAAGAAGGCGCTTCCGTCTTGACTAAGTTTATCGTATTAACTGTTTGACTATTAACATCATCAGGTTGTAATTCAAGACCTATATCCCGTGCCTGCTTGTCCGATAGATCCCAATCAAGGATTTGCCATTTAAAATATACAGGTTGTTCCCTTTCCGAATCATGACTAACATATGCTAAACGGCCCAGATACGTATATTTTTTTCTTTTTTGAGTACGGAGAAAAAGATATATATTATTTTTAAGGTGGTCATGATTAATTAATTTTTTTATTAAGGGATTTGTTAACTTCTGTTTTGGCTGAGACTGCCATGTTAAAATTCCACTTTGTGTTATTTTTTCATCGAAAGTATGACCGGCTTGACTTTGCCCGTATGTAACAAAAAAAACATAATCGTTTTCCCGGTTAGGAATTTTAACTATTCCCCGCAACCCCCAACTACCTGTTTGAGGAGTAAATTTAGTGAAGGGATCAAATATATCGTGGACTTCTTCCCTACTATATTCTTCATATTTTTTTAGCGGTTTCGGCATGGCTTTTCACCCTCTCTCTTGCTTGAGGTTTAACTAATGGCTTTAGTATTAAAAAGAAAGGGTTCAGGCAAAACTTATCTACTTTAACTCTAAATTAATCCGAAAAAGAAAAAGCATTATCCCTAAGACAATTAAACTAACATAACCAATTTTGAAAACATATACGATCCTTTGGACAATCTTCACTTCCCACAAAAACCAGCTTTTTCTCGGCCCGGGTCATGGCTACATATAGCACGCGCATTTCCTCGGAAAACATCTCATTCTCATATTCCTTAACAATTTCCTCGTAATTAGATGTTGATACGCTAGTTTGGCCTTGGTCACTGTACCGTTGGTAAGAAAGCTCCAATCCGTAATCGACAGAATAGACGACCGGGGGCTTCCTAACTGATTTACTATAGCTCTGGTCTAGCTGAGGAAGAATGACAATTGGAAACTCTAAGCCCTTTGCCCTGTGAATAGTTATCAGGGTTACTGCATTAGATTCTTCAGGATCAAGGAAACAATCGGCTTGCTGCTCTTCACTGCGGGAAAATATCATCCGCTGCAGCCATCCTACAAATTCTACCAGCTGCCAGTTTTCGCTCAGATTCATCTGCCTGGTAAGCGCTTTTAGTTTATTCAGGTTAGCTGCTGCCTGAGGATTCATGCCCACTAACCTTTCCCGGATTTTTGTTTTACGGTAGATTTGATCCAGTATTTGAGCAGGGGTAAGCCCGGAAGAAATTTTTTTCATTTCTTCTTCAAACCTAGCAAAACTTTTCCTATCTCCTGAAAAATAAATAGTGTTGAGGGCTTCGTCCCTACAAATGCCCTTTTGTGGAGCAAGCAAGAAATTCATTATTTTATATGTGTCAACAACTTCTCTTTGGTTATAAAAATCCCCTGCTCCAACTAGCTGGTAGGGAATATCAGCCTCGTCCAGCTTCCGCGCATATTCCATCATTGGGTCATTGGTTCGGAAAAGCAAGGCAAATTCACTGGGGGAGGCTCCGGCGTCTATCTGTTTGCGCAGGTACTCCGCCACTGCTTGAGGCTGTAGGGAGCTTTCAGGAACCCAAATCCATTCATAAGTTTCTCGATCAATTTGTCCGGGCTCGCCGGTTGGCTCCAGCTCCTCTATCTTAAATTTATACTCTGGATACTTCTCGGCTAACCGCCTGAATGTCCGATTAACTAAAGTGACCAGCTCCGGTGTAGACCGGAAATTTGTACTTAATGTATATTCTTTTCCCACTACCTTTATCCAATTTGCTGTTGACTCAAATGATTTTATGTCCGCCCCCCGAAACTGGTAAATAGATTGCTTGTAATCCCCTACCACAAAAAGACTGGGGCCTTCCTCCAAATCCCCGCAGATGAGCCGGAGAATACCGGTTTGAAACCTGGAAGTATCTTGAAACTCATCAACCAGCAAATGCTTGTACTTGGTACGGACCTCTTGCACAATGTCTGGTCGCTGTTTTAATACTCTGTAGCAATACTCCAGAATGTCGTCTGGGTCTAATGTATCAAGTTTTTTCTCCAAATGGATTTCCCGAAGAATACTTAATATCTCTACCAATTCCAATTTCAACCGGCGCGGTTGTACCCATTCTTCTAACAAAGCTTCCTCTTTAGTCTTTTCAATAGCCTGGTCGATGCTTATGCCTCTCGCTCTTAGCATTTTATAGGCATCGAGAACAACCCTTTTAACTTCATAAACAGGCATCAGCTGGCAGTGGAGAACTTCCTTTCCTTTCTTTTCATAACGAGCCAGCCAGCTTTCAAAGGCCTCTTCTATTGCCGCGTATAACACTCCCTGAGAAACCCTATAAGCCGGGGAATAGCTAAAATCAGAGAATTTCACTGGGCCAGCCAAATCCAGTATTGACCGGCAGAATTTATGAATAGTTGATACCTGGCAGCAATTTAAGCTTTCCAGTTCATATCTGTACCTACGCCGGATTTCCGGCTTGGACGCCATTTTCCATTGCTTAAAAAGATATCTTTTTAAGCGCATTAGCATGTTTTCCGTAGCCTTATTGGTAAATGTTATTACCGCTATGTCACGCAATCTTAGTTGGGGGTCATCTTCCAACAGGCGGAGAATTCGCCGGGTTAAAACTTCGGTTTTACCGGTTCCCGCACCGGCTCGCACCAGAATATATTTTTCGTCCGCATCAATTACTTTCTTCTGCTCTAACGTAAGCATTACTAACATTCCTTTCCTGGCAAATATGTTGATATGGACAATACATGCAGTGGCCCCCAACCTGTTTTGGAAATTCATTGGCTTTAACCATATCTACAAAATGTTGCAATTGCTTTATGGCCCAGGAATCCTTGCGGAAAAAGTGTCTTTTTAATTCAAAATACCAGTCCTTAATTTTCTCCATCGCTTCACGTTCAAGTTCATTTCGAGAAGTAAAATACAAAAATTCCTGCCGATTAGATGTAGAAAGATAGTATTTACGTGCATTATTATATTGTATTTCTAACTCCTGCCTAGCCTGGAAAATAAAATCATTAACCCGTATCTCTTCTTGGCGGTCAATTAGCCTCCACTGCAACCGTATACTGATGTTGCCTTGATTAAGCTGCTCCTTTACATAATCATGTTCAAATACCAAGCGAATTAATGACTGGAGAAACAAATCTGCCTGCAAACGCACGGTGGCCCACAAACGTCTGCTAAAGGGGAACAGTGGTCGAACTTCTTTTTCTGCTTCTTGCCTATATTGAGAAGCATTACGCAACAACTTGTTTTTTATTTTTCCACTTTCAATATCTACAGACATGGGCTTGGAATAATCCTTTATCATTTTTTTTAAAGCAGCACCATATAAAAAGGAAGCTGCATAAGACTGTAAATGAAATTCACTTTTATACATTAAATGCTCAGGGTGTTTCTTCTGTAGGTAAAGCCGCCGGGGGCAATATTGGTAAATGGCTACATCCTCAACGGTGAAAATTTTATCAGTAATTGGTTCTAAAGAACTTTCAGCCGGAGGCTCCTCTAAAACCTCTTTTACCAGGCTTGGCCGCCGCAACACTTTGGCTTCTTCCAAAACCTCTTCTATGGTTTTAGAGGGTTTATCTTCTGACTCCTCTTCCTCTTCAAGGCCAATCACTCTGGCGATATCGTGCAAATAATGCGCAGGTGTTAAATTCATCCCTTCGTGAACCTGAGAATAAGAGACATTCAGCTGGACCTTTGCAGCATTCATAGCAGAATAAATATGGTAAAGGGCTCGACCCGTGTAAAATTCGTCCAAGTCCTTGCCTGTCATTATCTTGTTTTCAGTGGTTTTGGCCAGTATGTTTGCTTGAACCTCGGAAGTCATTGGCCATGGTAGAGTCGCAACCTCCGGGTACATGTCCTGTGTAAACCGGCAGAGAAAAACATAGTCATATCGCTGAAATTCAACATTACCCGGGCCAGTCACCGTTACCATGGGAGCTTCTAGGGCAAGCTCTGTTTCATCTTGAGAGGTAACCTCTATCACATCCCCCTCTTGCTCCACAAACAAGGCAGTAAGTCTTGCTCCAAATTCTAGAGAATTTATAGTTAATCGATTTTGCACATCCAATAACCGGGAAATGCTTTCCAACCGTTCCAGCAACTCTTCATCAAAGGGAATCAAGTTTTCGTCGGTTTTTAAAAAGCGCAGTAGATTTTGTACATGATTGTTTATGGTATCAGTTGGTCCACTAATTAACTGTTTACTTACATCTTGAATCCTGCTAATTATTTTCCTTAAGCCCGTTAATTCTTCCCGAGTGGTCCAGGCTACCGGGTGATAAAGATGCTCCTCTTTATTTACCATTTCCTTAACCTCTATTAGAGAGTCTATACACCGGTACCAATCATCAAATACCGTACAATCAGTAAAAAAGGCGGCCAGGTTTTCGAGTACATCAACTAGCTCGGGAGACCCCTTTATTACATTTCCGTGCATAATTACCCGAACCATATCCAAATCCAGATACGGCTCGCCTCGTCCCCTGGGGTCTAGGGAGATATCGTACAGACTTTTAAGCGCCCTGCCCTGGGGAAGATGCAGTAGCGGCCGCCGTGGAACATCCGACGGCACACCATATTGCTCTAACATTTCCCGCACTAGGGGTCTTATCTCCATAAATTGAGGAGTGATAATGGCAATCTTTTTTAGATTGACATTCTTTTTCGCTAACCCCGCTATTCTCTGCACTATATAAGTTAACTCGTCTTCAACGGAATAAAACTTGGTCAATGAAAATGACTGGTCCAGGTGAGTAGAGGCAGTTTCAGTAAAAATGAGCTTTGGAAAACGATCCACGAAAAAAGAGGCCGGTCGTGGCTGTTGTATGGACTGCCATTGCTCTCTCGGCACATAAGGTTCATAGGCTTTAAATATTGCTTCAAAGGCAGGGTGATTGGGCACGCTCAAGTCACAAGGCAACAAAAAGGTCACATTTTTCCCGTCGTTTTTAAATTTTTCTATAAGAAGGTGATGCTTTCCTAAGATAGGCAGGAAACTCCCGTCCATTACCAGTTCATCGTATTCGTGAAAACTTTTTTCCTGCAGTAGCATCCGGCCGGCTTGTCCGAAATCCAGAGCACCCTCTGTTTCCTCTAGGTAAGTAGCATAAATATCAATTACCTGTTTCCACCGTTCACTTGAACCGCATTCCTTAAGTTCTAAAACCGACAACCCTGTCAAGGCTAGCTCTCTAAATAATTCAATCAAATGAGGTATCATGGTAAGCCAGCTCAAATCGTTTGTGTCGGGATTTGCCTTAAGTACCCGCTCTAAAATAACTGCGCTTTCAGTCTTGGAGAGTACTTCCATCCCGCTTTGGTAGACCAGACTTCTTATAAACTCATCTACTTCATAAATCCCTACCCAGCGTCGTATCTCCGCTCTTACTTCTTTGTGCTTTGCCCGGGATACATTCTTAAGATTCAAATTGGGTCCCAATAAGAAACGGTAAAATCGAATTCTTCTACGCAGCAAAATCATGGTGGGAACAATATGTAGAATTTTATTGCTGTTATTGAGTGTAGTATTAACTTTGTTTTTCAAAAATTCTTCAATATCCTCGGTGTTAGGCGAACAATAAACTTCCACAATCAAGCCTCCCTGGTATGTGGAAATATTTATAAAGATTGTATTAACTATTTTTTAATTTGGCAAACTTTAAAAAAAATTCCACTCTTAAGAAAAGTTATTAATTTTGGAAGGGAAATGGGATTTTTTGTAGAAATTTTTTCATTGTGTTCAAATCTATCATTTTAACAGAGGGTGCAGAAAACCATGTACCTCACCCCAGACGAGAAAAAGCTATTGAAAAAGATTTGCACAAAACATAATGTTAAATATAATTACTTGATCCAACTCTTTGAACTCGAAAAGGAATATAGCGATAAAAACATGAGCCGTAGGTATGGCATTTTTTCTCGTATTAGCGAATGTATTAATCAATGGGTGAAGGAAGAAGGGTTAGACAATGATTTTTGACTTTATCCAATTCAACAATTATCGACCCTTTTACGGTACCCAGCAAATAATTTTTAGAACTACCACAAAAACTTCTTCTCCCTATAAAAAAAATATTATTTTAATTGGAGGACTTAACGGTTCAGGGAAAACCTCCCTCATTAATGCCATTTACGTTTGTTTATATGGCAGACGCTTTTTCAACAAAGAAGAGTATGAAGACATCAAGGCTAATGCTATCAACCGCAGGTTTTTACGGGAGGGGGGACGTAAGAGTTCCATCCGGTTGGGGTTCTCCGAGTCTGAAAGGAGCTATACCATCGAAATCTCCTTTACTCTACAAGGAAACAATATCGAGGAAGAGCGCACCATTTACCAGTTTTCTAAAAACAAAAAAGAGCATAGGATTACCAGTACCGAAGAGGAATTCAACAGCTTCATCGACCGTCGCATCCCCATCTATGTGGCCCCCTTTTTTATTTTTGACGCAGAAAAGATTCGTGATTTAGTCGGTAACCATGAAAAAGAAGACACACGGGAAGCTATCCAAAAGGTAGTTTCTCTGGATCTCTACAAACAGTTATTGAAAGATCTCAGACAGGAAAGGGCTAAGGAAGAAAAAAATCTAAACAAAAGCATCAAGGATAAGGATATTAAAGAACTAACCAAAAAACTAAAGGAAGATATCGATAGGTTAGAAAAATTGAGAGAAAAACAAAAAGAGTACAAGCAAAAACTAAATGTTTTGAAAGAGCAAAAACAAGAAGTCGAACGCGCCAGGCGGAAGAAGCTTGCCGAAAGCAGTATGACTAAGCAGCAACTAAACAGGCTCCTGGGAAACATTGAAAACGAACTAAAAACCATTGAAAAAGAGTTAAAACAAATCGGACATAAAAAGCTAGTTTACTTCCTTTTAGCCTCCTCAATCAAAGAACTAAAGGATCGCATTAAAAAGGAACAAGAGTACCTGAAGGCCAAGCAAAGACTCGATATAGCATTGGCTCCGTACGAGGACTTTATGAACCAGCTAATATCTTTACCAATCCAACCGCCACTAACGGAACAGCAAAAACAGACTTTATACGATAAAGGTAGAAAGATTTGGGCCCAAATAAACAAGATCCAGGAAGACCTCTCCCAAAAAGAACTAACCATCTGGCATGACTTATCGCAAAGCGATTTATCTAAACTATTAAACTGGCCTATGCCCAAAGACATTGACATTACAAGCATACTTAACAAATACCAGGAATTACTCCAAAAAAAGGCAAACTATGAAGCCCAGTTATCGGATGCCCCAGAAGAAATTGATACCAAGGAAGAAGATAAGCAACTGGAATCTATTAACAAAGAAATAGGATCATTAAATACTCTGGTAAAGAATCAACAAGAAAAAATTATTGAACTTGAGGACGAGATAAGCAGAATCCAGAACCATCTGACCAGAAAAAGAAAATTGCAAAAAGAACTGGGTCCAGTCGAACAAAAAATCGACCTTTTAGATAGGTTAATTGCTGCTACAGAGGAATTTGTGGAACAGGTTACTGTTTATAAAGCTGAGCAACTAAAGCTGCACATCGAAGACATTCTCAACCGGTTGTTTCGAAAAGATGATTTGGCAATAATTAAGTTTGATCCAAAAACTTACACCCTACACATATTCTCGGAATACGGCGAGGAAATTGACCTACACAGCCGTTCTGAGGGCGAAAAGCAAATCATCGCTCTGGCTATGATATGGGCACTCACCAAGGTCTCGGGAGCGGATTTTCCATTTGTCATTGATACCCCCCTTGCAAGGCTGGACAGCATCCATCGTTATCAAATGGTTAGTCATTTTTTTACTAATCTTAGCGACCAGGTCATTATTCTATCAACGGATACAGAGATAACCCAAGAATTCATAAAAGAAATCGAACCCTATGTCCAGTGTTCCTATCTGCTTGAATATAGTAACGAAGAGGAATCCACTCAGATTAAAGAAGGCTATTTCGATTTTGCAGATGAAACGGTGATGTAATATGAGCCATAGAAGATTTATTCTTTCCTATGAAGGGGAAAAAAGATTAAATAAAGCCCTAGCTGAATTTAAGTTAAAAAGTTTAGAAATTTGTAAGCGACCGGAGGTCTTCCGTTTGGCTTTTGCCAAGGGTCTTACGGCAGTGCCTAGCTTACCTGAAGAAGTTAAACGGGGGAAGGGTAAATTTGAGATTGGTGAAGGGGTCGTGGCCACCGGTGATGAATACCTGCTGTTCAAGCATCTAATAATTCAAAAAGCCAAGCGGCCTTTAGATAAAAAAGAAGTTGACGATTACATGCTGTATTTAATAGAAGAGGGATTAAAAATAATGGAGAGGGAAATTGATTCCCTCTCCGAACTGGATAATTATTTGATTTACCTGGTAAACAGCCCGGGGGAGCAAAATCCATAACCTCCGGTTTTTTCTTTACTACGCCTCGTCTTCCCGCAAATGCTGCAGGCAAACCCGGCGGTGCTGGCAGTACTTGCATACCACAGGTGGTGGTGGAGAGAAGTTACCCCAGCCATTTAAAAAATTCTCCATTATATTTATCTGGTTTTTGAATTCCTGTCTATTTCTTAATCTGAATAGTATTATGAGGTGATTTTCGTCGCTGTTATAATCATCCCTTAACTTGCCGTACAAAAAGTGCTTTCTTAACTCTAGGTAATAGTCATCCGGGGCAGGAATTTCGCCATATCTTCGAATATTTTCCTGGTCGTTATTAAGCACCCATCTCTTTATATCGTGAAAGTCAATCGGCCTCCAAAAGGGAAAGTAATCCCTTAAAAACTCATTCTCCCTCTCTACTGCTTCCTCCCAAGAAGAAACGTCATCCTCATACCAATATGCATTCCAGGCATTCCGCAACAGCAAGGCCCGGTAAAGAAGCCGGCATTGAAACTCATCCTGATAATAGTCGCCGTCTAAAACCGAGCCTAAGAGAAAACGGTGGGGACAGACGGCAAAGGCCCAGATATCTTTGCGGGGAAGAGCGGCTACATCATCTACAGTACCTGTTGGAAGGCCACAGTGTCTGGCAGTTTTCTTGTTACTGGAACGGGTGCCATCACTGGGGGCCGCTGAAAGTCCAATCATGTCTAAAATAAAGTAGGGCTGCTCCTTTTCACCCTGGATGTTTTCCACGTAACTAAGAACAATGTTATTGTTATCCACAAAGTAGGTGGCGTAAAAAAGGGCATAGCGCAAAAAGTTGGGATACTCCCGTAGACTGTTCAATACGGCCCGTGCGTTACCCGCCTTGTCCCTACAGGCGTTCAGAAATTCCTCATCCAGCGGCCAGGGGAGCAGGTCTCTTGGTACCTTTTTCATGGCCCGGTCAGAGAGCAGGCCCAGGTGGTAATCCCTTTTCTCCTTCCTGCGGCTTAATAGCACTCCCCCGTCAATTTGCTCGAAGTTACGCACAATCCAGCTAGCTTCGTTGCCTTCCTTGCGCACGCCCAGATAAAAGTGGATGGCCTGTTTTAAATCCTCCACCGTCCCCTCCACTGCGAGGTCGTCGACATTTTCAAAGCGCTGGGAAAGCTCTTCGATGAGCTCACTTTCTTTTTGGGAAATAGTTTTCGAGTCTCCCGCCCGTTCCTTTATAATCTCTATAAGTCTCTTCAAGTGCCGGCCATAATTCACCGGCCCGCTGGCAGCGTCCTTGAATAGTTTCTTGGTTATACTCTCCAGACCTTCCATTATATCTTTGAAATACTCTAGTTCAGCGGCGGTAACATGGTAAAAGGCAAAACCGGTCAAACCTTCCAAACGCTTGTCGTAACCACCCTTTTCTAACTGCTTACGCACCCTGATTAAGAAATGCAGCCGGTCGATAAAGTCCTCGAAGGTCCCGGTATCCTGGAAAATATCTTGAAAAAAAAGTTGCACTTTATCATATATTTCCAGAGGAGTGGGCATCCCCTCTTTTTCAAAAAAGTTGACGGCCAGGCACTCTCGCAGGCTACGATCGTTTATGATTATCGTCTTCCGGTCCTCGTCCCACATGTTGTAAAGCCCCAGGATAAACTGGCCCACAGGGTACGAGAGAAAATGCTTTTCCCCGAATTGCTCGGGGTAATAACTCATTAAAAGCCCTTCTAAAAGGCTGTTGTCGGTAACGTAAAACTGTTCTTCCATAACCCGAACCGGATTTTGGCCCTTTCGCACTTTTTCCTTGGCCTTATCAAATACTACCCCCACATAATCCACAAAGGAAGTAAGGTTATCAAACTTTTTAAATTGGATTCTGCCCGTAAGGGGGGCGGAAATATCACCTTCCAAAAGGGCCCCTATACTCCGCCCCAGGTCATTGTTGATGAGAACAGATGTAGAATTGTCTTCAATGACAGGCTGGAGCCCCATTTCCGCGTACACGCTTTCCCAGGTTTTAAAAATGCGGGGGTACTGGGGAAGATAGTGAATTAAAAACAATACATTTATATCTAATTTATCCAACTGATTGGCCAAACGTAGAATCAACGGGGTGAGCCGGTGAACACCATGTATGATTACGGTGTTTAATTCCTTTTCGCACTCGGACGAAGAAAATTTTGCAAGCATACTTTTAAGGTATGCTTCTTCTTCCTTACCCAGCTGCTCGCGCCTCCGTCCATCCTCTATTTCTTTATTTATAAGTTTCTTAAGGCATTCTCGCACCTCTTTCTGTAACTCTCGTTTTTCATGAAACACCTTGTCGTCCAGAGCTGTCCAGGGCCACTTATGGCGCAGCTTGGAGAATATCTCCAGGAACTGTTCCTGCTCGCCAGTAAGCTTGCTCCTATCGATATCTTTAGGACAGATATCCAGCTCCACCAAATAGCGTATGGCTTCGAATATTCTTCGCTGGTTAAATTTAAAAGACCGCCTCAGAGAAGGTATGGTAATATTGTTAATTTGTTCCGACAGGCTAACATATTGCTCAATCTTGGTTTCTGGGTTGGCCCACTCTGCATAAAAGTGTTCTATAAACTTTTCTAAAGTATTTATAAAATAAAAGCTCTTACGCCCGTATTGATGCTTCAATCCCTCTACCAGCACCTGGGAAACGCATAGGTGCGGGCTACCAAATATTTTCTCCTGATGGTAATGATTGCGTAATTGAAAAGGGTCAACATAGGTAATTAACTTCTTCATTGCGATCCCTCTTCCACCATGGTTTGCCAGGTGTACTTTGCCTCTTTGCCGTTTAAGTTGGTATAATGAAAATAAGTAAAATACCTTATGGCCCTGGTCATAGCCACATAGAGAATCCTGGTTTCCTCGTCTATTTTGAAATTTATCTCCCGTTCCTCTTCCTGGAGGTAGTGATTATTTTTTATGTACCAGATAGGATATCCCCTAGTTGACCAAATAGGGTCATCCAGCCTAATTTTATACCCCACCCGGTGGTCCCTGGTGACCACCACATCCACGGGGCCGCTCTTTCGCGTGTCATCCATACGGTGGTTGGTATAAGGTAAAAAGACAGTATGGAACTCTAGCCCTTTGGCCTTATGCACAGTGGTACACACAATTTTTTTCTCTCCCCCGTCGCTATCGACCTTCAAAGATTCCCTGGTTTCCTCTTTCTGCTGCGTCAAAATCATTATCTGCAGGTATTTTTCGATTTGGTTTATAGTAAGATAATCGGCGTCAGCCATCAGGGCTAGCTTTTCAAAAACCTGGTCCAGGTTTCTTTTGTAAAACTTTCTCCTCTTATCATGGTCCTCTTCGCTATCCGCGCCCTGTGCATAAATATCCCAGGGACATACGTCATTTACAATTTCCCGCAGCACCTTTAATACCGGTTTTAACTTTAGGTCCTGTAGGTATGCCGTCCAATTAGGAATCACCTGGCTATCGGCAAACAGGCTGCACAGCGCCTGGCGATCACGCCTATATTCATATAAAATGCTCGTCTCCAGCGTTGATTGAACGTAACAAGTATGAAAAAGATTAAATAAAAACTTGGGGTTAGTAGGGTTTTGCAGAGCCAGCACCAATTTGTACAATTCAGTGGTGGGATCTATGGAAAAGAGGTCGCCTCCGCTCTGGGTTTCAATAAAGAACCCGTTCTCTTCTCCCAGACGGCGAATGTCTTCTACCTGCTTGTTTTCCCGCACCAGGATGGCCAAACACTCGCCTTTCGGTAGGCGTTGGTATTCCTCATTAAGGGTTTCTACAAACTTGGCCTCAAAATCATTTTCATCCTCTACGTCAACCCGCCGGAAGAACTCTTCTCCGGGTTTGTTTAGCCGTTTAATGCTGCGCAAACGGTCCTTTGCCTCATCGTACACCAGGCGGGGATGCACCCCTGTACCCCAGCGGGTAAAGGATTGCTCAAACCGGTCCAAGAGCGAAGCATCAGTGCGGTAATTTTTATTTAAAGAGTATTCCAGCCAACCACTGATATCTAAATGGTCAAAAGCCTTTTCTTCGGCGCCGCGGAAACGGTAAATGCACTGCTTTACGTCACCCACCACAAAGAAATTAAAGCCGAAGACCTGCTGCATTGCTTTTAGCAAATCTATTTGTACATTATCTGTGTCTTGGAATTCATCCACGAAAACATATTTTATTTCATAATTGCGCTGTTCTATTTTGTGTTCATCCAATAACTTTCTCAGCTTTAGGATTAAGTCGGATATGCGCATCCTGTTTTCCTGGTCCAGCTGGTCCCGCAGGCGATATTCACTTTTCCTTAGAACTTCTTTAATTAACTGATGTAATGCGGGAAGCTGGTCACAACTACCGAAATTCAAGTTATCTTGTAAGATATCCACATTTTTGTTTTCCAGCTTTTCCTGAAAACGGGTTAAATAGCTTTGCAGGTGATACATGGTTAGCCGAACTTCATCCCATACCCTGGGATTTCGTTGCGATTCTTCCTCCAAGTAACGGTTTATCTCTTGGTAAAGGAGCTGTTTGCGCTCATACCTTGCCGAAGCAGTGATGGAGAAATCCTTGCCCAAGCCCAGGAAGGCCGAATAATCTTCTATTATTCTGCGAGCAAAGGAGTGTATAGTCAGTATTCGCATCTCTTCCAAGCTTTCCAGCATGGCAAAAAACCGTATGTCCCGGGTAACCAGGTAATAATTTTGCAGGTATTTTTTAAACCGCTCCTTCATGGTGTCGGCAGCTTCGTTGGTAAAGGTAATCAATATAATTTTCTCCACCAGTTCCCGGGCATTGAGGTCGTGGGCATAAATTAAAAAGCCCAGGCGGGAAACCATGGAGGTGGTCTTTCCCGTTCCCGCTCCCGCCTTTATTACCATATCCCGTTCCGTGGGAGCGTGCTCCACCTCGTACTGGGCCAGATTGAAAGTGCTTGTTTCATCTGCTTTTTCCAGCAGGTTCCGGTACTTCTTCACTTCCTCAATATCGCCGTCCATTATCAAAAAGGCGGAGCCCAGGTTCTCCTTCACTAGGTGAAGTTCAAAATTAAAGGTGTAATTCCTTTCCCGCCCTTCTTCATCCTGAAATTTAAACTTATGGGCCAAATTCATTTCCTCGATTTTCTTCTGCTCTAATGACTTAACGGTTTCAATTACGTCCTTGGAATCAGACAATACGATTATTTTGGTACCTCGGCCCCACTCTTCAACCAGAGCCCCTGCTATATCCTTAACTGCTTTCTCCGTAGTGCCAGCCGGTATATATTGCAAAAGAGAATAACACTCCCTGCGACGAGAGCGGCTGACCCTTGGCGTCCCGTTAATATTCTCCAGATTCCCTTGTATCTGTTCTTCAGTTTCAAAAAACCTTCGCACCTCTATCATGGTCTGTATATCAAAGGCATCACAATTGCTAGGTTCAAAACGGTCAAACATATCCACTATCTTGCTGAGCATACCATCAGAAGTAGAAAGATCGTCTTTTAAAATCGTCCAGCCTTCAGGGGAAACAATGTCAAGCCTCTTCTCGTAAAACTCCTCTTTGGTTATGTACGGGTAACAAACAGCAGGTAAAACTCTCACATTGCGGTTAAGCTCACGGCGAATGCGGCCCAAAAATTCCCACCGATATCCCTGGGCTTGTCTAAGAGGAGAATTAAATATCACATCTTCACCGCCTGATTTGTAAACAATACAGTTGTTATCCCGCACATGTTTTATACGGTCAGCCAACCATCCCTTAATCTCTACGATAAGTATCCCAAGGTTAGGTAATAGAATTGATGTATCGAATTCTTTGTAAAGAGCGCGGTAATTAAAATACCCGACGAAGCTAGAGGGTAAATTATCTTTAACATAATGATAAACCAGCAATTCGGCATCGTTTAATTCTGGCTTTTCCGGATATACTAAAGCCAAGCTATTCCTCCTCTAACTAACAAAAGTAATTATTAGTTCTTCTCGGGCCCTTGTAGCAGCCACATACCGCAAACATTCCAGCTGTTTGATCTTAGCTATCCCATAGGCACGGTCAGTGAACGTTAAATCAGAACGGTGAATATCAGTATAATTTGTAATAAAAACAGTTCTGAACTCTAGACCTTTACAACCTTCCAATGTGCATATATTAATCCCATTACCTTCTCGGGGATATATATCTCGCTTCAAAAAAGTACATGATATGTTTTCATATTCCAAGATTGTTTTAATTTCATTTATGTCAGAAGGAGAGATAATACATATCTCATGAGGCTTTAAACCTTCTTTGAGCAAACCTTTTATTCTGGTAACGATGAACTTATACTGTTCACCTCTGCTTTTAAACTCTCGAACCAGCGGTTCCGGACCGCTTAATAAGGACTTATAATTTCTTATGTGTTCGACTTCCATCTCTGAATTGATAAACTGGTTGTCCGCGTACTCCCTTATCTGCTTTGTAGTTCTGTAATTTAAATCGAGATAAAATGTTCTCCCTACTATGTCCACATTGACCTCATTGCGCCAACTAGTCAAACGAAAGATCCGCTGATTTTGGTCGGAGAGAAACATTAGGTTATTCTCCCTGTTTTTTACCAATTTCGTCAAAGCCCTTATCTGTAATGCAGTAAGGTCCTGGGCTTCGTCAATAACTATGGAATCATATAATGGCGGTATAAGTCCCTTTTGCAATGCATCTCCCACAGCAAAGGCAAGATCCTCAAAATCATAAAGTTTGCGTCTTTCCTTCTGTTCCAAAAAATACTTAAAAAACTTCCAAATCCGTTTCCGGACAGCAGGGTTTAAAGGGCTTCCCCGTCCCTTGCGGTTAACCCGCAGGTAATCCCTTTCCTGGCGAATATGGTATTTCTGAATAATCTCTAAATATTCTGCCTCATAAAATTCCAGGGATTCCTCAGGTGCTAATTGTAGCCAAGTTTCTTTGAGCAATTCCATTATTGCCTTCCGATTAAGCCATTTAATGCCCAAATCATATTTCTGGGCCAAGCCAAATAGCAGCTGATCTACACCTTTGACCTCTATGTTTCCTTTAGCCTTTTTTTGCTTGAATAGCTTTTGGATTTTCTCTTCCACATATGAAGCAAGCTTTCTGCTATAAGTACAGAATAATATGCGGTTCTCAGGGCTTGTATATACCTTACTCGCCAGATAAACGGTACGATGCATCCCCACTACTGTTTTGCCAGTACCGGGCCCTCCTTCCACAAGAACGGGCCCCCGGAAATTACCCTGTACCAGTTCTTCCTGCTTGGGGTGGAGGAACACCGTCCATTTCTCCATATCCTCCAACACCATATAATCCAATTCATCCAAGTCGTCAAGGATATGGAAACGGCGCTTACTATCCGGATGATGCAAAGACGCCTCATCTTCGGTCACCGAATTGGACTGCAGTTCTGCAAAGACCTGGGTTATGGTTTTATTTCCCGTCGCCAGGTCCATAAGAGCCTCTTGAAGCTCCTCCGGAAAGATTTCTATATAGTTAATAAAGAAATCTTCATCCTGTATAGTTATAAGCTTATTTGCATGCACTTCGGGAATGCCCAGTTTTTCAAGATCCTTGGCCTCAATGTCCTTTTGCTCCAAAAGTCCTTTTTGGCCCTGTCCATATAGAGACATAGCTGACTGCATTTTACTGTCTTCCAGTTTTTGATTAGCCACCTTTTCATCATATACATAGAGGGCCCCAAATGGAGACGTATCCAGATACTTCCCTTCCGCCCACCTGTATGCTTCATCATGGTGGTCAACATATAAGAAAAAGTATTTATCACCTTTCTGGGCAATTATAAACCTGAGGTCAGCGTTGACCCTGGCACTACGAAAAGAGCGGTCACATTTGACCCGCTCCAACCGGTGTAACGAAAATCCACTGCCCTTGGACTGCTGTTTAAATTGTTTAAGGCTTTTATGTACAATTCTTTGTGATTTTTTATCCAGGCGGCGAAAGCTTTCTAAATATGAATCGGCAATAATAATGCTAGGTTGCATGCTTTACACCCGCCAAATTTTTATTAATAAAAAATTCATGCAATCTTGTCTCAATCAAATGCATTATTTACGTATAGTTAATATTCTCTAAATGATAACTTTTTCCTTTTTTCGTCAAGAAAGTAAAATTAACTGCTATTCCGGTATTTTAAGAGCATCAGTATAATTTAAATCTACAAAATTTCAGAAATAAAAAAGCCACCCTTTTTTGGGTGACCTCACGAAAGTTTCCCAGGGCAGGTTATTGCACCTCATCTCTTTCAGCGAAATTCAATGAGTCACTAAAGGCTAGATTTAATAAATCAATAAGGGAATCAATCATATTGCCTGCAGCCAGGTAGGAGATCCCCCGTTGCAGGTGTAGTCGAAAGTATTTTGCCACGGTCTTCGGGTCAGTACCTAAGCCGTCATCTATGCAGCGCTGCCTAACCAAGGCATCATAAACCTCATGGTAATCACCACCAAAAACGTGCCACGTCATTTCAACGTTGCTGTCAGCCTTGATCTCGGTATCTACCGGAATGCTAGGCTCACTCAAGGACAGACAAAGAGCCCAACGGCTCAAAATGTTCCAATTGGTAATGCCGGTTTTATATTTTAACCGAGCTATATTGCGTTTTTCCTGTTCCGATAAATGAAACTGTTTAACAATCAACAAACATACCTCCACTAGCAAAAATACCCTTCTTTAATGTAGGTAACCCGGTTAACATCATCATATGCTAATAAATACTTTTGACTAACGTATTTCTCCAGTGACTCCAAATAATTACCGTAAATTTCTTCGTCAGTGGTAAGGACAATTACCTGGTGGCTTGATTTAGGAATGTAGTTTTGTACAAAAGTGGTTCTGTGAGAAGAATCCAGACGCGCAAGGGGTGTATCAATTATCACCGGCAGCTCGTGACCAGACGAACGGGCGAGACCCCATAAAAAAGCTATAGCCAGCATCTGCTTTTCTCCTTCGGACAGCTGGGACTTGGGAAATTGGCTGCCGGACGGATCGTACAGGATAAACTGCAGAGTTTCCGGGTCAATCTTTATACGCGATACAAGAGATGTCTTACCGATTAACAGCTTGAAGGCCTCGTTAATATTGTCCTCCAAGAGTCCCACCTTTTCCAGCAACAGCCTTTCCTGGAATGTTTGCATTATGTCTATGGATTTAGAAGCATATTTTATAACTCGCCTGGCATCTTCGTTTTTCACTTCCTCCTGCAAATCCTCGTAAAGAAGCTGCCTGTACTTGGACTCCAAGTGTTTGATTTTACCGGTGATTTCCTCTTCCCTCTTGACAAGACTGTTCTTTTTTTCTTCCAAGGTAGCAATTTCCTGGGCCCAGGACTTTATTTGTTTGAGTATAGCAGACAACTGATTTTCATCAACCTCATAAAGAAGTTGCCTTTCCACTTTGTCCAGCTCGGCATTCAGGCTTTCATATCTTTCAATCAACTGTTTGGCTTCTTTCCCTACCGCGTCCAGTTCACCCTCAACCAGCAGTGACACTTGCCGCTTTAGGACTGCAGAATCCGAAAACTGCGTAACTTTTTTAGATAACCGCTGAAACTCCTCTCTTTCTGCATCTAAATTGCTGCGGACTTGGGCAACGATTTCATCCTTCACACCTAAATTGGTTAGCTGGGATATCAACTTAAAGTCCCTTTTCTCCAACAACGGCAGTATTGCCCTTGCCTGGTAGACCCTCTCCTCCTGGGAGATGTTTCTTTTAACCTTTTCTAAAAGCGGCCTCACCATTAAAAGCGGCAGCACCCCGGCAGCCATGTTGCGCATCTGCCGCTTCACCTCATCCACCTGCCCCTTGAGCTTATCCCTTTTTCTTTCCAGCTCCTTTTTGTTTTCCCAGAAGGAGCCACCCTTCTGGAGATATTCCTCTTCCTTTTCTTCAATTTTAGCCTTGTAATAGCTTATTCTAGTTTCAAGACCACTTATTTCTTGCCCAATAATGGTTCGCTCTTTCACTAAATTTTTCAACTCTTGCTTTAACTGGTTTATCCTCTCCCTGTTAGGGTGGTGGTGAATATTGCATTCTTTACGAGAAATAATGCGTTTAAGGTCCAGAATCAGCCGCTCAACGATGTCCAGTCCTAATAAGGAACGGATTGCCCCTTGTAATGTCTTGCTGTTTTCGTCTTCCTCCGCTAGCCGACCTATCTTTTCCCCATCAAAAAAGAACAACCCGGAAACCCCGATAGGCAACAGCTCTTCCACGTAGATATCCCAGTTCTTAGCCATGTAACTATCCTGAACCCCATCCTTCCAGACCGTCACTTTTTCTTTAATCCTGCTGTTTTTTGCCACCCATGACCTTCGTACCCTTAAGGTGACGGTGCCCGTGTTATTTTTTAGTAGCATTTTAAGCTCGACCCAGGCCTCTTCCCCTTCTGCAATGTGGTTATGTATGCGGCTCTTCAGATATTGGTTATACGAAACTCCTTTTTGTTGCCAATGCTGGCTCCTCTTCCCGTAGAGCAGCAGCAAAACGGCATTTATAATGGTTGTCTTCCCAGAACCGTTCATACCCCCGATGAGAATTACCGGCCGGCCCTTGTCGCTAGAAAGGTTAAGACGATGTTCACCTCTGTAGGGCCCTAGATTTTTAAGCCCTATTTCTTTAATAATAATTATTTTGCTCAACCCCTTGTTCAAGAAGGTCTTCTTGCTCAAGAAGGTCTTCAAGTTTTGTTTCTTTTAATGAATTGAGCTTTTCCGCCTTTTCCTGGGTTATTTGGACTGCTTCCTCTTCGTCCTCGTAATAACACCGGCGAATAGCCTGTTCCAGCTCCTGCAGGACCCCTTTTCTGCGTACAAAGCCATACCGCTGCTGGGTGATGTCCAGCAACCTTGTCTGCAGCTCAAACAGGGTTTCACCACTATCACAAAATTCTTTGCAAACCTCTTTAAGGAGATCCCACTCTTTTTTGCCGAATGTGGTTTTAAGGTCATCGTAGTAGGGGTATGATTGGCCCGTAATATCCTCATAAATCCTGGGCAGGGAATCATCAAACTCGTGCTTTTCCAGCACCCATATCCTTCTTATCCACCTAAGTTCCTCGTCGGAAATTAGTCGAATCCCCTTGAATTCTTCAGGGGCATCTTTTTGTACTTTTTGTTCTGTCTCAAGCAACAGACGCAGCCAATCTTCCCTTGCTTTTTTTGTATAGGGCCCGTGTACCGCTCTGCCTCTGTGCAAAAGGATCTCTCCGCTCATCCGCCGGAAATCCCTTTTATCCCGGTCATCAATGTAACCATTCTCATCCGTTTTACCCAGCTCGTTTCGTAACTCCAGCAATGGAGCCATCCATTTGTTATCTTCATCGTTCTCGATCATTGCCTGCATGGACTTATCCTCTTGCACCATAGTACACACCCAGCAGCCAAACCTGCTGTTGCCACAGCTGGGCGTGTTTAAATCCCTTATAAAGGGACAATCTCCATCAGCCGAGGCCCCTCTGTACATTGCAAATAAGTCTATATTGGATTGTCCCCAGGGGGTGTTTTCGTTTATCAATAAATACTTCCAAACATCATCATTAGACCAATGCCCAATAGGTGAAAATGTCAAACAATTTGCCAGTTCGCTTGTAGGACTCAGTTCATCCCGCACTCTCCTTTTTTCGTATCTTTTCATGCTCGCCGCCCGTTTAGAACTCTCAGCCATTCTAGTTCCCAATACCAGTATTACTTCTCCGTGCTTAGACACCATATTGGTTATAAACCTATTGGACGGTCGTATCTTTAGGCGGTCAGTACACCACCGGAAATTTGGCCGCGGAGCGGGGTAACCTTTTCCTATCAAAAGCACCCAAAACGACTCAGTGATTTTAGGGGTTAAACGGTTAACGTAAATGGGTAAACCTTTCTTTTTAGCTGCAATCTTCATTTTTTCCAACGAAGTAGTCACCCATTTATCCACCACGGGAGACTCCACCAAAGTATTGGTACTGATAACGAAAACAGGCTTCTGCCGTTTTTCTTCCGGCAGTTTGGCAATGGCATTCCACACCAACTGCAAGCTGGCAGTCGAATCTTTTCCCCCGCTGTACCCTACTACCCACGGTACCTCATCCGCACAATACAACTCTTGAATCCTGCGGGTTAGTTCCTCTATGTCTTCCATTGTTATTATGGTCTTCGGTTTATTTTTGCTACTCATAATCTGCTAACAAAGGCGCTCTCAGCACCTTGTTCCTCCTTATTAAGTTTAAGGCCCAACACCCTCTTTATTTCGTTAGTCAGTAAAAGAACGTTGTTGCGAGAATTGGAAATCTTACCGCCCACTGTAACCCTGCCTTCCCATACAGTTTTATTATTCCTATGCCAATCAATATTTTGGATTTTTTTAAGCCGTTTTTTCCACTCCTGCGGGTATTCGTCCAAAAGGGCTTGTCCCGCTTTACCTAAACCCATCAAAGCTACCGAATGCGCACATATATAATCTTTTCTTAATTTTGAAGGAGTAACCTTTTTTTGTTTTACAAATTGCCACTCTTTTATGTACCTGGCCAATTCGCTCCAAAACTCCACTGCCAACCTTTTCTGTTCTTTCATATCAAGGTTTTGCCTGTTTGATAATAATTCCTTTGTAGCATGATAAATGCCGCTTAACGTGAACAATTTGGTGGAACGATTAGAAATTGTTGATTTTTCCATTTCCGTAAGGCCGTTGAAAACTGTTACTTCGCTAACAATCTGTTTTACCATTTTAGAAAAAGGATCCCGGTGATCATATAATATGCTCAAAGATTTTGTGGGACGCACAGCATAACGATTTAGGTCTGCAAACATCTGCTGGGAGCGTTTTAACCCTAAATCAATGAAAAAAACCACGGATATGGTTTCGTTTCCCATTTCAGGCCTCTGCTTTAGTGCTTCCTCTATGGCAGCCCGACGGTGCTGCCCATCATTGATGACAAATCGCGCCGACATGGGAATTTTTAGGTGACCTATATTATACGAAGAAGGATCCGAAGAGATAGGGATAAATTCCACATCGGAATCAATAGAAGCCGTTAGCGAAGAAAATACATAATCTTTGGGATTCTCCAATATGTAAGAGGCAATGGCAGGTATTCTTCCTTTATTAAGTACCCTTTGTGCTCTTATTTCTGGCTGTAGCTCGGTTTCGTCAAAAAGAAAGATTTTAGGTACAAGACGCATGGGACACATGGAGATATAATATTCCCGACCTGCTTGTATACCTCTTACGGCTGGAAAAACATAGAAGTAGTCGTGATTCAATTTTATACCCCCACTTGAAAGTTTACAATATTACTTTTCCGAAGAAAATATATTCAATCATTGGGAGTATGTCAATGTACCACTTACGTCTGCTCTATCAGTTACGGAAGTCTCATATGTGTTGCATTAACATACTTCCGCGCCAGAATGTGTCCATGCAAGTAAAACGAAATCTTTATTTTGTAAAAAAACAAAAAAGCCCCTTATTCTCAGGGCTTATATATACGACAAGGCTCGTAATACCCTTAGGATTCAAAATTCTTATATATACAAACTTTTAAGCTTACGGTCTGCACACCCGGCAGGGCTCGTAGCCGGCCTTGATGGCCTCATCCCTGGAGTTAAACTTAATCAGGTTATAC
>JACDNZ010000024.1 GCA_017656345.1 Thermosipho sp. (in: thermotogales) | reverse complement strand
CCCCCGCCTTAGACCACTTGGCCACGTCGCCTCGCGATTGAAATTTTAGCACAAAGTAGTTACCGTGTCAATAAAAATATAAAAATTTATAATTTCTTCATTATATTTTAAAATAGTATGATGATATAATATTTTTAGAGATTTTGAGAAATATAAAAATGCTATTTAACGATATTTTGGTTGTGGTAATTTCGTGAAGTAAGAAAATTATTAAATTTACACATTTGTATAATACATCAGATCTTGGGAGCTTTTGAAAACTTTCCGAAAATGTTCAGAAATATTGAAAGAGAAAGTTAAATTATCAAAATATGGGATATCGAAGTAAGAATCTTTATATAAAGATTTTTTATTAAGAAAACCTAACTAGTTAAGATTAAATCTAAAGGAGTTGAGTTACAGATTTTGAAAATTGTGATTGATTGAATATGTTGTATGGGAATTTACATATTTAATGAAATTAATTATTTGAGAAGTGTCAAGTGAAAGTTGATCTAAAAAATTCAAGAAAGTTAATCATTATTTGAGGTGTACAATTTGAAAAATATTGTCGATTATTCAAGTGATTTGGTAATTTTAGAAAAATTGTCCGATAGGATAATTTTGAAATCAAATTATCCCTCAAAATTTGAAGAGTCTGCAAAAATATATGTATACTACTACCCATCTAACAAAAAGAATGGGAAAAGTTTGTTGTTTATACATGGATTAGGAACTAATAACCTCAAATATTTAAAATGGTTTCCTGAACAATTTTCCGAAAGAGGGTACGATTCGTATTTAATGATTCTTCCTTATCACTTTGAAAGAACTCCTGAAGGTTATAGAAGTGGTGAACTATTCTTAAAACCAGAATATTTAAGAGAGAGATTTGAACATGCAGTATCTGATGTAATAACAACTTTAAATTTTATTAAGACAACGAGCTCAAATGATAAAGTGTTTTTAATGGGATTTAGTTTTGGAGGGATGATTTCAACAATTGCAACACCTTTTTCTAATGTTGATGGTTTGTCATTGTGTGTAACAGGCGGAAATTTTTACCATATTACCTGGAAAAGTTTTGCAACCAGAGTTTTAAGATTGAAGTACGAGGAAAATCAAGAATGTACTAGTGAGAGATGCAAACATTTTCATGGTAAAGAATATTATGATTATATTAGTAATCTTAAATCACCTTATATTCTTAAAAACTCTGCCCCGTTATCGTGCTATGAATATGATCCTTTGGTTTTTGCAAAATTTATAAATGTTCCCACAATAATGTTTAAAGCCGCTTTTGATATTTTTATTCCGAAAAGATCTTCAGAAGAGTTGTTTGAGTTTTTGGGGACGAAGAAAAAGGAAATCCATACTATTTATTCTGGACATTTGTCTTCGTATATTTTTAAAGGTTATATTTTGAAAAAAACAATAAAATTTTTCGAGAAAAATGTTGTGGTATAATTTCTTCGATTGAAGGGAGAGTTAGCTTGAGAGTAAGAGAAAACAAGAGATTTGATTATATTATTTTCTTTTCAGTAATATTTTTGATGATTTTTGGGCTTTTGAATTTATACAGTGTATTACGTCCCACAGAAAATTTTGAAGCCTTTTTTAAGCAAGTTGCGTGGGATTTATTAGGTTTGTTTGCAATTTTCATGGTTTATTTTTCGAAAGAGAGTTTAATAAAAAAAATAATTTTGCCTTTATATTTTGTTAGTATTTTTTTCTTGTTTGGAGTAATCTTTTTTGGTACCAGGGTTGGAGGAGCAATAAGATGGTATAGATTCCTGGGTTTTTCTTTCCAGCCTTCGGAATTATCAAAATTATCTCTGATTTTAATTTTGGCGTATTTATTTTCAATAACTGACAAGTCTATAAAATCTTTTTTATTTTCTGTAGTTCTAACATTTATTCCTGTAATGCTAATCATGAAAGAACCGGATCTTGGGGTTTCGATTCTTCATTTATTTATTTGGGGTATAATGCTGATTTTTTCTGGCATTTCTATGAAGATAATTATCTCGGTTTTTGGAACATTTATTGGATCTTTTCCTCTGGTATATTTTTTCCTTTTAGAAGATTATCAAAAAGCTCGAATAATGTCTTTTTTAAATCCAGAAAAATATTTTCAAAGTACCTCATATAATGTTATAATGTCGAAAAATACAGTTGGTTCAGGAGGTCTTCTGGGGAGAGGATACCTTGTTTCCCCATCCGTTAATGGATCGTTTGTTCCAAAATTCGAAACTGATTTTGTTTTTTCTAGTGTGGCGGAACAATTTGGATTTTTAGGGAGTTTATTGGTTCTATTGGGGTTTGGAATTATAATTTTTAAAGCACTTAGAGATTTGAAAGATTATAAAGATGATTTTTGGAAACTTGTTTCAGTAGGTGTTACATCAGCTTTTATGTTTCATGTTTTTGAGAATATAGGAATGAATATTGGCATTATGCCTGTGACGGGAATACCTTTACCATTTTTGAGTTATGGTGGTACTTCGACATTTATTTTTAGTTTGATGATAGGTTTTTTGTTAAAAGCTCATGCAATTGGAATAAAAACGAGGAAGGTGATTTAATTGGTACAACATTATCAAAAAAAGAAAAAAGAGTATTCAATACTTCCATATTTGTTTTTGTTTTCTATTATTTTGATATTTGTAATTGCAGTGGTTTTATCCATTGGGAATTTTTTGCGTTATAGGAACCTTCTTGATGAATATAATTCTTTAAAGAATTATGTAAATGAAAAACTTTCGGGCTATGAATCGAAACTTAGTGGACTTGAGACCAGACTTGGTCCGAATTCTTTGTTTGATAAATATATTTTATCAGTTAATTACATGAAGAATTTTGGAGTTGATCTTGAGTATATAATGAGTAATTTAGAAGATGAACCTGGAACAGGTTATTTTATGATTTTTGTTGTTGGTGAGGAAACTAGTTGGGTTACGGTAAAAAAAGGTAATAAAACTTATTTTTCAAGAGAACTGAAACCTGGACTTTCAAAATATAAATTTTATTATTTCAAAAAGCCAAGAATAGAAACAGATTATGACATAGTTATTCCTGATGACTCGGATATTGTTGTTGGTAAACCTGGTAAGGTATATCTTTTAATATTTGGTGTTGGATCAAGTTATCATCCAACAAAAATTGTTATCATAAATGAATTGAAGGTTACCAATTTAAGAAAAACATTTAGTTTATACGTTCCAGGTAAATGATGAAGGAGGAGGAAGGATGTATCTTCAGGATATAATCAAGAAACTCGATGAATTTTGGGCATCGAAAGGTTGTTTTATTGATTTACCTTATGATATGGAAATGGGTGCAGGTACCTTCCATACTTCGACGTTTTTCGGAGTGTTGAGAAATAGAGAATGGAAGGTAGCATTTGTTCAGCCAAGTAGGAGACCGACAGATGGAAGATATGGAGAAAATCCGAATAGAATGCAGAGATTTTTACAATATCAGGTAATTATAAAACCAAATCCAGAAAACTCACAAGAACTCTATTTAGAATCTTTAAGGGCTTTAGGAATAGATCCCAGAGAACATGATATAAGATTTGTTGAAGATAATTGGGAATCTCCGAGTCTAGGTGCTTGGGGAGTAGGTTGGGAAGTATGGCTTGATGGCATGGAGATAACGCAATTTACATATTTTCAACAGGTTGGTGGAATTTCTTTAAAACAGATACCATTAGAAATAACATATGGACTTGAAAGAATAGCAATGTATTTACAAGGAGTTGAAAGTGTTTTTGAAGTAATGTGGAATAAAGATGTAAAATATGGGGAATTATTTTTAGAAAATGAGAAACAATTTTCAAAATATAATTTCGAAATTGCGGATATAAATAAATTGTTTAATCTGTACGAGATATATCGAGAGGAATACAATAATTTGATTGAAAAAGAATTAATTTTACCTGCTTACGAACAGTTAGTTAAATGTTCACATATATTTAATTTGCTTGATGCACGAAATGCCATAAGTGTGAATCAAAGGCAAGGTTATATTAGGGATATTCGCTCAATGGCAACAAAATGTGCTAAAAAATTTTTAGAAATTGAGGAAGGTGACAGAAATGGCTGAATATCTTTTTGAACTAGGTGTAGAAGAACTTCCAACAACAGAAGTAAATGGTTTAAAGAAACAGCTTGAAGAAAAAATTGTTAATTTGTTTAATAAAGAAGACCTTACATTTGGTGAGTTAAAAGTATTTTTTGCTCCAAGAAGATTTGGTTTTTACGTAAAAGATTTAAAAGATAAACAAGAAAATAAAATAGTAGAAAAAAGAGGGCCTTCTTTGAAAGTAGCTTATGATGAAAACAAGAATCCAACAAAGGCTCTTTTGGGATTTTTAAAATCGAATCAGGCAAGCTTAGAAGAAGTGATAGAGAAGGAAAATTATATTTATATAAAAAAAGAAATACCTGGGAAAACTTCCAGGGAAATATTAAGAGAAGAATTTCCTAAAATTGTTGAAAGTCTCAATTTCAAGAAACCAATGAAATGGGGATCTGGTAAATATTCATTTGTAAGAATCCCACACTGGATTCTTTCTGTTTATAATGGGGAAATTTTAGAATTCGAAATTTTGGGTCTTAAATCATCAAATAAAACTTTTGGGCATAGGTTTGTTAAAGATGAACCTATAGAAATTAGTGGAATAGATGATTATGTGAGTAAAATGAAAAAATATAATGTAATACCATTTGAAGACGAAAGAGAACTATTTGTTAAGAAGCAGATTGAAGAGTTTGAAAAAGAAACAGGTTTCATAGTTGAAAAAGATGAAGAATTAATTAAAGAAGTAACAATACTTACAGAATTTCCAGAAATATTAAGTGGAACATTTTATGAAAAATATTTATCTTTACCTGAGGAACTTATAACAGTTACTATAAAACATCATCAGAGATCGTTTACCGTATTTAGCGAAAATAATATAACAAATAAATTTATATCTTTTACTGATTCTCCAACCGGGAAATCAGAAATAATTAGAAAGGGATATGAGAAAGTTATAAATGCTCGATTAGAAGATGCAAGATATTATTATGAAAAGGATTTAAAAGTACCTCTTGAAAAGTTCAATGAGAAATTAAAAGAAATGGTTTTCCAAAAGGAATTAGGTACTTTGATGGATAAAGTCGAAAGAATTAAAAAGATATCAGAATATATTTGTGAGAAATTAAAAATAGCTTATTCAGATAAAATCAGGATATTTAGAACAGCGCAGCTTTGTAAAGCGGATATCGCATCCAATGTTGTGTATGAATTTCCTGAATTGCAAGGGATAATGGGTAGAATTTATGCTTTAAAAGATAATGAGGATGAAAAGGTAGCCGCAGGAATTGAACAGCATTATTGGGATGTCCCTGAAATTGTGACAGGTGCAATTGTTGCAATTGCTGATAGAGTTGATACGGTAGTGGGAAGTTTTTTAGTAGGAAACATTCCTACTGGTTCAAAGGACCCGTTTGGATTAAGAAAAAAAGTAGATACGTTATTTGAAATAGCAATAAAATACTCATGGAATATTGATTTAGATGAATTGATTAGCTATTCAGCAAAATTATTCGATGAAAAAGTTCCTGAAGAATTAATACAGTTTTTAGAATCAAGGTATGAACTCTTCCATACAAGCATTAGATATGATTTAGCAAGAGCAGTAAAATCATTCTGGAAGAAACCCCTTGAAGGAAAATTAATAATTGAGGCTCTAGTTAAAATTGTTGATCAGGAGGAATTTCAACATCTCTTAATTGGTTTCGAGAGAGTTCATAATATATCTAAAAAATTTGATAAGTTTGAATTCGATCCTACAAAGTTTTTGGAAGATGCTGAAAAAGAGTTGCTTAATAAATATATCGAAATAAAACCTAAAGTATTAAATGCAGTTGAAGATTTGGATTTTGAAAAAGCTTTGAATTACCTGGTTAGTTTGAGACCTTTTATTGATGATTATTTTGATAATGTTTTTGTGATGACAAAACAAGATGATATTAGAATGAATAGACTAGCCTTTTTGAAGAATTTGGATAAACTATTTTTAATTTTAGGAGACCTCAGTAAGATAGAAAGAAAGATATAAATTAATGTGATATAATTAATATAAGGAGGTGAAAGTATGAAAGAAATGACTAAGCAATTTTTGGAAACGGCATTTGCAGGTGAATCAATGGCCCATATGAAATATACTATTTTTGCTGAAGAAGCTGAGAAAAAGGGGTTAATCAAGCTTTCAAAGTTGTTTAAAGCTATTGCATATGCGGAATTTGTTCATGCAAAAAATCATTTTAGAATTCTAAAGAAACTTTCCAGTAATATGGCAGATAATGTTCAGACTTGTATTGACGGTGAAACTTTTGAAATTGAAGAGATGTACCCAGTATACAAAAAAGCTGCAGAATTCCAGGGAGAAAGCGATGCAGAAAAAAGCGCATATTATGCTCTAGAAGCTGAAAAAGTTCATGCAGAAATGTATAAAAAAGCAAAAGAATTAGTTGAAAAAGGAGAAGATTACTCTGCAGAAAAAATTTTCATTTGTCCTGTTTGTGGTTATACAGTTGAAGATGAAGCACCAGATAAATGTCCAATATGTGGGACTCCAAAAGATAAATTTGTGGAATTCTAGGAGGTGAGAACATGTTAGAACAATTTGTAAAAACTGGGGATTTTAAAGGCGAAAAACATGTCCCCGTTATTACTGCTCCTGAAAAAGTTAAAAAAGGTGAATGGTTCGAAGTTGAAATAGTTGTTGGAAAAGAGATACCCCATCCGAACACTTTAGAACATCATATTTCTTGGATAGATTTGTATATGATTCCAGAAGGTGGGCAGTTTTTAGTACATTTAGGAAGATTTGAATTTGTTCCAGAGAGAAATGAACCATTTGTAAAAACAAAAATAAAACTTGAAACAAATGCGAAATTGTTAGCAGTGTCTTATTGTAATTTGCATGGTCTTTGGGAAGGAACGACAAATGTAGAAATCGAATAAAGCACAGGAGTGCTTTATTTTTGGGGGTGTTAGCTTTGATTAAAAAATTCATTGTTTGGATTATAGTAGCGGTAATTGTTATAGTGTTTTTTGGAACAGGTGTTTATCAAGTTGGACCATCCGAGATTGCATTGATAAAGACGTTCGGAAAGTATTCTCATTCTACAGGCCCTGGGATCCACTTTCATCTACCTTATCCATTTCAGTCACATGTAATCGTTGATGTTGAAACGATAAGGAAAGAAGAAATAGGATTTAGAACAATTGAAAGGTATGGAAAAGTTGCATATAAATCTGTACCTGAAGAATCATTAATGTTAACGGGTGATGGGAATATTGTAAGTGTTGAGGTAGCCGTTCAATATAAAGTAAAAGATCCGGTAAAATTTGCATTTAATATAATCAATGGAAGTAATTTAGTTAGATTTACGACTGAATCTGTTTTGAGAGAAAGGATAGCAGAGAGAAATATTGATGATGTTCTAACAGTTGAAAGAGACAAAATTGCTATGGAAACTGCTGAATTGGTTCAAAAAATATTGGATGAATACGATTCAGGTATCTTGATCAGTAAAGTTTATATGCAAGAAGTTGCTCCGCCTGATGAAGTAGTTCAAGCATTTGATGATGTGAATAATGCAAAACAGGATAGGGAAAGATATATTAATGAAGCCAATAAATATGCAAATGATATTATTCCAAAAGCTCAGGGTCAGGCTGAACAAATTTTAAGAGAAGCTGAAGCATATGCAAAACAGAAGGTTCTCGAAGCCGAAGGTGAGACCCAAAGATTTTTAAGTGTTTTGAAAGAATATGAATTGGCACCAGATATTACAATGCAAAGACTTAAGATAGAAAAACTCCAAAAAGTGTTCTCAGAAACAAAAAACATATTTGTGTTTGATAGTAGTGGAACATTAAAGTTTTTAAATATTAATGAGCTTTTTGGTGGTGATACAAAATGAGTGCAAAATTAATAACTTTCATAATAATAGCTGTAATTGCAATAGTTTTTCTTTCACTTTCAATGTTTGTAGTAGATCAGACTGAACAAGCTGTTGTGTTAAGGTTTGGACAAATAAGAAATACATATCAAGAGCCTGGAATACATTTTAAAATGCCTTTTGTTGATAACATAGTTAAATTTGAAAAAAGAATTTTGCTATACGATATTGAGCCTGAGAAGATAATTACCGAGGATAAAAAAACTTTAATAGTTGATACTTACGCTTTGTGGAAAATTGTTGATGCCAAAAAATTTATTGAAACAATGAAAACAATTACTTTAGCTGAATCTAGAATTGATGATATTGTCTATTCACACGTAAGAAATGTTTTTGCAAAACATACCTTTGATGAAATCATTTCTGATAAAAGAGAGGAATTTTTGAGTGAAGTTACTACTCTTGCAAGAAGTGATTTATCATATTTTGGAATAGAAGTAGTTGATGTAAGAGTAAAGCATGCTGATCTTCCAAATGAAAACGTAAGAGCTGTGTATGAAAGAATGAAAGCAGAAAGGTATAGTATAGCAGCCCAAATAAGAGCAGATGGTCAAAAAGAAGCGCAAAAAATTAGAGCTGAAGCCGACAAACAGGTTGCCGTTATTTTGGCGCAAGCACAAAGTGAGGCTGAAAAGATTAAAGGAAGCGGTGAAGCCAGTGCAACAAGAATCTATGCGCTTGCTTATCAAACTGACCCCAAATTCTTCGAATTTTGGAGAACTCTTAGTGCATACGATTCAATATTTAAAGATGGAAATGTAATCTTTGGTAATGAACTTGAAATATTTAAGTACATAATGCATTAGTAAAAGCCCCGAAAGGGGCTTTTTTGATATAATAAAGTAGTAAATCTAAACAAGGAGTTGAAGGCATGGACGTACTTGAAAAGTTCCAAAAAATATTTTCAGACATGAAAGTTACTGAATTTATGAATTCTGATGTAATATACGTTTTACCAAATCGAACAATAGCTCAAGTAAAAGAAATTCTTCGAATAAAACGAATTTCGGGAGTGCCAGTTATTGACAGGGATAAAAAGGTTATAGGGGTTATTAGCATTGAGGATATAATAAGATGTATTGAAACTGACAAATTAAATGAAAATGTCGAAAAGCATATGACAAAAAGGGTTATTGCCATAAGTTCGGATGAGACATTAAGTGATGTTTTAAAATATTTTGAGAAATATGGTTATGGAAGATTTCCTGTTGTTGATCATTCAGGAAAACTTGTTGGTATCGTCACAAAAAACGATATATTGAAAGCTATAGCTATGAAATTAGGTATATTATATTTACATGATGAAAGAAGAAAGCAAGTGTTAGATCAAGAAATTGAGAAATCACTTATTACAGGTGTAAGCATAAATAAATTAAATGCTGACTTTTACTTTAAGATAGATTATTACGATATAAATACAATTGGTATAGGTGCTGCGCAGTTAAAGAAATTCTTACTTGATAAAAAGTTTAATGAAAAATTTGTTCGAAGGGTAGCAATTAGCGTATATGAAGCAGAAGCGAATGTAGTTATTCATAGTGGGAGTACTGGTGAAATCTACTGTTTTATCAATGATGATAGTATTGTAGTAAGAGTTGAAGATAAAGGAAAGGGAATTGAAAATATTGAACTGGCTATGAAAGAAGGATATTCAACTGCTCCGGATTATGTTAGAGAGTTAGGATTTGGAGCAGGCATGGGATTACCTAATGTAAAAAGATATTCAGATAAGATGGTGGTTTTGTCTGAAAAAGGCAAGGGTGTAATTGTAGAGATGGTTTTTTTTAAGGATTGATTTTTAGATTTGGAGCTGCTTCAAGATCAAGTGAATCTATTTTTCCCTCGGATAATTTATAATACCCAGCCATTGCAATCATGGCAGCGTTGTCTGTACAAAATTCAAGAGGTGGAATGAGGATATCATATTTGAATTTTATGCCTAATAATTTGGCTTTTTCTCTCAACCTTGAATTTGCCGCAACACCTCCCGCAAGAACTATCTTATTAATTCCAGAATCACGGGCGGCTTTAAAAGTTTTGTGAAGTAAAATATCAACAACTGCTTCCTGAAATGAAGCAGCTATATCGGCAGTAGGAATTGAATCTTTAAAATTTTTAACAGTATACAATACTGAAGTTTTTAATCCCGAGAAACTGAAATTGTAGTTTTTAGAATTAATCATTGGTCTGGGGAAATTGAATTTATTAGGATCACCATTCTTTGCAATTTTTTCAATTTCAGGTCCTCCAGGATAACCGAGTTTTAAAATCCTTGCAACTTTATCAAAAGCTTCTCCTGCCGCGTCATCCATTGTTTTCCCAAGAACTTCAATTTTCTCTCTTTCCACTTTTAAAATTTCGGTATGCCCACCAGAAACCATGAGAACAATGAATGGAGGGGTTAAATCTGGGTATGCAATGTAATTTGCATATACATGTCCAATTATGTGATTTACACCTACCAGGGGAATATCATATCTTGCAGAAATACCTTTTGCAAATGATAAACCAACCAATAATGCTCCAATTAAACCTGGCCCATATGTTACTGCAACAGCGTCAACGTCTTCTGGATTTATATTTGCTTTTTTTAAAGCTTCGGTGTATATAACAGGTAAATTTAAAAGGTGGTGCCTTGCAGCTACTTCAGGTACGACACCACCAAACTTTTTGTGAATATTTATTTGAGATAAAACAATATTGCTCAATATTTTTTTATCTTTTAAAACTGAAACTGAAGTTTCATCACAGGAGGTTTCAATCCCTAAAATTATCACGTTTATGCCGACTCCTTCATTACAAGTTGAGGTTTATCTTTTTTTAGAACACAATTTTCTGTAACTATAACTTTTTCAATATTTTTTAAATCAGGTAGTTCAAACATAACATCTATCATTACTTCCTCAAAAACACTTTTTAAAGCTCTTGCGCCTGTACCTCTATCTAATGCTTTTTTTGCAATAGCGTATAAAGCTTCTTCCGTGACTTCTAATTCGATATTATCCAATTCGAATAATTTTTTGTATTGCTTAAGTATAGCATTTTTTGGTTCAGTTAATATTTTTACCATTTCTTCTTCCGAAAGGTCCGAAAGAGTTCCAATTACTGGAAATCTTCCAACAAATTCTGGAATCAAACCGTACTGAACTAAATCGTCGGGAGTAACATGCGAAAGAATTTCTCCAAGTTTCATTTCTTTTTTGCTCTTTACAGGTGCGTTAAAACCAATTGCGCTACTTTGGATTCTTCTTTTTATAATTTCTTCTAATCCATCAAATGCGCCACCTACTATGAATAAAATATTTGAAGTATCAACTTTTAAAAATTCTTGATAAGGATGTTTTCTTCCACCTTGAGGTGGAACATTTGCTATAGTTCCTTCAACAATTTTCAAAAGTGCTTGTTGGACACCTTCACCGGATACATCTCTTGTAATTGAAGGGTTGGGTGATTTTCGGGCAATTTTATCGATTTCATCAATATATATAATTCCATATTGAGCTCTTTCAATATCAAAGTTAGTTACTTCAAGAAGTCTCAAAATAACATTTTCAACATCCTCTCCCACGTATCCTGCTTCTGTAAGAGGTGTGGCATCTGCAATCGCAAATGGGACATCAAGAATCTTTGCAAGAGTTCTTGCAATTAAGGTTTTTCCACTACCAGTAGGACCTATAAGTATTACATTTGATTTTTCGATTTCGACGTCATCAAAATCCACGTTAGAAAAAACTCTTTTGTAATGATTGTATACGGCAACAGAAAGTATTTTTTTGACTTTTTCTTGGCCTATTATATAATTATCTAATGCCTTTTTAATTTCTGAAGGCTTTGGTAAGTCTTTTCGATCTTTTTTTGTAGACAATCCTCTCTTGTCTTCAATTAAAATATCGTGAAAAATTTCAACACAATCATTACATATATAAACATTTCCAGGTCCTGCTATAAGTTTATCGACTTTATCAGCGGATCTGCCACAAAATGAACAAAATTTTTGTGCCATGCTTTTTCCTCCTTAGAATATTTCATCTTAATTTTAACACAATTATTATGTCAAAGTGTTTCTACGGTGTGTATTATTTTTTTCAACATAATTAATTAAAACTTTTGAGTTTATGATTATGTTTATATTGACAATGATGTTTTATATGTTAAAATAACTAAATGTAGAGAATTGCCGAGGTGGCGGAATTGGGAGACGCGGTTGACTCAAAATCAACTGGGGTTGACACCCCATGCGGGTTCGAGTCCCGCCCTCGGCACCAAAAAAAAGGAGCCAGCTTTAGAGCTGGCCCTTACTTTTTTCAAGTCTGTTTATTTTTAAATTTTTTATCTGGAGGGGAGGGGTTTTCACTTTTTAGACTTTGGTTAAATTTTTTGGTTCGAAATATTGTATAATTGTTTTGAACTATGGAGGGGGGGTATGAGGAAAAAATTATTTTTAAATTTTATAGGAGCCCTTTCGTTGTTCTTGCTGTTGTTTTGTGTTATGAATACTTATCTTAAACCAAGGGATACTATTTTAGAGTTTTGGAATAAAAAAGTTCCGTTTTATGAAGTAACAGGTGAACCTGTAAGTGTTACCCTTAAAACTTTTATAAAAGATGATTTTGATACTTTAGTTCTTCCAAAAGTATCGGGAAATATTTTGAAAGTGTATTTAAATGGAGAATTAATGTATAGAGTAGGTACTGAAACTTCCAACATCTGGAATAGATGTCACGTAATTCCCTTAGATGAAAATCTTAAACTAGAAGAGAATTTATTAGAAGTTGAAATATTCGGTTTATATGATGTGGGAATTCATAAAAGACCTTTTATTACAGATTATAGAAGTGCTTCAATTTATAAATTTGTTAGTGATATGTTTAGAAGTGATTTATATTTAGTAGCATTGGGTATGAGTTTATTATCGGGTATTATAACATTTATATTTAGTTATTTATTAAAGTCATCTAATGTTAGTACGGCCTACAAGAGTTTTGGAATTTTTTTGATGCTCAATAGTATATACTTACTAGATTATCAATTTCGTTTAACATCTTTTAATGGAACAACTTTTTTATGGATGAAAAAACTATTCCTTATATCAGTTTATGTTGGTTTGGTTTTTTATTTATCTGGAATAGAAGTTTATAAGACAAAAGAGTTTACATCAAAATGGTCATTATTTTACATCTTTCCCATGATTTTGATTATAATACTGTCTTTTGATTTTAAAACTTACGTTCAAATAAGTTCTTTCACTAATTTAATGATTCTCCCATTAATTGTTTATTTGCTTCTGAGAGTAATTTATTTAAAGTTGCATAAACTTTATTTTTCAGCATTCTTTATGTTTTTTGCGATTGTTCAAACAGTCTCAGCTTTGTTTTATAGTATAAATCAAGAGTTTATGATTGGGTATGGTTTTATTGTAGTTTCCATTGGATTAATTATAAAACTATCCCAGGATTTTAAAGGAATAGTAATTGAGAATTATGAATTAAGTCAAAAATCCATAACTGACCCTTTAACAAAAGCATTCAACAGATATATTATTAAGGATTTAAAACCTGAGGGTTATTTTATTTTAATTGATTTGGACGATTTCAAAAAATTTAATGACATGTATGGTCATGAAAAAGGAGATAAATTACTCTTTAATTATGCACAGGTTGTTAAAAACAAAATAAGAAAAAGTGACATTTTTATAAGACTTGGTGGAGATGAATTTGCAATAGTTACAAATACAACTTCGCCGGATGAATTTATTGAAAGAATTAGAAAAGAAGTGAATAAGGCACTTAACATAGATTTTTCATACGGTATAGTTCCTTTTGATGAATTTTCAAAAGCATATGTTCGAGCAGATGAAAAATTGTATGAAATGAAAAAAGAAAAAATGGGAAAAGATGTAATTTGAAGTTATATTTATAAAAGGGTTTTAAAAGAGGAGGAAAGCAATTGAGAAAATTTATTCAGCAAAAGAAGAAGCACTTGAAGGATATTTTGTTGAGAAAATATATTTTTGTGTTTGATAAAGATGGAACATTGAGTTATGATTTTAGACCTATTCCTGGAGCAAAAGATTTTTTAGAGTATTTAATTAAAAATGACAAGAAAGTTGTGATTTTAACTAATAATTCTTCAATCCCTAATGGGAAACATTTAGAAATGATAAACAAAATATTCAATCTGGAGTTTTCAATCGAAAATATTTATAGTTCGTTGGATCATTTAGGATACTATCTTAAAAAAAATAATATATCAAAAGTTTATCCTCTTTTAAACAAAGAATCTTTAAACTATTTAAAAACTATTCACTATGTTGAAGAAGAATATAACAATCCAGAGTTTGTTTTGGTTGGATTTCATACTGAAGGGAAGTACAAAGATTGGGCACATGCATCTTTGTTAATTCAAAAAGGTATTCCTTATATCATAGTTAATCCTGATTTAAGGTGCCCAACTGATAAAGGATTTATACCTGATGCAGGAAGCATTTCGAAGATGTTAGAGTTAACAACAGGTATTAAAGCTTCACATATCTGTGGTAAACCTAATCCTGAGATTCTTAAACTTCTTTTAGAAAAATTTGGTAAATCAAAGGATGAAATAGTGTATTTCGGTGATAGATTATATACTGATATTGAAATGGGGATTAAATGCGGAATTACAACAATTTTGATGTTAACAGGTGAAACAAAATTTGAAGAAGTGCCGGAAAACATTGTAAAAGCTCAAAATTTGTTTATTATAGAAAGTTATTTTGAGTTGATGAATATATTAAAATAAAAAGATAATTTCCGATAAAAATATGATAGAATTAGTATAAAGTTAAATATTACTGGCTTAGGAGATAATGGAGAAGCCATGTGCCAATTGAATTTGGCATATGGCTTTTTATTTATGGAGGTGTTTACATGAGAGTTTTTGTTATTGGTGCAGGTATTGTTGGTAGTTTGATAGCTCGAGAACTTTCTAAATATGATATTGAATTGCACATTATCGAAAAGGCTCCCGATATTGGTTGGGGTGTTACAAAAGCAAATTCAGCAATTATACATGGAGGATATGACGATCCTCCAGGGAGTGTAAGAGCAAGGTTTGCCGCCTACGGTAACAAGTTATACGACGAACTTTCGAAAGAACTGGATTTTGGATTTAAAAGAGTAGGATCTTATGTTGTAGCTTTTAAGGAAGAAGAAGTAAGCTATCTGAAAGAACTTTTAGTTAGAGGTGAAAAAAATGGAGTTTCAAATCTTGAAATTTTATCTTCTGCTGAAATAAGAAAAAGGGAACCAAATATAAGTGACAAAGCTATAGCCGCCTTATGGTGTCCGACTGCCGGGATAACTGAGCCATGGGAGGTTGCAATTGCTGCTATAGAGAATGCTCAGGAAAATGGTGCAGTTGTTCATTTGGGTGAAAGAGTTACAAATATCATTGTAAGAAATCAAAAAGTTAGAAAGATAATAACTAATAAAGGAGAGTATAGTGCAGATATCATCATAAATGCAGCAGGACTTTTTGCAGATGAGATTGCAAAAATGGCTGGAGTGGGCGATTTTGAAATTTTTCCACGGAAAGGTGAATACATTCTTCTTGATAAAAAGTTGAAAGGCCTTGTCAATTCTGTAATCTTCCCCACGCCTACAAAAAAATCAAAAGGAATTCTTGTTGTACCAACTGTAGATGGTGGAATTTTGTTGGGGCCAAATGCTGTTGATCTTCCAAAAGATCAAAAGAACAACGTAAAGACAACAAGAGAGGGATTAAATGAAGTTTATGAAAAAGCTAAAAAATTAATTCCCAGCATAGATTTGTCATTAACTGTAAAAACATTTGCAGGGTTAAGGCCGGAAACAAAGGATAAAGATTTTATTATTGGCACAACAAAAGTTTGGGGATTTGTGAATGCGGCAGGTATGAGATCACCAGGACTTACAGCAGCTCCTGCAATTGCTAAGTATATCGTTGAAAAGGTGATTTCGGAAGACTTAAAGATAAATCTTACAAAAAAAGCAAACTTTAATCCTTATAGAAAGAAGATCCCACATATTGAAGAAGTTAGTTTAGAATATTGGGAAGAGCTTGTTAAAAAAGATCCGAAATTTGGAAAAACAATTTGTTTTTGTAACAATGTTTCGGAAGGAGAAATTGTCGAAGCAATTAAAAGGGGTGCAAGGACTTTGGATGGAGTTAAGTTCAGGACTAGAGCTTCGTTTGGGAGATGTCAGGGTGGATTTTGTAGTTTAAAAATAATGGAAATAATTTCAAGAGAACTTTCTATTCCTTTAGAAGAAGTAAAAATGAACTATGAAAATTCAAAAATATTGAATGGCAAGGTGAGAATATGAGGAAAGAGAAAGTGGATGTTTTAGTAATAGGCGGTGGTGCTGCGGGCCTTGCAGCTGCGATTGAAGCAAAAAATATGGGAGTAAAAGTTTTACTTCTTGAAAGAGATAGAAGCACAGGAGGAGTTTTAAATCAATGTATTCACAATGGTTTTGGGTTACATGTGTTTAAGAAGGAATTAACTGGTCCAGAATTTATGGAGTATCTTTGGGAGGAACTTGGAGATCTTGATGAAGTTATAAGGAGCAATTATACAGTTTTAAAAATTGATCATATTAATAGGGAAGTTTTTACACTTTCTGAAGAAGGCATAATAGTTTTTGAACCCAAAGCTTTAATTATGGCTACAGGTGCGAGAGAAAGATCTTTGAATTCTCTAAGAATACCTGGAGCCAGAGTTACTGGAGTATATACCGCTGGTGTAGCTCAAAAAATGGTAAATATTTATAATAGACTTCCAGGTAAGAGGGTACTTATAATAGGTTCTGGAGATATAGGACTTATTATGGCCAGGAGATTGAAAATTGAGGGAATGGATGTTGTTGGGGTTGTGGAAATTATGCCGGAACCTGGTGGATTAATTAGAAATGTTGTTCAATGTCTGGAAGATTTTAATATCCCTTTGTGGTTAAGTCATACTGTTTTTGAAATTCATGGGAATGAAAGATTAGAAGGGGTTACAATCGGAAAAGTTGATGAGAATTTAAATATGATTCCAGGTACAGAAAAGTATATAAAAGTTGATACTTTAGTTGCATCTGTGGGCCTTATTCCGCAAAATGAGCTCATTGAGAATTTTGTAGATGTTGATCAGGTAAATAGAGGCCCTGTGATTGATGATTTTATGAGAACATCAGTTGAATGGATTTTTGCAGCTGGAAATAATGTAGCAATACACGATCTGGTTGATTTTGTGTACGAAGAAGGTAAAATTGCCGGGAAATTTGCAGCGCTGTATGCACTTGGTGAAAAATTACCAGAAGTAAAGTATGAATTTAAAAGAGGAAAAAATGTTGGCGTTATGCTTCCACAGAGATTTACAGGAACTCAGCCATTTAAAATGTATTTGAGACCAAGAAAAAGTATGAGCAAATCTGAAGTCATTTTTTCTGGGAAAACTATTAGAAAATTTGGTTGGAAGATAAGACCAAGTGAAATGATAGATTTAAAAATAACCAATTTTGAACAACTCCCTAAGGAAGTAATTGTGGAGGTGAATGAAATTGGATAAAAAAATGACTTGTATTTCTTGCCCAATTGGTTGTGAATTAACAGTTCAACTTGATGAAAATGGTAAAATATTAAAGATAGAAGGAAATAGATGTCCTAGAGGAGTAGAATATGCAACTCATGAAATTATTGATCCTAAAAGAGTCCTAACAATTAGCGTTAAAGTTGAAAATGGAGTTATGGAATTGGCTTCTGCCAAAACTGATAAACCTGTTCCTAAAAATCGGTTAAATGAAATAATAGATTTTATCAAAAAATTAAAAATTGAAGCACCAATTAAAAGAGGAGATGTAATTGTTGAAGATATTTTGGGAACAGGAGCGAATTTAGTAGTTACTCGAACAGTTAAAAAAAGAAATTAGGACATGCCAAAAAAGGGGGGAGACAATTGAAATATATATTAGCACTTGATCAGGGGACAACAAGTTCAAGAGCAATTGCTTTTAACAAAAATGGGGAGTATGTTTACGGTTTAAATAAGGAATTTAAGCAAATTTATCCAAAACCCAGCTGGGTTGAACATGACCCTTTTGATATTTTGAATTCCCAATTAGAAGTTGCAAAAAAAGTTATCGAGCATGTAGGTGCAGAAAATGTTGCAGCGATTGGAATTACTAACCAAAGAGAAACAACAATTTTGTGGGATAAAAGAACTGGTAAACCAGTATATAATGCAATAGTCTGGCAGTGTAGAAGAACTGCGAGTATTTGTGATAAATTAAAAGAAGAAGGTTTTGAAAAAATCATTAAAGAAAAAACAGGATTAGTAATAGATGCTTATTTTTCAGGAACAAAAATAAAATGGATTCTTGATAATGTTCCTGGAGTAAGAGAGGAAGCCGAAAAGGGAAATATACTTTTTGGAACAGTTGATACATGGCTTATCTGGAATCTTACAGGTGGAAAAGTCCATGTTATCGACTATACGAATGCTTCGCGAACAATGTTATTTAATATTCATACGCTTCAGTGGGATGAGGAAATATTACAAATTTTAAATATTCCGAAAAGTATTTTACCTTCCCCGGTTCCTTCAAGTTTCATATATGGAAAAACTGATAAATCTATTTTTGGGTACGAAATACCAATTTCTGGTGATGCTGGCGATCAACAGGCATCGTTGTTTGGACAAACCTGTTTTGAAAGTGGGATGGTAAAAAATACATATGGTACCGGTTGTTTTATTTTAATGAATACAGGTAATAAACCGTATTTTTCAAATTCAGGTTTGTTAACAACTATAGCATGGGGACTAAATAATGAGGTAGAATATGCACTTGAAGGTAGCATTTTTATAGCAGGAGCAGCTGTTCAATGGTTAAGAGATAATCTTAAACTTATAAATCATGCGTCTGAAACAGAAGAATTAGCTTTATCAGTGCCAGATTCAGGTGACTTATATTTTGTGCCAGCGATGGTTGGACTTGGTGCACCTTATTGGGATATGTATGCAAGAGGATTATTAATTGGTATCACCAGAGGTACAACCAAAGAACATATTGCAAGAGCAGTTTTAGAATCGATAGCGTATCAGACGAGAGACGTTCTTGAGGTTATGTCAAAGGAAACAGGTATAAAGATGGGAACATTGAGAGTAGATGGAGGTGCTTCAAGGAATAACTTTTTAATGCAGTTTCAAGCAGACATACTAGGTGTTCCTGTGGAAAGACCTAGTGTTACTGAAACAACAGCTTTAGGTGCAGCCTATCTAGCAGGACTTGCGGTGAAACTTTGGGAGAATAAGGAGGAAATTAATTGGAATTTAGAAAAGAGATTTGAGCCTAAAATATCTTCGGAGAAACGAGAGAAGCTATATTTAAAATGGAAAAAGGCTGTTGAAAGATCTATGAAGTGGAGTGAAGAATAATGCAACATCCTTTTATTTATCCAATTGTTCCTGCTATACGTGATTTGAGTAAAGTAAGCAAAATATTAAAAACAAAAGTATCTTCAGTTTTTTTACTAGAGGGAGATATTTTTTCTATGAAAAATGCTACTTCGGTTTTAAAAAAGAATGGAAAATTAGTATTTATCCATCTTGATTTGGTTAGTGGATTAGGTAAAGATGAGGCAAGTGTAAAACTTATTAGAGAATTTATAAACGCTGATGGAATTATTACAACAAGATCAAATTTAATTAATATTGCAAGAAAACTGGATCTAATGACAATACAGAGAATTTTTTTAATTGATTCAAAAGCATTTGAAACAGGGATTGAACAGGTGAAAAAACACAAAGCAAATTTTGTGGAAGTATTACCAGGGCTGATTCCTGAACTTGTAAAAAAAATAAAAGAAAAAGTACAGCAACCAATAATTTCTGGGGGACTTGTGACAACCGAGGAGCAAGTTTCAAAAATTTTAGAAGCTGGTGCTATAGCTGTTTCAACCAGCAAGGAAAGGTTATGGAACATGTTTGAAAAATAAAAAAATATTGCAAATTTTGTATAGAAATGTTGTATAATATTATGATCAACCACTAAAAAAGGGGGGATTTTATGAGAAAATTTTGGTATGTGTTATTGGGAGTTAGTTTAATGTTTGTGCTGTTTTCAGGTTGTTTGCAGCAATTACCACCAGACAATAATGGAGGAAATAATGTAGTTCCAGTTGAAATTTACGATGCAAAACTTGATTACTTAACAAATGATGCTTCAGTAGCTACTGTATCAGGTGTACTTATCTATAAATACAATTATTATGGAATATTAAGTGATGCTACTACTGGTATATACATAAAAGATATTTCTGGTTTTAATTTAAATGTAGGAGAAAAAGTTACAGTAACCGGAACATTATACAAAGATACTTCTTACCATGGAAATTTAAGGATGAAAGAAGTAGTACTTGTTGCAACTGAGACAGCAACTGAACCACAACCCAATATTTTAAACGTTCAACTTGATAATTCCTGGTTGTTTGATACAAATGGTAATACAACGGATGCAACAGCTCTTTCATTATGGATTTATAGATTTGTAACAGCAAAAGGAACTTTAACCTCTTTAGATGATTCAGGAAACAAATTTGAATTTGAATACCCAACAGATTTAGGTTCTGCAACTGTAACTGTATATACATACACAGCTGTGAGTACTTGTGTAAATACACCTGCAACTGTTACAGGGTATTTAGCTGGTTATTATAAAGAATGGACTTTATATCCAAGATCAACAAGTGATATTGAATTTTGAAGTTTTAAAAGTTAATAAGTTCAATGGGCCGCAAGGCCCTATTTTTCTTGGAGGTGGGTAAGTTGAAAAAAATTGTATTATTTATGGTTTTGGTTATTTCAATGCTCTCGTTTTCTGGTTCGTTTTCTTTATCCGTTTTAAATTTAACCACTATTGGAATGGATGATGGGTCACTTGATTATTTTCCGATAGTTTATGTTACTTATAGGCCATTTGATTTTCTTTCGTTGAAGGTTAGTGATTATTTGCTTTTATCTCATGATACATGGACTTTTGGAAGTTTCTCAATTTTTAAACCAAGGTATTATTATTTAGAAAGTAAATTCAAAATTTCGAATTTTGACATTACACTTGATGTTTTGAAAGCAAGACTTAAGAAAACTCAAACTGAAAAATTAGATGGTTTGAGAGTTGGTGGATTGAAATTTGATTATTTCGGTGCAGGAGCATTTGTGAGATTTGGAAAATTTGATTTGGGGGTTGCATATGATACATCAAATTTGTTTGCAGGGTATGCCCAAGCAGATTTGTTGGGCTTTAAGATAGGAGGATATTTTGAAACGAAGTATCAACAAATTTCAATGGATTTGAATAAATCGTTTGGTTTCAAAAATATAAATATAAATACTTGGGCAGCTCTTTCTGCGAAGACATCAGATATTGCGAATTTTTCATATTTAGTTGGTGCAAAGTTGCAATACAAAAATATAAGTTTTTCAACCCAATATTTAAAATTAGGTTCAAATCCATATGATGCTGATTATCAAGAAGGTGATCCAAATAGTGTAGCATTTACACCAGATGCCTGGGCTTTTTATGCGGATTTAGATTATAACTTTAATAATTATATTTTAGGGGTGTTTTTGAGACATAACAGCGAGTGGAGTACAGCCGGTTATTTGCCGTTGTATGGTGCAAAACTAACATTTAGCGATTTTACATTGAAAATTGGAAATGGAGATTTGGAAAGTAATATTGCCGGAGAACAAAAAATTGCTGTAGAGTTAAATTATTTCTATTCGCTTGATTTTGATAAATTGTTTGGTATGAAAAGAGTTTCGATATCAGAAAAAACAGGTCCTGAAATTAAATCGGAAACTTCAAGTTACAATTCCATAATGGATGTAATATTAGGAAATGAAGGAGAAACTTATATCGTTAAAGGTGTTGTAACAGCCCCAAAAGATTTACTTGGAAAAGGTAGCTTTTATATCCAAGATGAAGTTGCAGGGCTTATGATTTATGCTCCAGCATTAACCGACATGGTCAATGTAGGAGATGTAGTTATAGTAACTGGTACAAGTAAACTTTGGAATGGAATTATTGAAATTGTAGCCAGTAATGTTGAAAAGGTAGGGGAAGCGGTTCCCAAAGCAGATGTATTAACAAGTCTTTCAAAAAGCTTTTTGTCGAGTCTTGTTTATGTTGAAGGGGTAGTAAAAGAGAAGAATAAATATGATTTTATGGTTGATACTGGAGAGTTTATAATTAAAGTTTATATTAAGAAAGGAACAAATATAGATATTTCTAACATTAAAGTTGGAACAGCAGTTAAAGTAACAGGAATTCTTAGTATTTATAAGGGTGAGTATGAAATATTACCAAGATGGCAAAATGATGTTGAAGTAAAGTAATTTGAATATGCCGCTGGATTCAGCGGCATATTCAATTTAGAAAAAATTAAGGAGGATTATACGTGGATATGAGATTGAAAAAATATTTGTTACTCATTTTTGCTTTATCTTTTGTTTTAACTTCATGTATCAATTTAAATCTTTTTGATAGTGCATACATATATGTCGATGTAGTTCAATATTATCAATCACTGGAACATGTTGAAGTTTCGAATATCGTTGATGGAGATACTTTTGATATTAATGATGGTTCAAGAATAAGGATTATCGGGATTGATACTCCGGAGATTCATGAGGGAAGTAAACCTGTTGGTGAATTTGGAGATGTTGCAAAAGAATATTTAGAAAAGTTTATTTCAAAATACGACATTTATATTATTAGAAAAGGTTACGATACTTATGGAAGAGTTTTGGCTTATGTATTTGGAAAGTTAGATGATAGCACTTATAATTTTTATGAAGGATCTATATTAAGAGCTGGTTTGGCGCGGCCGTTGATATATTTTGATAATGATGATGACTATTTAACACCAAAAATAGTTGAAGCATATAATTATGCATTTGAAAAGAAAGTTGGAATATTTTCAAAATGGTTTACTGCACCTGTGTTAAAATCTCTAAATGACTATAATTCTTCTTTACATGAAGGAAAAATTGTATTTCTTGAAGGTTATGTACAGGATGTGGATTACAATAATGGTGAATGGTATATTGATACAAGTTGGTTTACAATAAAAATAAGAGCGGAAGAATATGAATATTTTTTCAATAATTATAATCTTTACAATCTTAGATACAAAACGGTAAAATTTTATGGGGAACTCTGGGATGATAATGGAAGGTTAATGATTCTACTTAGAAGTCCAAATGAGATAGTTATACTTTGATATTTTTCTTGACATTCAAATAAATTTAAGTTAAAATCTATACGTGATATTAGGAGAGGTGGCCGAGTGGTCGAAGGCGCTTGCCTGCTAAGCAAGTGTGGGGGTTACCCCACCGAGGGTTCGAATCCCTCCCTCTCCGCCAGAAGGTGGGGGATATTTC
>JACDNZ010000023.1 GCA_017656345.1 Thermosipho sp. (in: thermotogales) | reverse complement strand
CATAAACACTGGGGTTCTACGATTGCAAATATGATTTAAGTTAACAGAACTGAAAAAAAGAGGAGGAGGATGAAAAATGAGAACTGTTACCTTAATTAGTATTCCCCAGAATGACCATGGTTGTTCTGGAGAGGTGGTGGAAATTCGCCCCACCTCCCGAACAGAGGGGCTGGTTATTCGGGCTACTCGTTGCACATCTTGCGGACCGCTCGGTCATCACTCACAGGCCGAGCGAGCCTTCCGCCAGGAGTACGAGGGCAAGAAAGTGCGTCTCCCGGAGGACGTTTCCTCCTGGTGGGAAGCGGAGAAATACTACCGCATCCCATCAGAATCCTTGGCCGGGAGGACGTACGTCGCCCCCCGTGACCTGGAAATAATCTACGGAAAATTCGAGCCTCCCGAGTGGTGGGAGGCTGAAACAGACGGGATCCCGTGGCCGTTAGCCTGGGAGCTGAAAGAGTACTCCCGAAAAACCGGGATACCGCAGCAAACCGTCATTATTAAAGCCCTGGAGGCTTACTTGAAGGGGGCGAATAAATAACTCTGAGAGGTGGTGGAAATTCGCCCCACCTCTCCGACCGAGGGGGTAGTCATTCGGGCTACTCATTGCACCAGCTGCTGGCAGGTCGGTTGCCGCTCTCAAGCCGACCGAGCCTTCGGGAAAATCACGTCTAAGAAGGAGAAAAATCTTGACAGGCTGTGGATTCACAAACAAAATGAGGAGGGTAAAAAATGTCTAAGCAAATGTCTAAGCTCAAAAATAGCGAATTTGTTGAGCAAAAGCTTGAGCAGCTGAAAAATGGTGTGTCGGAGTTTCTTAACTCCGAAAAATGGAAAGAATATCTTTCTTTTCAGGCAAAATTCCACAGTTACTCATTTAACAATGTAATTTTAATGTTGTTGCAGTGGGAGGAAAGAGGAAAGACCAATAGCATTACCAAGGTTGCCGGTGCTAAGACCTGGGAAAAGCTTGGCCGGTTTGTTAAGGACGGGGAAAAACCTCTAATCATTCTTGCACCAAACATTAAGGTTTACACTAAGGTGCAAGAGGATAATATGTGTACGAAACCTCTCATTAGCAAGTTTCAGGAAGGCAAGCAAGTAGAAGCTAAAGGATACATTTCCCAAATTATCAGCCAGGGTAGCAAGTATGGAATTTACGTTCTGCAAACTACCTATATGGTAGTGAAAAGCAGAAACGGTAAAGTCCAATTTGAAGAAGAAGTTGAGGGAACTATTATTATAAACAGCCGGGTAAAGTTTGAAGTTGGAGATGAAGTAGAGGTAGAAGGTCGAGTTTCTAGAGTTTCTAACTATAAAAAGTATAAGCAGTTGAAATTGTTCAATTCTAAAAAAATTGGCAAGAGAGAGGTTTCGGAGGTTATAGAGTCGAGAGTCTTAGTAGGATTTTTCCCTGTGGAAGTGTATGATGTATCCCAAACAGAGGGGAAAGAAATCCCCGAACTGTGCAATGAGATACAGGGCACTTCTGAACAGGCTGAAAAGCTACTGGATGTCTTAAGGAATAAAATCCTTGATATTCCGGTAGTTTATGAGCCAATGCAGTACAATGGCTATTACCAGCGAGCACATGGTAACCTCGAAAACCGAATTGCCCTTAAAGAAGGTTTAAGCATCAATCATCAAGCAAAGACTCTAATCCATGAAACTTGTCACTATATCATGGATCAGAAAAAACAAAAGGGCAAAATAAACTTAGGGCAGTACACCGAACCGGAAGAAGGCTTTGACGGACTTTACGCAGTTGAAGAAGTTGTTGTGGAGTCTGTTGCTTTCATTGTTTCCCAATACTTCAATCTTGATACCTCTGAATACAGTTTTGAGTATGTGTCAAGTTGGAGCAAGGGAAACCCGAATAAAGTGTTGGAAGTTGGAAAGTTGATAAGACAACTTTCCAACGAGTTAATTGAGAAGCTGGAAAATGCTTTAAATGGTGAGGAAAAGGAGCAGAAAATTGCTTAAAATTGTGGGGCATATCTTTTATGCCCCGTCTTTAATGGAGGGAGAAAATGTTAGTTAATGAGAAATTTGCCTGTTGTTCAATGTGGCAAGAATGCAAAGAACTGGCTGAATGTGTTGCTCATAAAAACCCGTTTCTCAAAGCAGAGGAAGTTGAGAGATATAAGCTTTTATGTTCTTTGGCCGGCAAGTACCAGCGGGGGAAGGTTATAGAAATTTCTCCGCTCTCAGAAAAAAATGAGGATGTTCAAAAGGTAGAGGAAACGGTAGTAGGGCAATTATCTCTGTTTTAACTATAGGCAAAAGAGCCGAAAGTGGTTAATACCAACAGTTGGTTGCACCCGTTAAGCGGGTGCTTTTCTTTTTGATGTAATTATTAATTATATAGGTTGCACCGCTGTTGATAAATGTGCTATAATTGATTTAACGGAATACTATAATTTAAGCTCTGGCAGTGATTACCAGAGTGAAATGTTTAAAATTATTTAAGGTTAAAAATAAATTAGCGGGTATAAAATGCTTAGGCGTGGTTAACTTTTTAAAACCATTAACCTGAGCATTTTTTTATTTTTAAAAAAGGAAAGCAAAAATAATGAGGAGGTGTGTTAAAAATGTCAGCGAGGCAGGAACGTAGATTCCTGCGAAATTAGTCCGTTCCTATCATTGCTAACTTTAGGAGGTTAAAAAAATTATTAGGAGGAGTGGTAAAAAATGAAATTAAATATTGAACAAAAGAAACTGGTTGATTTAGTAAACATTGCAAGCAGAGGCGTTTCAGCTAAATCGGACATGCCGATTTTAACGGGGTTGCTCTTGGAAACCACTGATAACGGATTAAGAGCGACCGCTACGAACCTTGAAATTGCCATTAAACATGAAGTGCAGGCAGAAATTTTAGAGGAGGGCCGCACGGTAGTTTCTGGAAAGCTGTTAGCGGAAATAGCAAAGATGCTGCCGGATGCCGAAGTTAACCTTGAAGTAGATGAAAAGCTAAAAATTAAATGCAAACGCTCAAAATTTGAGCTTAGCACTATGAACCCCGATGAATTTCCTGCAGATGTAATGGAAAGCAAAGATGGGGAATTTAAGACGATAACCGGTTTGAAAGAGATGATCGACCGAGTTATCTTTGCTGTTTCCAAAGATGAGGCGCGACCTATATTCCAGGGGATTTTATTTGAGCTAAACAAAAGTGGTTTAACTTTAGTTTCTACCGATACTTACCGTCTAGCCATAGCCATTTCAAGAGACATTACTGCTGATGAAGAAATTAAGGTTATCATTCCCGGGAAAACCCTGGGGGAAGTAGCCAAAATGATAAGCGATGAGACGCAGGTGCAAATGAAGGTGACTGAAAAACATGTTACCTTCAAAATTGGCGAAACTATTGTAGTTTCCCGGGTTATCGACGGAAACTTTCCTAGTTACAAACAAGTTATTCCCCAGAAAACTGTAACTAAAATGCAGGTTGGAAGTCGAGAATTTTTGGAAGCAGTGCAGAGGGCGGGGTTAGTGGCCAAAAAGCAGGTTAAAGACAAGATCAGCCCCATTAAACTCCAGATAAAAGACGATATTGTTCGGATTGAGGCAAGTGCGGCCGATGTCGGCACGCTTTCCGAAGAAATTGCGGCAGAAATATCCGGAGAACAATTGGAAATAGCTTTTAACCCCATATTTTTGGAGCAGGGGTTAAAATGCTTCTCCGGAGATAATAAAGTGGAAATACATTTTTCAGGCCCTCTAAGCCCTGCGTTTATGAAAAAAGAAAATTACTTATATTTGATACTGCCAATTCGCATCCTGTAAGCGTACACTTAATAAGTGTACGCTTCATTATTTTTTATAGAAATTACAAAGTAGATATATTGTTAAATTACTATCTAATATGTTATAATCACAAGTGTAAAACTATATATTTTTTATAAACCGCAGTATAAGATTACTTGCGGTGAAGGGTAAAAATGCGTTTTGTTGACAAAAATGTTTGCCTTTGGAGGAAGTGCTTAAAATGCTTTCTGCCAAAGGTTTTTTGTTTGTCTGAGAGGAGGGCAAAAAAATAGGAGGTGTGGTAAAACATGAAAAAACTTTTAGTAATTGCCTTGGTGGTACTGCTTCTTGCAAATATCGATCCATATTTTGATACGAGCAAGGAGGAGTACGAAAAAACAGCCAGGATGATGAGGGAATATATCCAGGCTGAGTACCAAAGGCAAATGCAGCTTGAAGGGCAAGCGGACCTTGCGAAAATTATCAAGCAGGCTAAAAAGCTTGATAAGCACGGTTTTGCCATTAGATTTTTTGCCATTGGGTTAATGAAGCCTCGTAAAGTGGTTGTGATTACCAAGGAATTGGGTGGCGACCTGAAATTCCGCACAGAGTTTGCCCTTGTTGATGAGGAGGGAAAAAATTAAAGAGGAGGGAGAAATATGCCAATAGTGTGCGGAGCTGTCCCGTTTCGTTCTTCTACGGAACGGGATAAGCTCGTAAAACAACTTAAAAAAGAGTTTGGAGGTGCGGTTAAGATATGTGTTGACCGCAGGAGAAAAGTAGTGGACTATGTTCATATTGCGACTTGGCAGAAACTTAAAAAAGAAGAGATTGTTTAAAAGAGGAGGGTAAAAAATTGACTTTCAAGTATTCAGGCTGGCAAAACAAAAACAATGATGGCAAGTTTGGTTTCTTCCCGACAAGCAAGCAGGTTGTTCTAGCGGAAATGAAGTTAATTGACTTTTCGCAAATTAGCCCGGATATGCCGGTACCCATGTGTGACTTTACCGGTGGTACTGGTGATCAACTGGCGTGGATGTATCACTACGTCATGGAGCAAGGAGTAAATCCTGTAGCGTATTACAACGAAAAAACGCAAGAGCGTTATGAAGTTGCCAAAAAACGCTATGGCAACTTACCAGATTTTCATTTATGCAACTCTGACATCTTCTATTATTTAAGATGTTGTAACACAGACGGACGTAAGGTAGACAGGAATGTTATGGCGGTAGTGAGAAATAACCCGCCCTACACCTATATTGACAGGTATGGGGAAACGGTGCGAAGTGAACCAGTTTTCTTCTTGGAAAATGACCGGTACCTGGTGCCTGGTGGGATACACATTTTTGAGCTACCGCTTTATCAGTTGCTTGAACAGGAAACACTTTTAAAACAGATCTGCTACCGCTACGAGCAAGTAAATGTTTTCAAATTTCCTCCAGGGGAATTTGAAAAGTTTAAGCAAGTGGTTGTTATTGGGGTTAAGAAAAAGGAAAACTTTAATGATGTTAAGGTAGCAGAACAGTTAAGGGCTAAACTTAAACTAAACGATATTAAGACGCTTGATGAAGTAGAAGGCCCAATCTACAAGCTGACTGATGAAGTTGTCAGCAGATGTAAGCCTGTTACCGTTTTTAGGGATGGTAGGGTTACGGACCAAACACTTACAACTGGGCTTAATACTGTACTTGACAACCTGCTGGAAAATGAGCGGAAAAAGAAACCTGTTAACAAGGCGCAAATTATTAGAAAAGGCGGTACTCCTATAATCGAACCTCTTATTGGCCACCAGGCAGTAAAACTGAGTGCGGGTGCCTTTGACGGTATTCGCGGAAATGTTTTGATTGCCGGTGGCAGCCAGAAAGTTATAGAGGTTCATGAGGTCGAGGAAGATGACAAAATAGTGATTACTGAAGTTGAAAAAATAGTCCCCTTTATTGAAATTACCAATGCCCGGGGGGATATTCTTCTGAAGGGCAACTAGGTTTTTTGAGGAGTGGCTGAAAATGGTTAGGAGGAGGTTAAAAAATGGATTTAGAAAGGTTCTTTGACAATTTGGCCAGTCTGCAAACCAATACTAAATGGGTTTTACAACTTGCAGAGGAACGCAAAAGTGATAGTTGGTACTACAGTTACTATCGGGAGAAGTTGGCCAAAGAAAAACAGGGGCTGGAAGAACAGCCCCGGTTACTTGAAATATTGGAAGACCTGCTTCAAGCGATTAGCCAAACTAACCACGAAAATATTATCCATAAAGGCAAGGCTCTTTTGGAAATGGTTGAGGAAACACGAGAGAAATTAAGACCCTATCTGTATAAGACCTTCCGTGTAGGAAGTGAGTTTTATAAGGCAAAGGCGTTGTTCTTTGATGAAAAAGATGATGGACTTACGTTACGGTATGGTATTTTCAGTTTTCTTTCAAAGCAAGAGCTTAAAGCCTTTATGAGTAACCTTCAGAAAGGTTTAAAGAACAGTTTAGGTTATGACGACATAGCTTCTATTAAAAACGGTTATGTCGGAGTTGAAGCCCGCACTACTGATGAAAACCTTGGTGACGGTGTTCATGCAGTGATATGGAACGACAGTGACCGGGTACTGCGTGTTCACCGGGGAGAAAACAAAGTTGAGGCAGTTTTTAACTGGCTGCAGAGTAATCTGCAGACAGGCTTAATCCCGGAGTGGAGACAGTGGCTTTATAACAAGCTCTCTGATAAAGGACTGGTCAGGGAGTGTAAGGGCTTCGACTATACGGGCAAAGCTCCCAAGGTTATTGTTATTGACGAAGCTGTAGATACTGAACTGGTCCGCAACCTCAAATCAGAAGGGTTAAAATCAGGTGAAATAAAGCTGCCCGTTGAGGAAAATGTTTCGCTTGACCAAAACATGAGCTTTCTTGATTTGATTAAGGAGTTTGTGCTTCCAACTTTGGAAAGCGAGAAAGCTCATTACAATGTGGGCGACCCGATTAACCCTATATTCCAAAGCCCGATTAGAATGGAAGGCGGGAAACTTACAAAGCTTTTCCCACGCCAGCAGATTATCGGGCAGGGAATTGTTAATGCTGCAAAAGCAGGCAAATTCAGCATATTTTTAAATGGTGGCACCGGTATAGGGAAAACGTTCACCAGTATAAAAACTTCCATCGCTTTGCTAGAGGAGGTTTTTAAGAAGAAAGAAGGGCGTATTATTGTTTACGCCCAGGGGCATTTGATACCGAAGTGGAAACGCCAGATCAAGCAGGCGCTAACACCTATGGGTATCAAGCCCAAGTTTTATGAGATTTTGTCTTTTAAGGATGTTAAAGACCTCCCCAAAAAACCGCAGGGCGTTGAGTTTTTCCTGATGCCAAAGGATAGGGTGAAGCGTAATTACCAGATTCGTTTCACCGCCAACGAAAGGTTTAACAGGAAAAACTTAAAGAAGATTGCGGACTTTATTGAAAGCGTGGAAGTTGATGAAAAAAGTGCAGTTATCAGCAAGATAGTTGATATCCCCATAAATCTCATGAAAGTGGCTGCTCGCCGCCTGGATAAAAAATATAAAAAACCGGTAGTGCTTTTGAAAGAGCAGTATAACCACAAGGGAGAAGTTATGGGGTACAAAGGCGTCACCACATCTGATAAACTCTTGGAACAGCTGGGCGGCAGGCTCAATAAAGCTTATGATTTTTATATCAGCTTGGATGAGCTCGATAAAATTCAAAACGCTGCAGATTTGATGGTCAAGCATTATCAGCCTCCTATTCGGAGAAGTTCTTTTTTCCATAATGGTTTAACTTGCCCGGAGTGTGGAGGGTTTCTTTACACAAAAGGCGAGTATCTGTTTGATGATGTTAAGTACCTTGAAAATCTGCACAAACGCCCGGGAACCAAGAGCACAAAAAACGCCCGGTGCCGCTCTTTTGTAAAAGCGGATGGCACACCATTAACCCAGTGGGAAGTGCAAGAAATCCGCGCCGGAAATATAGACCTTCTTTTTACGGAAAACAAGAACAAGAACGCTTCTCCTTACGTTGACCTTGACGGTAACCCGTTGGAAGGTGAAGACCTCCGTAAAGCCAAAGCCGGTAAGTACGAAGGGGTTTATAAGATTGTACTTACCGAATGCGGTTCTATACTCTGGAGTGCCTTTGAACAGAAAGGTTACCGCACGGTGAATGCTGCCGATGTTCTCTTGAAGAAGTTTGGCAAAAACTCGTTTGACGTCCTAATTGCAGACGAGTGCCATATCTATTCGAGAGAAAGTGCTCAAGGAGTTACCTTTGGTGTTCTTTGTCAACTATCCAAGATTAAACTCGGATTAACTGCGACCATGACTGGCGGAAAGGCGTCAGACCTCTATTACATGTTCTGGCGTATGATGCCTGGTAGAATGGTCGAGTTGGGTTATCGTTATGAAGACGTTAACCTGTTTATTGACCATTTTGGCCGCAGGAAAAAGGTGACTAAAGAGTATATTTCCAATGACCAGTATAATAAATCGGGCAAAGGTAAGAAAACGAGCACCGGATGGAATGAAATCCCCGGTATTTCCCCGTTGCTTTATACTTACTTCCTCGCTGATACTATGGTCAGCAGGAAATTAGAGGACATGAACATTCCAATGCCGCCACTAAGATATTACAAGCACGAAATAGAAATGACTCCGGATTTGAAGAAAAATTATGAGCAGTTGAAGCGGCAAATGGTGCAGTTTATGAGGGAACATCCAGATAAAAACCTGGGCGGTTCATATCTCCATGCGTTATTGAGCTACCCCGACATGCCGGACCAGGAACCGATTTATTATAAAGGCGTTCTGGAGGTTGCCCGTCCTCCCAAGATTGATATTTCCAACAGGCTTTTACCAAAAGAAAAGAAGCTGTTGGAAACTATCAGAAAGGAGCGGAAAGAGGGCAGGCGGGTAGCAGTTTATGTTACCTATACTGGCGACAAAGGGGTAAACAAACGCATTATAGATATTATTTCCAGGGCAGGTTTCAAGGTCGCCGAGCTTAAAGCTAGTGTTCCTCTGGAAAAGAGAGAAAGCTGGATTGACGAGCAGGTCAGAAAGGGAGTAGAGGTTATGGTATTAAACCCGGCTCTTGTGCAGACCGGCTTGGATATCATAGCATTCCCTACGTGTTATTTCTTTGAGGAACACTATGACGTGAAATTAATTCGGCAGGCCGAGAAACGGGCCTGGAGGCCGAACCAGGATAAGGAATGTAGAATTTACTACAGCTACTATAAAGACAGCCTGCAGGAAGATGCGATAAAGCTGATAGGCTCCAAGAAAAAGGCCAGTTTGGCGTTGGAAGGTGTATTTAGTGAAGACATGCTCAGCAGCATGGGAGATGCCGGAGATGAATCGGGAGCAGCGTTACTCTTTAAGGCACTGCAGGGTAAAATCACGCTCAAAGAAGAAGACCTTGACGCCTTTGGCTTTGAGGAAGAACCCGAAGAACCGGTTATCTTTGAAACTGCCGAGAAGACAGCAGAAAATGAAAATGAAACTGCAGTAACTGGCCAGCTTGACATTTTCTCGTTTAGCGTGATTGAAGAAGATGAAGTTAAAGAAATGCGGAAGCGGGTTAAAGGTAAGGCAAAACGAAATATCATTGAAGGCCAGTTACTGTTTGGAATGTAATCAGCAGGAGAGAGGTGATTATTCACTTCTCTCTTTTTGCTTATAGTTACAAATGATAGGGGAGTTGTCTTAATGCTAAATAGTGGATTATTGGCAAAGGAAGAAGTCGAAAAATTAACGGAATGTAGATAGTATGCAGCTTGTACTAAACACATATATTTTGTATAATACAACTGTATAAAACTTTTTTTGCAAGAACATAGCACAATCATCGCAAAAAGGGGTAGTTATGGTGGATGAGAAAAAAATTACCGAGTTAGTTTTTAAGGCAAAAGAAGGCAACGAGACAGCCTTGCAGTTGTTGTTAAAAGAATTTAAGCCCATGATTTTTAATGTCGTAAAATCGTTATATGCTCCCGGAGCTGATTACAATGACCTTTTTCAAGAAGGGTTTATTGGCTTTTGGACGGCAGTTCGTGATTATGATCCCGAAGTAGTTAATGACTCTCGTTTTGAAGGTTTTGCTAAAATGGTTGTTACTCGAAGGGTTAAGACCTTTATCACCATGAGCAACCGCCAGAAGCATAAGCCGTTAAATAAAGCAGTTTCTTTAGACAAACCAGTAACGGAAAATAATTATAGTGGTAGTAGTTATTATTCACCTTTAATAAATTATATTTCCAGTGTTCCCAGTGCTGAAGATATACTGTTAAAAAAGGAAGATGAAAAAGATTGGGAGAAAAAATGGAGCTTCTTTTTAGAACAGTTGTCGAAGTTGGAATTAAATGTGCTAAGATATTATCTTCAGGGGAAGAAGTACAGTGAAATTGCGGAGGATATTGGGTGTAACAAAAAAGCTGTAGATAATGCATTAACCAGAATAAAACAGAAGGTTAGACGTTTGTTGTTAAAAGAGCAAAAAGAACTGAGCGCATAGTTTAGAAAGAGAATCTGATTTCTTTCTATAAAATTAAAAAACACATTATAAAGATTGCATTATGGGAAAAAGTGTGATACACTTAAAGTAAGTATAAAAAAACATACACTCCTTTCCTAAGCAAGATTGCGTGGAAAGGGTAAGGCGGGTAAAGTTTTGCTCGCCGGAGTGGGAAAAAAAAGAGGAGGGAGAAAAATGAGTATTAAAAATTCGATTTTTTCTTTCAAGAATGGGGTAAGGGTGATTAACTGCACCCCGCATTCAATTAGGTTCCAGGATGGAGATGAACTTATAGAGGTTCCATCTAGTGGTTTGGTGATTAACGCCAAACCGGTGGAGGAAAAAGTATCAGAAATCCTCGTTACCACCCGGTTCGTAGGTGACGAGGACGGGCGGAAGATCATTAAGGCAATCCGGGAAGTTGACCCGGAAGTGCTCATTGTGGGTAGTATTATTGCTGCCCAGGCGTACCCGGGAGATGTTGTCGCGATGACACCCGTCCCCGGGTTTGAAAGGGTTCCGCCCTCGGAGAAACGCATGAGGACGGATAAGTTTACCGTCTACCGTCTTCATGCGTAAGGAGGAGGGGATAGATTTTATCCCCTAAAAATAAAAAATATTAAAGAGGGAGCACTAATATGTGCTCTCTCTTTTTTTTAGGAAGGAAAAGAGAAACATGTTAAAGTTAATCCCTGCCCGGGGCGATGGGGTGATAAAGTGAAAGTGAGGGAAGGTTTGCTTCCCTGAGAAGGAGGGTTCCTGGCCTTGACTGCTTGACGGATAAGCAGATTGAGGAAATTAAAAACACAGGTTTAGCCTGGTAGCCATTTTCCTTTCTCGTTATTTTTGAAGGGTATAACTTCGCTTATATAAAAAGATATACGAAACGATTCAATGCATCCTCGGCCCCATCTTTAATGATTCTTTCTCCCGTAAGTTTTAGTTTATGCGATATATTGGGCCGGCTTTTTGGAGGGGAAAAGAGAAAAAGAAAAAAGAAAAAAGAAAAGAAAAAAGAAGAAAAGAGAGTAATTAAAAGGTGTTTGGTAGAAGGGAGGAATCAGCGGGGAAGCGGGGGTAGGGAAGGGATAAGACGTTTCGTATATCTTTTGCTATTGACGAAGTTCTCCCTTGCCCCATCAGGAATTTGGTGCATCTTTCTAACTCTCAAAAGAAAAGAGAGGCTTGGAGTGAAAAGCCTCTCTCTTTTCCTTATGGAAATCTCTTATTTACAGGTGTTATACCCCTTGGTGCGTTTTTAAAACGCCTTAGAATGGCTTACAGAGCCTCGGTTTTTACAAACCAAAAGTATACTAAAAATGCAGCTTAAACCGCAAAATTCAATCAGATTAATTTTAAAGGCCGGGTGATATCACCCAGCCTTTTAGGAGGTAATGTGTCGCGGTGAATACCGTAAGCTTACAATCTGGTTACCTGCTGGTCTTCAAATGCTAAGCCGTAGTAATTTTTCTTTGCAAAGTAAATCAATTCGTTAAACCGGTCCAGTTTCTCATCGCTCATTTCGCTTAGTATCCTGAAAAGTTTTTCATCTCTTTCCTTGATTAACTGGAATGTGTCTTTAAAATTTACTTTATTATAAGTAGGGCTTTCCGGCAATATTCCGTAGGTTGCCTTCAATATTCTATTGAACACCTTGATCCACTCAATTAGTTCGGCATCTCTTTTTTTGTCTTCATGGTAAATGTAATATTTGTCTGTTTTAAATATATTTACCCTTATATTGTGGTCTATAGCTTGTTTCAGCATGTCGTACAGGTTGTGGATGTATAAATAACCCCTGTCTTTCCGCAGCAGTTTGTTTTCCGGATCCGCTATCTCAATTACCTGGCCATCTTCTGTAGTTATTTCTGCGGTCCTGTTCTCTATGTCCACTCTTATTTTTTTAATTACTTTGTAGTTTTGAATAATCTGTATTGGCATGAACTTAATATAGCGTTTCGCATAGCCTGTAGGCTCTTTAAGAAATACCTCAATTTCCGTTTCCTTAATTTTTGCCTTTAAGTCTTTAATCATTCTTTGGGCAGTGTCATAGGGAAACTCCAGTGCTTCTTTGAAAGGTATTAGAATATTTTTGTCCTTATCACTGCTGAGTTCATAAAGCCTGTATGTTAAATCATTTATTAACTTTGCCTGTTTTTTGGTAGCCATTTTCATTATGCCTCACCCTCTTTTTAGAATCCTATACCAAATTTCCACACGCTTTTTTTGTTTTCCTGTTGCTTGTGGGTTTGGATAGAATGTGCGTTTTTTATTATGAGGGTGATAGCATAACTTGGCTATCCCCTCATGGATTTTCCCTTAAATATTTCATTCTATTAACCCCCGAAATAAAATTTCTATTCAGTTTCTATTTTTCTTATTTATATTATAACACAATATATATGTTTTGTTAATTCTTCTTGCGTATACATTTTGGTGTTATATAGTTTGACCACACAACACAAATATTGTATAATAGAAATATAAATAATTGTCAATTCATAAATGGAGGTGGCATAGATGTCTCGCTTGTATGAGGAAGGAAGTAAAAAGTTTCGCAATACAGACCACGGGTTGTTGAGATGGAACAGCAGGGTAAAAAATCCGGTTTTTAAGACTAAAAGTGAGCTGAATTGCCACCTGCAGCAGCTGTATGATGAGGGGAAGGTAAAACATCTTTTTGGCGATTACTACTTAATAGATGATGACATTATTGCGGTTCTTGATGTTTTGGACGAGCAGCTGGTGGGTATTACTTTTTTCGGCAGACGGAGTGTAAACCCGATGCTTTGGAACCTGCCGCAGTTGCTAAAAAGCAGAAAAAAATATGGTAAGGTTAATCTCGAGGCTTTTTTGCAGACAACTTAACAAAAATTTCAAGGGGTAGGGAGTTGCCTTATCCCTTCTAGTATTTTAAAGAGGGGAGATGCTTTTGACGCCACAGGTTAAAAAGCAGTTGTTGCACCATAAAAACCAGTTGTTAGAAAAGGCGAAACGAGTAAATGACAGTGACAAGATGTTTCTCGAAACTACTATTGCCATTATTGATCAGTGTTTAGAAGGAAAACTGTCTAACCCCAACCAGTTAATAACCGTTGTAGAAATGATTGGCCAAAAAATCAAAGCATAAGTTAGGAGGACATGTATGCAGTTGATAATTGCCGAAAAACCGAAGGTAGCCCAAAACATTGCCAGAGCTTTAAATGCAAATCAGCGGCATGAGGGCTACTTTGAAGGTAATGGTTATGTTGTTACATTTGCGTACGGGCACATGCTTGCTCTTTGGGACAGCGTGGATTATGACCCGGAAATGGAGCCCTGGAAATTAGAGAAGTTTCCGTTTGTGCCGGAAACTTTTAAATATAAAGTAATTGATGATAAAGGTGTAAAAAAACAGTTTGAAATTATTAAAAAGCTTATACACCGCCAGGATGTTACGGAGATAGTTCATGCCGGTGATGATGACAGGGAAGGAGAAATAATTTGCGATTTAATTATAAAAAGCTCGGGCACAAAAAAACCGGTTAAAAGGTTTCTTTTAAACGAGCATACGCCAAAAGAAGTACGGAAAGAAATGCGAAACTTAAAAGATATTTCTGAAATGAAAAACCGACAGGAGGCAGGATACTCGCGTCTTTTAGCAGACTGGCTGCTTGGAATTAATTTTACCTCAGTAGCTACTTTAAAATACGGCAATGGCACTACCTTAAAAATAGGCCGAGTAATCATGCCAACGGTCAAACTTGTGTATGATCGCGATAAGGAAATTAAAAACTTTGTACCCGAAGATTATTTTGAACTTCATGGTGAATTTGAAACAAAAAACGGCCGGTATAAAGGTATCTATATTAATGAGCAAAAAAACTCCAAATTCAACAGGCGAGAAGATTTAGAGAATATCCTTTCCAAGTTGAAGCAGCAGGATACCGGGCGGGTTGCAAGTATTGAGAGGAAAAAGACTAAAAGCTATGCCCCGCAGTTGTTTAACATGACAGACCTGCAGGGCTATATTACTTCAAAGTACAACGGTTGGGATTCGGAGCAGGTGCTAAAAACTGCCCAAAAATTATACGAAAGCGGTTATATTACATATCCCAGGACCTCCAGCCGGCGTTTAGAAGAAACGCCGGAGCAAATTGAACGAGCAAAAGAAGTGCTTGAGATTGTTTCTCGGAATTTTCCTTATAAGCATAAGATTAAGTTCAAGAAAACCAAAAACGTTTTCGACAGCTCGAAGGTGGATTCTCATCCTGCAATTATCCCCACCTACATAATTCCCGAAAGTTTAGGGGAAAGGGAAGAGATCGTCTACAACGAGATAGTAAAACGCTTTGTTGCCCAGTTCATGCCCCCTGCTGAATACGAAAACATCAAGGTTATAACCATGGTTGGTGAGTATTCGTTTTTAACCAAGGGAAAGATACTACTTTCCCAAGGATGGCTAGAAGTTTACGGCGGTAAAAAAGATGATGACGACAACCTTTGCCCAGATGTGAAGGAAAACGAAAGTGTGGATTTATTGGGTTTTGAAATATTGGCCAAACAGACCCAGCCGCCCAAGCATTATACTGAAGAAACTCTGCTGAAAGCAATGCAAAATTGTGGTAGGAATGTGGAGGATATTGAAAACATCTTAAAGGGTTACAGTATCGGCACTGACGCAACCAGGGCTGAGACCCTGAAGAAAATTCAAGAAGTAGGCTATGTTAAGAAAAAGGGTAAAACCTTTTATATTACTCCCATGGGAGAAAGGCTGGTCGAAGTATTTCCTGTTAAGCAGTTGATGGATACTGATTACACCGGAAGATTGGAAAAGAAGTTGAAAGATATTGAAAAAGGGGAGTATACCAGACGGGAATTTTTAAAGGAAATTATCAATTTGATAGAAAATGGGGTGGAAAAAATAAAAAACTCTAACAGCACAATTAGTTTCGCAAGCAGCGAAAAAGAAGTTATTGGGAAATGCCCTGAATGTGGTGGTGATGTTATTGAATACAGAAAGGGGTTTTGCTGCGCCAATTATAAGGATGGATGTAAGTTTGCTCTCTGGAAAGATGATAAGTTTTTGCAGCGGTTTAAGAAAAGGATGACAAAAACTCTTGCTAAAAAGTTGTTGAAATCAGGCAAGGCAAAGATCGAGAATATGGTCAGCCCGAAAACCGGTGGTAAATTTAACTGTGAATTGGAATTAGTTAAAAAGGAGAATGGGTATTGGGGATTTGAAATGCATTTAGATAATACCAAGGGGACTGGTGAAAAAATTGGCAAATGTCCCGATTGTGGCAATGTTGTAGTTGAAACTGCTAAGGCATTTAGTTGTTCTAGCGATGACTGCAATTTTGCTTTGTGGAAGAATGATAAGTTTTTAAGTAAGTTTAAGAAAAAAATGACTAAAAGTTTGGCCAAAGAACTGTTAAGGTCCGGACGGGCAGGTGTAAAAAAAATGTACTCGCAGAAGAAAGGAAAATTTTTTGACGCGACTTTAGTCTTAAAGAAAAACGGGCAATATTGGGGTTTGGAATTTGATTTTGACTAATTAATTCTTATGTTTAAATAAAATCAGAAAGGAGTTTTTTAAAATGGCTGTACCAGAAAGAGAAATATCTAAAAGAAAAGTTGACCCGGAAGTGCTGGAAATAAGGGATATTTTATTAAGAAACGTTAGCAAAGTTCCTAAAGATAAAAAAATGTTTGCCCTCAGAATGATGCAAGATAAACTAATCTGCTATTACGGATATTCGGGAGAGAAGGTTAAACGTGGGACTTTTCATGCTGTTTGCACCTTGGCTGCAAAAAAAAAATAAAAGCCTATTAAGACGATTAGAGGTTTTTTGAGATAATTGGGTGGTTAAAGACGTGGTGGCTTAATCTAAATTGATACAAAAGGATTTTTTGCATGATAATAGAAACGGCTTTATAGAGATAGCCATGTCTTCAAAAGGGGATAGTTTTATGTTACGTAACTTGATTGAAATATTCTTTTTGAATAGTGCTAGCATAAAAAAGGCCAGAAATAGAATATATGTCAACTCTAATCACCGTATCATTTCATTGCTGGAGCCGCAAAAAGACTTAATTAATAATGATGTGAATTTACACTATTCCTTTAAAAATAAGGATGGTCGCCGCTTGCGATAAAAATTAGTATTAGGGAGGGAAAAATGAATCTGGATTATTATATCTTGGATTACAGGACACTTTATTTTTTAAAGAAACAGGGAGATCCACCGCATTGCCGTCAATGTGGAAGTGAATTGAAGGTTGGAGATAGAGTAGACCTTGATTTTCCTCAATCAGATAAATTTAATTCCTGCTATGATTGTTTAATTAAAGATGAAAAAAACATTTTAAATCGCCAAAAAAAGGCTACTGATGATGATATTTTACATGTTATCGAGAAATACGCAGATGAAGGTTTGACAGTAAGTAAACTTCAAAAGTTACTTGGTTATAGAAGTCCCGGGCCGGTGTACCGAAGATTGCAGAAGTTAGAGCAAAAAGGATTAATCTGTAGGAAAGGGATCAAAAAGACGGTGATTGAGCTGTCAGAGCAGTAGATATTATCTCCAAAAAAGGTAAGCCGGCGATTAATTCTGCTTAAACGCAGGGGCTATAGCCGGGTTAATGCCAAAGATAAATTCTGTTAATTAGAAAAGTTTAAAAACCCTCAAAACAAAACTCGGGTAATGTACCCGAGCGTTTTTATTACCCTAAAACAAGTGCCTGTTCGTACAGAAGGAAAGGGAGAAGACAGAGAAAAGTTCACCTAACGGGAGTACTCATGATCCTTACTGTAGGTTTAATCCGTTATATATTAAGGCTCAAGCCAAGCAATTAAATCTATTCTGAGGGAAGGCTAATCAGAATTCGCTGCTATTTCAGCTAAAAGTTCTTCAACTGATATACCTGTTTTCTCAGCTAATTTTTGCAATTTCGATTTAGTCAATTCTATATTTTTTTCTTGTTTAAGGTTATCATAACTGAAGCTTCTCATTGCTTCCCTCTTGCGTTCCTCCGTACTGTCAGCATAAAATTTTCTTGTTGTCTCTACAGAACTGTGGCCAAGAACATCTCTGGTCAACTCAATATCTCTGGTTTTGTTATAAAACATGGTTGCAAAAGACCTACGGAAAGTATGCGGCGTTATTTTTTCAATATCTATATTGCTTCGTTCTTTGTATTTTTTTAACATGTATCTAACAGTCCTGTCGTTGATCCTCTTTTTTTGCAAAGAGAGGAAAAGAGCATCTTTATGCATAGTCTCAACATCTGTAATCTTTTTTCTTTCCTCTAAATACTTACTCAAATCCGGGATTATTTCTTCCGGAATATAAATTTTAGCCTGGTTGCCCCCTTTGCGAGTTACAACCATGACTTTATGTTCAATACTGATGTCGCTTACGTTTAACTGTACCAGCTCTGAAATGCGAATGCCGGTGAAACCGAGAATGAGCACTATAATATAATCTCTGAATTTAACCCGCTGCTGAAATTTTAGAGCATGTGCAGACTCTACATTAACGTCATTTATGATGATATTCAGAAATTTAGCAAGGTCGTCATGGTATAATCTATCACGTATTTCTTGTTTTTCTTTAATTTTAATTTCCACGTGCTTGGTTGGGTCATTTTTAATGTATTTTCTTTTTGACATCCAGTTAAACAGTGTATGTAATGAAGCTAACTTGCGGGCCAGCCCTTTTGGGCTGTTGGTGAAAACTTGGGTAATCTCTTTGCCGCTTCGATTTTTATAACTTTTTCTATACATAGCAAGATAGCTTAAAAAGTCTCTTATATCTCTTTCCGTCAGCTTGTCAAAATCAGAAGGGGAGAAGGAGTTAATTTCTCTACCTATAAATTCCGGCACCATTGTAACGAGAAATTCCAAAAATACGGTGTAGTCTTTCAAGTACGCTATTTGCGTGCGAATGGAAGTGCTGGTATCGAGAGAGTAGATGAAGTCCTGAATAATTTCCGGCATCTGGCGTAATCTACGGTCTTTTTCTTTGTATAGCTTAACTTGCAAGTCATCTGCCATTTTTAACACCTCCAAAACCCTTGATATAAAAGGGATAGAAACCCCGAGCCCGTGTACGCCGTTTAGAGGCTTTAAAAATAGAAAGCAAAGGGAAAACCCCTTGGCAGGTATTTTAAAGCGGCTTAAAATCGAAATGAGAGCCTCGAAATATATGTCGAATTTTGTCGTAAAATGCAAATAACGGAAAAATTGGCAATTTGTTTTCAGAGGAACCTTTGATTATATTTTACTAAATAAACTTTCGGACTTAAAATAATTCTCCATCGGAAAAGATGGAGAGAGAGGGGGAGAGTATTTGATTTACACTTGTTTTTGGTTGGGTGCTAATTGTCAACAAACTGGCGCCAGTTAAAGCAATTACTCCGTATGTAGTATTAGTAACTGGAATGCATTTTATTGGGTATTAACGGATTTTCGCCCAACTTTGGCGCCAGGTATTCTGTTTCAAAATTAAAATGATCTTTCAGTACTTTATTGCTGGCTGCTAACACAGAGTTTAAATGTTTTGCATCCATTTACTGCGACCTCCTTGTGCTTATTAAATTATTGCCAAAACGTCTCTTTATTTACATTTTACCATACACATATATTGTTTTCCTGCTCATTTTTAATTGATATTTTCCGTAAACTTACGTTTACGGAAAACTTTGACCGTAATATTTTCGACGCGGTATTCAAATGTAATAACACCGGAGGGTTTCCCCTCCGGCCGCCATACCCCTACTTACAACTCTTAATAAGTAATTTCTTAGAATGTAACCACGCGCGGCAAGGTAGTTACCAAACGCGCCCGCGCTATGAAGCCTTACAACTCTTAATAAGTATTTTCTTAGAATGTAACCCAAGAAACAATAAGCGAACTGTCAAGCATATACAACTTACAACTCTTAATAAATATTTTCTTAGAATGTAACTGTCTTAAAAAAGTTGATATTAAAATGTTTCTAATGGATATTCTATTAATTTTTTCGCAAATATGCTATTTGTTTAAAATTAGTGCGTATTTGCGAACTTATTAATCACTGCTTTCAATTCTTTTTCTAAGACTTGTCAATCTCTTCAATCCTACGTCATTTTTTACTGCTAGCTCTAGTGCTGCTTTTTCGCCAATTACAATAAGCTTTTCTTTTGGTCTACTAAAGGCAGTGTAAACCATTTGCTTTGATAACATGTTTTTACCAAACTCCAATATTAAAGGTATTATAACTACGGGAAACTGAAGGCCCTCTGCTTTATGAACTGTTAAACTGTAAGCTAACTCTAAATTGTCACTTATAACACCCAGGGGGTAACTGACGCTGATGTCCTCGTCTTTAAAATAAACTTCTATTTCTTCATCGTTTATTGTTTTTACTTCTCCTATATCTCCGTTTATTACACCCAAATCGTATCTATTTTCCGTTTGGACTACTTTGTCTTTGTACCAGTAAGGATATTGGGACCTGTTTTCCCGGTTATAAAACTCCTGCAGCATCGGGTTCAGGTCTTCTACAGACAGGTCCACGCCCTGCTTTCTTGGAGATAAAACCTGCACGTTATCTCCTTTTTTATCTCCGTACATATTTAGTTTATCGAATATTATTTGTTTTATTTTCTCCGGATCATTTTCTTCGATAAATTCAGCATCGTCATACTTAAACTCTGGCACCCTGCCCTCTAAAATATCACGACAGATATAAGGGATTGAACTTTCTTCTGGCTGCCGGTGAATTGTTTTTAGTTCGACAAATGGCATGGTTTGGGTTAAATCATAAAGAACCTTTCCAGCTGACACGCTGGGCAACTGGTTGTAATCACCGATCAGCAATACCCTTGTGTTGTTTCCAATGGCCATCAAAAGATTTTTAAACATCATGGTGCCCATGAGGCTTGCTTCGTCAACAATGACGATATCATACGGCAGTGGATTGTCCAGATAATGGTAATCACTGCCTTCTTCTGCATTGTGAATGTTCAGACCCTTATGCATGGTGTATGCAGGTATCCCACCTGTAACCTTGCTCATAAGTTTTGCTGCATTTGCTGTTGGGGCCAAGAGTAAAATTCTTGCTGAAGGATCCAGTTCTGTTGCAGTATAAATAATACTCTTTAAAGTTGTGGTTTTACCCGTACCGGGGAGACCGACTAATATGGAAAAACGGTTTTCCCAAAAGCTTCTAACAGCCTGACGCTGTTCTTTGTCCAGTGTTATACCTTCATTTATTTCATACTTCTTAATTAACGTTTCTAAATGTTTTGGTACTGGTGTTGTCTGCCTAATTTCTTTAAGTCTTCTGGCTGCATGAATTTCAGCAAAAAATAACTTCTTTATATATACGTTCTGCCCAGGATTCCCTGATGGTGTTAATGGAACGTGCAGCTCATTTTTATCTACCAGTTTGAAAAGACTATCTTTAATATTCTCTTCTGTTATAAAACTTTCCTCACCGTCTATTTCCTCTATTAGTTTTTTGGCTCGCTTCACTACATGGTCAATTTTACCATAAACATTTCCCCGGTTTATGGTTACTTCCTTTACTCCTTCCATTACTGCTGCCTCTAACCGCTTGGAACTGTCCTTTTTAATTAAGAATTTATCCTGTGCCAGATTATCTACCGCCTCAAACTGCAACGCTTCAGTAAGTATATATGGATTTTCATTTACCTTTGCAACAAAATCCTCTAAAGCTATCTTCTTGCTTCTAAAGAAATGATCCCATACCTTCTGCGAGTTTGTGATATCCAATCCTAATTTTTCGAGGTATTCGATAGTTTTTCTAAACTTCCTATTGCCGTAAATAAACTTCACCTGCTGACGAATAAATTCTGCTGTTTTCTTCCCTACTCCTGGTACTTTGTCTAAGGCATCGGGTTTTGATATTATTTCCTCAATTGCATTGGCTCCTAAATGCTCGTAAATTTTTTCTGCCAGCTTAGGCCCCACTTTTTTAATAGCCAATAATTTATTAACTGTTTTTTGTTTTTCCCTGTCTTGTTCATTTACTTCTTGCGACCTTTCTATTAGTTTAAGGTTGGTCACTTTAAACTGCAGGCCGTATCTTCTGTCATTTTTAATGTATCCGGTTATTTCTATTACGTCTCCTTCAACAATATCTTCCTCTGAGGTAACGGCCCTGTACGAATGATGGTTTTCATCTTCAATATAAAAAGAAGTAAATTCAGGTTTTTGGGTTATAATTTTAGTTACTATTCCCTTTAAAAACTGTTCTTGTTTATTAAGCATATCTTGCCCTCCCAGTTTACGCCAGCAGGCGGTTTGCAACCATGCCGTAACCCTGGCAGTTTAATGCACCTACGCCAAAGTCATAGAGTTTTCTAAGAGCTTCCGGATCCCCTTTTACCTTCAAAGGAAACATATAACCCAGGTGTTGACTGTCAAGGTATTGCCCTATTTTTAAAGCCTTTTCCTCATTATATTTTTCAGGATTATGCATGGAAAATTCTATATTATATTCTTTTCCTGTAAGCAGTTTCAGTTTTCGGTAGGCGTTTCCTGCTAATTTCTCATAAAATTCTGGTTGTAATGGATTAAGATATCGGTTATACGGTTTATCGGGAGCTGCGATTGGAACGACTATCGGTGATAGTGCCCAAAATACTTCTTCTTCTGAAAATTTGGGTTCGGGCTCATAGTCTATAGCTTTAATAGGGAATTCGGTTTCCCCTATTTTTACAGACTTTCTTTTTGCCATCCCGTCAAGTATGGCTTCCATAATTTCATCAAAAGGAGTTGAAATTAACCAGTTAGCATATCCGTTAACAAATATCTGTTTGCCTTTTTCAAGGTTTATGTGTCGGGCGTTTTCAAACTCCGGCCTTGTAAAGCAAAATGGCCTGTAAAATCTCCCATCACATTCATACCCCTCGTTATGGATTTTATCAGCAAGCGGTTTGTTGCCTATACTCATAAGTTGATATATCGCCACATTTAGCGGGTAATTAGGATGCTGTGGATAGCTTTCAATCCCTTCCGCTTTCAATAAAACTCTAATTCTCATGGCTTTACCTCCTTGTAGTTTCAACCTGCAAAGCTATTGAAACTTTGAATTATTTCGCGGAAAACTCTTTATTCCTTTTCATCTATCAATTAAAGACCTGGCAATCAGTAAAGCTTCTAATAGTTCAAACTTGCAACGCTACAGACATTTTTTGAATAGAAACGTCAGACCGCTCAATAGAGTCTTGATTAACGGCTTTCAACTTGCTGTGCTAAAGCCTTTGAATGAAACCTTTACAGCACTCCACACAGCTAACAATAACTTCTATTTTTCAACTTGCAGTGCTGTAGTCCTTTAAATAAAACAGCACCTTTCAAAGTTTGACGGGTTAACCGGCTGTTCTTTCAACTTGCAATGCTATAAACCTTTAAATGAAACGTTGTTGATCCAGCTGCGCAGTCCCAAGCTATCCAACTTTCAACTTGCAATGCAGTAAAGCTTTGAATGAAACAGCCTTTGAGAAATATAATTTATCCTGCTTACGCATCTTTCAACTTGCAATGCTATATGCCTTTGAATGAAACGTTTTGTTGAGGAACCTCGACGTACCTTGAAATTAGACTTTCAACTTGCAATGCTGTAAACTACAGCCTTTGACTGAAACTAAAATTGAACAACAACTTTCAACCTGCTATGCGTAGACCTTTGAATGAAACGACCTCATTTAATAAGTTCAATGCTTCCTGAAACCTTTTCAACTTGCTATGCTGCAAGCTTTTAAATGAAACAACTCTCGCGAGAGCTTATGGTAGCCCATTTGAACTTTCAACTTGCTATGCTACATGTTTTTGAATGAAACTCTCTCACCCCCTCACCATGCTTTAACATAGCTAGCATTTCAATCGCTATGCCACAGACCTTTGAATGAAACTTATTCCTCCTTACCGTTTGCAGATTGGCCCTGATAACTTTCAACTTGCAGTACGGTAGACTTTGAATGAAACTTGGACCTGGGTCTATGTTTCAGATAGATGCTACCATCTTTCAACTTGCAATGCTGTAGAGCTTTGAATGAAACCAAATCTATCAAACGTTGTCGCCCCTTCTCGTTATAATTTTCAACTTGCAATGCTGTAGACCTTTAAATGAAATGCCCCGGGCACCCCTGCGCCGTCGGGCTTTGAATGAAACCCAAAGCCGAAGACATTGTTTCTATATGTCTTAAAACCTTTCAACTTGCAATACTATGAACCTTTGAATGGAACCCCATAGTAATCGACGATTACAAGGGTAGTAATCCACTTCCAACTTGCAATGCGCAGACCTTTGAATGAAACTGAAGGTAAGACTTTAAAGCCGTCGGTGAGAAAAGTCTTTTAACTCGCAATGCTATGAACCAAAGTACAGAGGCGAAACGCCATCTTGCAGCACCCCTTTCAACTTGCAATGCAGTAGAGCTTTGAATGAAACTGGAACTGGGCTTTAGCCACGCCCTTTACTTTGTACTTTCAACTTACAATGCTATATGCCTTTGAATGAAACGCCGCGGTAACCGATTATGAAGGTAGCTTCCTTTCCGTACTTTCAACTTGCTATGCTGTGGGGCTTTGAATGAAACATTATGAAGCTGATGACGCCACCAAACGGCAGGCCGCCTTTCAACTTGCAATGCTGTAGAGCTTTGAATGAAACGTAACCCCCTTTTAGTAGGTTTTTCCTCCTTTGTGTCTTTCAACTTGCAATGCAGTAAAGCTTTGAATGAAACTAAAGGATTAGATTTAGATAAAGTGATAAATCAAGACTTTCAACTTGCAATGCAGTAGAGCTTTGAATGAAACCCTGGAAACCGCCGGTCTTCTTCTGCCACCATATACAACTTTCAACTTGCAATGCTCTGAACCTTTGAATAAAACTTAAAAGCATAATCTATAACCGCCTGTTTGTGTTTCTTTCAACTTGCAATGCGATAGAATAAAGTGGACCCCATTGTCAAGACACCAAAAAATGAAATTTAAGATACAAAAGTGCCTCCTCTCATAATGTGTTTGACTAATCT
>JACDNZ010000022.1 GCA_017656345.1 Thermosipho sp. (in: thermotogales) | reverse complement strand
GCTATGACTACAAAAAGTTATTGAAAAGATGTTGAAGAATTAAAACGTTTGCCAAGTTGAGTGACTGATTAATAGTTATGCAAATTAAAAAATAAAAAGAAGGTTTTGATATGTTGAAAAAATAGAAGCTTTAATATATGCAAAATGATATTATTCATCTTATAAGGAGGAAATTACATGTGTGATACTTTTGTAGCTTTGTCAAATGTGACAAAAGATAATTCAATAATATTTGCAAAAAACAGTGATAGAGAACCAATTGAACCACATATAGGAGTTTTTGTTGAAAGGGAAAAACATAGTGAAAAGAAAGTAAGGTGTACATACATTGGGATTGATCAGGTTTCTGAAACATATGCATGTATGCTTTTTAAACCATCATGGATATGGGGAGCAGAAATGGGAGTTAATGAGTATGGTGTTGTTATAGGAAATGAAGCAGTATTTACAAAATTAATTTCAAGGGAAGAATCTTTAATTGGTATGGATTGTGTTAGACTTGCACTTGAGAGATCAAAAAATGCGGAAGAAGCTGTTGAAGTTATAATTGAATTACTCGAAAAATATGGTCAGGGTGGAAAATGTGGGTATAAAAAGAATTTAATGTATGATAATTCATATATGATAGTCGATTTTAATAGAGCATTTGTTCTTGAAACAGCTGGAAGAAAGTGGGCAGTAAAAGAAGTAAAGGGCTTTGATTCTATATCTAACTCATTGAGTATCAGAAAAGACTATTTTAAAGCTTCTGTAGAAAAAGACGTGGATTTCAAAGCAACTTTTGAAAGAAAATTAATTGCAAAAGTAGCTTCAGGTGATTTTAGGAGAGCGCTAACACGCAAAGAATTAAGAAAGAGAAAAGGTAGTATAGATTTAAAGGATATTTTTGAAATAACTAGAACGCATACGAATTCAAAAAATATTTTCAATGGCTCAATGAAAAGTATTTGTATGCATGCCTGGAGTTTGATATCAAGTGAAACAACAGGAAGCATTGTAGTTAAACTAAAAGATGGAAAAATTCAAGTTTTTGCAACTCTTAGTCCTCGTCCCTGCTTGTCAGTTTACAAACCACTTTTATTTGACAGTAAGTTTTTGTTTTCTGAAAATGAAACAAAAGAAGCTGTTAAGTACTGGCAAAAGCGGAGAAATCTTGTTTTAAAACTTTCAAAAAATAAGACGCTTGCTAATGAATTTATACTTCAAAGAGATGAGCTTGAAAAAAGAACTTTAAGTATGAAATGGAATGAAGAAGACATTAAAGAAATTTGGAAAAAGGAAGAAGAGTTAATCAGTAAATTTTTATAAAAAAAGCTTTTTATTCATTGTTCTTTTTTTAATTTAATATTTTTAAAGCACCGAAAGCTAAGCTTTTCGGCTTTTTTTATTTTAAATATACACAAAAATTTTGAAATAATTAAAGGTGGTAAAAGATGGAAATAGATATTATATATACAACTCAACTAAAAAAGAATATAAATAAAGAATTTGTTTATACCTTTTTGAGTAACTTTAATTTGATATCCACAGTGTGGATGCTTTATTTAGCATATAAAGGAATGAGTTTAACTCAAATAGGAATATTAGAAGGAATATTCCATATTACCTCATTTTTAATGGAGGTTCCGACTGGTGCAATAGCAGATATTTTTGGAAGAAAAACAAGTAGAACATTAGGTAGAATAATGTGGGTTATATCAAATATAACAATGCTATATGGAAACAGTTTTTATAATTTTGCTATAGCTATGTCTTTAATGGCTTTATCATATAATTTAGAATCTGGGGCTGGTCAAGCTTTAATATATGATTCTTTAAAAGAAATAAAGCATGATAATGAATATATGAAAATTGCTGGAAAAATAGAATTAATAACTCAAATAGGTATGATTAGTGGATATGTACTAGGGGGATATGTTGCAAAAATAAAATATGAACTGGTTTTTATTTATGTAGTTATTTTGGGATTAATTACAATTATTCAATCATTAACATTTAAAGAACCCAAGATAAAAGAAGAACATCAGATAAAATCATTAAAAGCTGTTTTTATAAACGCATATGAAAGTTTAAAATATCTAAAGAACAGAAAAGATGTCTTGTATTTAATCTTTTTTATAGAAGGTATATTTGTTATTGGAACTACTTTGTTTTTTTATTTGCAAAATTATTTTTTATCAATTGGATTTAATCAATTTGAAATAGGAATAATAATGGCAATATCAGGTCTATTTAGTGCCACAATGTCATATTTTACACATAAAATAGAAAAGAGGATTGGATTAAAAATAATATTAATGATATTACCTTTAGTCTATTCTTTATTGTCTTTTGGCTTAGTATCGAAAATACCATACATTTTTAATATATCTATGAGCGGAATTATTGGAATATTGTTTATTGTCTACAATGATTTTGTTAACAAGAACATACCCAGTGAAAAAAGAGCAACTATTCTTTCAATGTGTTCAATGGTTTATAGCTTTTATATGATTATAATTTTTCCGCTTTTTGGAAAGTTAGCTGATATGTTTTCATTTAAAGGCTCGTTTAGAATGCTATCGATAGTAATCTTAATTTTTAGTATAATAAACGTAGTTATAAATTTAAAAAGTGAAAAAATTAAATATATCAGCAAAAAATAAATATCAGGGAGGAAAATATGCAAATAGGAAATTATATTTGCAGGGATGTAAATGGGATAACAATCTGTCAATCAAGATTATTGTCACAGTTTAAAAGTTTAAATCATTTTATTACTACAAGAAAAATTAGTACGGAAAATACTGATATTGAAGAACTAGATTTATCATTTAATAATGAAAATTTTCGGAGACATTATAACCTATTATCTGATAAATTGAAAATTGATTTGAATAAACTGGTTTTTACCAATCAAGTTCATGGTAAAAAAATAGAATATGTTGATGAATCACATTTAACCGGAGTGTATTGGAATAACGTAATAAAAGAGACAGACGGATTAATAACTGATACAAAAGGAATTTTCCTAGTTACAAAGTATGCTGATTGTATGCCTATAATAGCATATGACCCTATTAAAAATGTTGTAGGAGTAGCACATTCAGGTTGGCGTGGAACTTTAATTGAAACCCCGAAAAGTTTAATTATGAAAATGCTTGAAAAGTTTAATTGTACTCCACGAGATATTTTTGTAAGTATAGGACCATCAATTGGTCCGGAAAGTTTTGAAGTTGGTATGGATGTTGCAGAAAAATTTATAAAAAAATATGGAAGCCAAATAGCAAAGCAAAGAGATGGAAAAATTTATATTAATTTGTGGAAAGTTGCAGAAATTCAATTGAGAGAAGTTGGAATAATAAATATTGAGAATTCAATGATCGATACGTATGTAAATACTGAGTATTTTTATTCATATAGAAAAGAAAAAACACACAAAAGATTTGCTGTTTTTGTAGGATTGTTAGATTAAAAGTATATAATAGGTCATAGGCAAATTACAAAAAATGAAATAAACTGAAAAAGTTATTTGAAGAGTATTTAGTGGTAAAATAGAAATAACAAAGAGGTGATACGTTTCACTGGAGGTGTTAAAATGGCCACGATAAAAGATATTGCAAAAAAAGCAGGTGTTTCAATATCTACTGTGTCTTACGCATTAAATAATAGCCCAAAGATAAGTCAAAAAACTAAAGAAAAAATCTGGAAAATTGCTAATGAACTCAATTATCAACCAAATACATTTGCAAGAAGTTTGAAAGGAAAGAAAAGAAATTTAATAGGGTTGGTTGTTCATGAGATAAGAGGGCCATATTATCAAGAGTTGGTCAGGGGAATTCAAGATGTAGCTGTTATGTATGGATATAATTTAATTATTTTTTGTGAACTGGAGAATAAAGAAGCAGCATCAGTCGATTTGTTAAACAACAAAATTGTTGATGGTGCTTTGTTGTTATCAAGTCATATTACTAGAGAACATATTGAAATGCTTTCGAAAAGAGATATTCCGTTGGTATTAATGGATAGAAAAATAAAAATGCCTAAAGTATCTAGCGTAATTATAAACAACCAAAAAGGTGGAAAAATAGTTGCGAGGCATTTATATGAACTGGGGCATAGAAGAATAGGTTATATGCATGGTGCTTTAGATTCAATGGAAGATAAAACAAGATTTAAGGGTTTTAAAAATGAATTGAAAAATAAGGGAATTAATATAGACAAAAGAGATATTTTAAATGGTAATTTTACAGAAGAAAGTGGATATAAAGCAATGAAAAATTATTTGGAAAAAAATGGTAATAATATTGCAACAGCTTTCTTCTGTGCAAATGATGAAATGGCAATAGGTGCAATAAGTGCTATAAAAGAATTTGGTTTGAATGTTCCTCAAGATATCTCCATCGTTGGTTTTGATAATATTCTTCTTTCAACTTACATCACTCCTAAATTAACCACCATAAAGAGACCTGTGTATGATTTAGGAAAGTTTGCTGCATATCAACTTTTAAATATGCTGGATGGGAAAAGTTCAGAGGAGGTTTCCATAGAACTCGATGTGGAATTGGTAATCAGAGAAAGCACTGAAAAACCCAGAAATGTTTGAAGCTTTATTAAAAAATGCTTTTGTTGAAATTGAATGTGAAGATGAAAAATAACAAGAATATTTCGAATTACTTCCGATGATTCTTTTTATTTCCGGATATTTATGTGAAACATAATTTTCGTAACTACTCCCTAATTTGGTAAACTTATAGCGTTAGTGAAACGTTTCAATAAATAATGGGATGGGTTAATGTGGAGAAAATTTTCTGGAAGAATGAAAAGTTGAGTTTTGGTGGAGAGATACATTATTTTAGAATTGAAAAGAAAGATTGGGAAGACAGACTGAACAAGGCTGTAGAATGCGGTTTGGAATTTATCAGTTCTTATGTTCCCTGGAGTTTACATGAGCGTTCAGAGGGGAATTTTGACTTTTCAACGGGAAATTTAAAGATAAGGGATTTTCTTGATTTGTGTAAAAAATACAATTTGAAGTGTGTATTAAAGCCCGGTCCATATATCATGTCTGAGTTTGTTGGTCATGGTTTACCGTTATGGCTTCTTGAAAACTATTCTGATATATTTGCAAAATCGTTTGATGGAAACTCCCACCCTGTTCCAGTTGTTTCCTACCTTCATCCAGTTTTTCTTCAAAAAGTTAAAATCTGGTATACTGCTTTCTTTAATGAAATAAAAGAATATATTGATGATGGGACAATTGTTGCACTTCAACTTGATAATGAAGTTGGAATGTTTCATTGGATAACCCGGGTTGGAGATTATTCAGAAATTACTCTGGAATTTTTCAAAAAATATTTGTCCGAAAGTTATTCAGAGAAACGTTTGAATGAATTATTTGGAACCTCAAATTTTGATGAAATAATTGATAAAGTTAAAAGTGGCGAAGAAAAATCTAACATTATTTATTCAGATTTTATGAGATTTTATTATGCAAATTATCTAGAAATATTAAAAAGTTTTGTTAATGAAAAAGGCATTAACTTACCGATCTTTGTAAATGTTCACGGTTTTGATCAGAATGATTATGCAAAACGTGGAGTAAATTTTCCCATAGGAGTCTCGCAACTTTTAAAAAGTGGGAAAGGAAAAATTTTAACCGGAGATTACTATATTGGAAATATAGTTCATGAGAATTTTTCAGATTTAGTTATTGCAAATCTTGTATTAGAGAGTGTTCTTGAAGGTAAACCACTAACTTCGTTGGAATTTCAGTCAGGTTTTCAGATTGACAGACCTAAAATTATGCCATCAACTTTGAAATTAACAAGTTCATTGTGTGTGGCAATGGGAATGAAAATGATAAATTATTATGTATTTGCAGGTGGAAAAAATCCGGAAGGTTTTGGATTAATTGATGAGGTTCACGATTGGCAGGCTCCAATAAGTCCAGAAGGTGATTTAAGAAAGAGCTATTATGTTTTGAAAGAATTTATAAAAGATATAAAAAAATATGGATATGAATTATTTAATTCAACTTCTGTTTTTGATATGTATTTTGGTTTTATACCATCATTTTTTAAAACTGAATTATTGAGAAATTCAAAGATAAAAAATCATCTGGAACGTTACAGAAAAAGATATATGTTTGAAGGCCTCTTAAGAGCATTTATTTTAGAGAATTATAAGTTTTCTGGGTTGAATTTAGAATCAGATAATTTTAGTGAAGTAATTAAACAACTTGATAGAGATAAACCTGTAATAGTTTATTTAGCAAAATATACCCCCAGGAGAGTTCAAGAAAATATAATTAAATTAATTGAAAATGGTTTTGATATTATCCTGTATCCGGAGATACCGGTTATGAATGAGTTTGGTGAAAAGTGTGAGATACTTTCAGATTATCTTGGAATAGAAAATGTAAAAACAAATGGAAAAGTATTTACAATAGCTGGAGAAAAGGTTTTTTCAGATTTTTGCGAAACTTACAAACTACATGGTGATTATAAAGTTATTGCAACTAATTTTGAAAATGAAATTATCGGTTTTTTGAAAAGTTTTAACGATAGCAAGGTTATTGTATTTGGAGCGGGGTTTGGTATGGAGAATGAACGTAAAAAGTTTGTTTGCGATGAAATTTATAAATTTTTGGGAAAAACAAAAATTTTAGATGTAGATTCTGAGGGTTTTGTGGATGTGTACTTGAGAAAGTTTGAAAATAAGTGCTTTTTATTTATACAAAACTATGATGACTATGAAAAGAAAGTGAAGATTAGGTTCAACGATTCAAAAGAATTTATGAGTGTTATTGAATCAAGGGACGCAAAAATCTTTGTTTTTGAGGAGGGAATAAAAGGTGAGTAATAAACTTTTTGAATCAAAATTTGGATATTTTACCCCCGATGGAAGAGAATATGTTATCACAAATCCTTATACAAAAAGACCATGGGTTAATGTAATCAGTAATGGAGACTATTCAATTATAGTTTCCCATACTGGTAGTGGATATTCTTGGCGTGGAAATGCAGGCCAAAATAGGATAACAAGGTTATATCAGGACTTGATAAGAGATAATTGGGGAAAATATCTTTATATTCGAGATTTGGATACAAATAAATTTTGGTCAGCAACGTGGAAACCTGTGATGAAAGAGTATCAGTTGTACGAGGTAAGGCACGGTTTAGGCTACTCAATTTTTTCGCATAAGGTTTCTGATATTTACAGTACACTGAAAGTTTTTGTTGTAAAAGATGCACCGGTGGAAATAATGATTCTTACTTTAAAAAATGAATCTGATCGAAGAAGAAGGTTGGATGTTACCTCCTATTTTGAATGGGTTTTAGGTAATTTTCCTGACGAACATAGAGAATTTCATAAGTTATTTGTTAATTCAGTTTTTAATCATGAACTTAATTCAATTATTGTTGAAAAATATCTTGGGCAGTTTCCAGATGAAAAAGGTATCTGGAATAACACAAATTGGGATCATGTGGCATTTCATTCTTGTAGTAAAAAAATTGATTCGTTTGATTGTGATAAGGAAACATTTTTAGGAATGTATGGTGAGCTTCATTCGCCTAAGTCTATGTTTGTGGATGAACTTGCAAGAACTACGGGAAGATTTACGGATCCAATTGCTTCATTAAGAGTTAGTGTAGAACTTGAACCAAATGAATCTGAAACGATAGTTTTTACTATTGGTGTTGGAAAAATAGGAGAAGAAAATATTGAGGAGTTTATTAAAAAATACAATTCAGTAGAAAATGCAAACAGAGAATTTGAGAGGGTAAAAGAATTTTGGAAGGAATTTTTAGAAAAAGAATATGTTGATACCCCAGATCCTGCTTTCAATATTTTCACAAATTATTGGTCGAAATACCAGGCAATTTCTGGAAGATTATGGGCAAAATCTGGGTATTATCAGGTTTCTTCAGGATATGGTTACAGAGACCAATTACAGGATTCTTTAATATTTTTAGGATTAAATCCAGAATTTACGAAAAAACAAATATTACTTCATGCATCACAGCAATTTAACAAAGGTGATGTTTTACATTGGTGGTTTACGATAAAAGGTGGGGGGCCAAGAACAAATTGTTCAGATGATTTCTTGTGGCTTCCATTTATTACAATTCAATATTTAAAAGAAACTAACGATTTTACAATACTAGATGAAGAAGTTCCATTTTTAGACGGAGGAAAAGCAACATTATATGAACATTGTAAAAGAGCAATTGAACATTCATTCTCAATGTTTTCACCAAGAGGTATACCATTGATGGGTGATCATGATTGGAATGATGGTTTAAGTGCATTGGGACATGATTTAAAGGGTGAAAGTTTTTGGGTTGCTGAATTTCTTTATTATATTCTTAACGATTTTTCAAAGATTTCGGAATTTATGAAGGATGAAAAATTTGCTCAAAAACAGAGAGAAGTAATGGAAAGTTTAAAAGATTCTTTTGAAAAGTTTGGTTGGGATGGTGAATGGTATCTTCAAGCAACAACTGATAATTGGGAAAAAGTGGGTTCAAAAGAAAATGAAGAAGGAAAGATATATTTAAATCCACAAATTTGGGCTGTTATAAGTGGAATAGCTGATAAAGAGAGAGTAATGAAAGCAATGGATTCAGTGAAAAAATACTTATTAAAAGATTATGGTGCATTGTTACTTTATCCAGCTTATACAAAACCGAGAAGTGATATTGGGTATATAACAAGGTATGCACCAGGTCTCAGAGAAAACGGTGGAACCTATACTCATGCGGCAACATGGGCAGTTTGGGCTTTTAGTTTAATAAAAGATCCGGAAACAGCTTTTGAAGCATATAGAAGAATTTGTCCGCCAAATAGATCAAATGATATTGAAAAATATTGGGCTGAGCCTTATGTAACACCTGGAAATATTGATGGTCCTCAATCTCCATATTATGGACGTGGTGGCTGGACATGGTATACGGGTTCTGCCCAATGGTTACATAGAGTAGCAGTGAATTGGATTCTTGGAATTAGAGCAGACTATGATGGTTTGATAGTTGATCCTGTTATTCCTAAAGATTGGAAAATGGTTAGATATAAAAGATTATTTAGAGGTAGTATTTACAATATAACAATTGAAAATAAAAGTGGAAATTCATATGGTGTAAAGAGAATAATAGTTGATGGTAAAGAAATTAGTGGAAACAAAATTCCAGATTTTAGTGATGGAAAAATCCATGAAGTTGTAGTAGAAATCTAAATTTTAAAAGGAGGGGAAAGCTGTGAAAAGGTTGTTAGTACTTTTGGTAGTTTTATTGGCTTTTGTTTTAGTTTTCAGCGAAACTATAACACTGAGATATGTTAACTGGAATTTAGGTAATCAAATTGAAAGGGACATTGTCAAAGCATTCGAAGAAACACATCCAAACATCAAGATTGAATTTGTAACTATTGAAGGAAATTATGAAGATGGCTTGGTTGCACTTGCAGCGGCTGGAAAATTACCTGATGTAATTATGATACCAAATATACCAATGGCACTTGTTAATGATTGGGCATTGAATATTAAAGAGTTTGTTGAAAATGATCCAGAATGGGATTTAATTCCAGAAACCTTGAGAAATGCTATGGTATACGAAGACGGAGTATACGCAGTTCCAGCGGGACTATACTTTATGGGTTACTTTGTAAATGACACATTGTTTGAAAAATACAACAGACCAAAGTTAGAATTTGGACCATCAGTTCCAGATTTCATTAGAGCAGTTAAGAGAATGACAATACCATCCGATGGAATTATAGGATTAGCAGAAGAGATACAAATACCCGAATGGTATCCTGCAGCATTGGATGAAAATTTAGGTTGGTTTACATGGGATGGAGAAAAATACAATCTTGATAGTCCAAGATTCATTTCTGGAGTTAATTTTGCAAAAGAGTTCTGGAATGGAAAATACGTTTACGATGCTCTTCCAGATGAAGTAAAACAACAATACAAAGCAGGCTGGTGGGGCGAAGTTTGGGACCAAGGAAAAATTGCTATTAGATGGTCTGGAACCTGGGACACAGCATATTTCTCCACACTTCCATTTAAAGTCAGATTTGTAGGAGTTCCAGGCGGAAGAACAGTGTTAGTTGGTGACTTTATGATTATTGCCAAAACAACCAAACATCCAAAAGAAGCATATGAATTTGCAAAATATATAAATTTCTCAAAAGAGGGTATACTCAAGAGATTAGAACTTGATACTGAAAATAGATGGACATCTCTTCCAATTACTACAGACAAAGAAGTTTTAGATGCATACTTTTCTAAAAAGAAATTATTCCCAGGTTTAGATGAAGCCTATGCAAATATTTCAAAAGCTATGGTTGAAGGAGTAAAAATTATTCCTGGATATATTAGATCAAGATGGACAGCTCCAACAGGAATAAAAGTTGGCGATAATCCAAATGCAACAATTGGAGATGTTATCTGGAATGCTATGAGAGGAGATATAAATATTGCTGATTATGCTGTTCAATTGAATGAACTTGCAAATGCTGAGTATCAAAAAGCAATTGAAACTATTAGAAAAGTATTAAACAAATAATCGAGGGTGTGAATTAATGAAGAAAATAGTGCTACTAGTTTTTGTTGTATCTGTTATAGCAACTTCATTAGCATCTAATTTAATTGATTATTCTACTTTTTTGAAAGAGAATATTGACAAGATTCATTTTTACTCCACAGAACTGGCTTTTTCTGCCAGTTCTGTGGATCATTTGCTTCCAGTAAATTTAGATTCTACAAATAGTAGTTCCTGTACATTTCAAGTTGATATTGATCAGCCTGGTTTCTATTATTTGGAGTTATCCTATGAAAATTTAGACGAATCATTACTTGATTTAGAAATTTCTGTAAAAGTAAATAATCAGTTTCAATTTGTAGAATCACAAAATTTAAGTCTTCCTAAATTATGGGAGGATGTTTCCAGTACCTATCCTGTGGATAGATCTGGAAATGAATTGGTTCCCGAGCAAAAAATTTCTAAAAGGATTATTGTTTATTATTTAAGACATCCTAGTAATGTATACAATTATCCCTTATTTTTTAAATTTGAAGCTGGAAAATCTTTTATAAATATTAAGTTAAAGCGTGGGAAAATAAGATTATTTTCTCTTAGAGTTGTTGCACCGATTAAGTTAATGAATGCACCAACAGTTAATAAACAAAAAGAAATTAATTATTTAAAAGTTATTGAGGCAGAAAAATACTCTTACAAAAATGATACTACTGTAAATCCCAGGCATTCTAAAGATATAGACGTTGTTCCATATGATACTTATAAAACAAGGCTCAATACACTTGGAGGAGATAGATGGAAAAATCCTGGTCAAACTGTCTATTACGAATTTGAAGTTCCAGAAGATGGTTATTACAAAATAGCGTTGAAATATAAACAAGATTACAATGTTGGAATGAATAGCTATAGAAGGTTTTATATAAATGGAAAATTATTGTATGATGAGCTAGCTAATTATCCATTTAAATATACTTCCGATTGGAAGATTGAAACTTTACTATCCAATGGAAAACCAATTGATTTCTGGCTTAAAAAAGGAAAAAATGTTTTAGCAATTGAAACAACCTGTGGGATTTATGAAGAGACTATTTTGGAAATTTCGGATATGATTCAGGAAATAAATGATTTAGCTCTTCAAATAAGAAAAATAGTAGGTTTTAATCCGGATAGATATATAGAATGGGATATAGAGTCGTATTTTCCTGGTATTGTAGAAAAGTTAAAAAGTTATACTGAAAGACTTGAAATTAACAGAGATTTTATTCTTTCGTTGAATGGTCCAAATTGTGAAGTTGAACCAAATTTTGATTATGCGATTGATCTATTAAAGTCATTTATTGAAGATCCAAATAGTATTCCAAGGAGAATAGAACAATTAAATGGAAATATTGCATCAATTGTTACCGAATTAACGGCAATTGTGAACAAACTCAAATCACAGCCACTTTTGCTCGATCAAATTATTATATATTCAGGTGATAAACAACCTATATTCAAGAAAGCATCGATTTTTAGAAGATTTCTTGAATGGACAAAAAGATTTATATATTCATTTAAGATTGAGGACAAGCAAAAGTTTGAAAATAATAGAACCATAACTGTATGGGTGAATAGACCAAGGACATATTTAGATGTTATTCAAAGATTAATTGACGAGGATTTTTATAAAAGGACAGGGATAGATGTCAAACTTTCATTGATAAACAACGAACAGAAATTAATACTTGCATATAGTGCAGGAAAAGCTCCTGATGTTGCGATTGGTATAAGTAATTGGTTACCTTTTGAATTAGGTATTAGAGGAGCGCTGTTAGATTTAAGACAATTTGAAGATTTTAATAAAGTTATTAAAAATTTCACACCGGGTGCTTTTATTCCGTACATTTATGAAAATAAATGTTTTGCTTTACCAGAAACACAAGACTTTTATGTTCTTTTTTATAGAAAAGACATTATAGAAAAGCTGGGATTAACAATTCCACAAACTTGGGATGACGTGAAATTACTGATGCCTGAACTTCAAAGATATGGAATGAGCTTTTATATTCCATTAAGTGGAGTAAGTGGTTTTAAACCGTGGCTTGCAACTGCTCCATTCATTTTCCAGGCAAATGGAAAGTTATATTCTGATGATGGACTCAGTACTGCAATTGATGATGAGAACACTATTTGTGCTTTAAAATTAATGACAGATTTATTTAAAATATATGGTTTAGCTCTTCAGGTTCCTAATTTCTTTGAACATTTCCGTTCTGGAACAATACCAATGGGTGTTTCCAATCTTTCAACATACATTCAACTTACAATAGCAGCTCCAGAACTTAAAGGTTTTTGGGGGATTGCATTAGCCCCGGGTATATTGGATGAAAAAACTGGACAGATTCTTAGATGGGCTCCTGGTTCTGCACAATCAGTTGTAATATTTAATACAACAAAAGATAAAGAAGCAGCTTGGGAATTTATAAAATGGTGGACATCTGAGAAAATACAAACCAGGTTTGCAAAGTTATTAGAATTGACATATGGAAAAGAATTTTTGTGGAACACTGCCAATCTTAAAGCATTTCAAAACTTATCTATTCCACTTGAACATAAGAAGGTTATATTAGAACAGTGGAAATGGCTTAAAGAAGTGCCTAAAACCCCGGCAAGTTATATGCTTGAAAGGGAAATTAGTAATATTTGGAGTAGAGTAGTGTTTAACAACGTGAATTTAAGAGTTGCTGTTGAAGAATCTGTAAATATAGTTAATCGAGAAATTGAAAGAAAACTTACAGAATTTGGTTATATTGAAAATGGAAAGGTGATAAAAAAGTACAAAATACCTGATTTAGAAGATATATTGAGGTGGTGGAACGAGTGAGAATGAAGAAGTTAAAAGAAGAATTAACTGCCTATTCGTTCCTTAGCTTTTATTTAATATTGTTTGTGATTTTTATAGCTTTACCTGTTGCAGTGGCTATATTTCTTTCATTTACAAATTTTAATGGTGTACAGCCACCAAAATTTATTGGACTACAAAATTATATAACACTTATTACACGGGATGAAGTATTCATGCAATATGTATTACCAAATACAATAAAGTTTTCATTGATTGTGGGCCCTGTAGGATATATTTTATCTTTCTTTCTGGCATGGATGCTTGCACAAATTCAGAGGATACCGAGAACTATATTGGCATTGATTATATATTCACCTTCTATGACAGTAGGTGCAGCAATGCAAGCAATATGGTTAACCATATTCAGCGGTGATAAAATGGGATATTTGAATAGTTTTCTGATTAGATTGGGGTTAATTACTCAACCTATTCAATGGTTACAATCTCCAAAGTATTTAATGTTAATTATGATAATTGTAAGTATTTGGAGTAGCATGGGAGTAGGTTTTCTTGCAATGCTAGCAGGAATTTTGAATATAGATCCCGAATTGTATGAGGCTGGTTACATAGATGGAATCTCAAATAGATTTCAAGAGATATTTTATATCACAATTCCTTCAATGAAACCTCAAATGCTTTTTGGGGCAGTCATGTCAGTTGTTTCTACCTTTCAAGCAGGTTGGATTGGTGTTGCACTTTCAGGTTCCAATCCAACTCCTCAATATGCAGGTCAACTTATTGTAAATCACATTGAAGATTTTGGATTTTTAAGATATGAAATGGGGTATGCTGCAGCTGTTTCTGTTGTATTATTACTGTTTATCTGGATTATTTCTAAATTTGTGTGGGCACTTTTTCTAGAAAAGTAATTGGAGGTGCTGAAATGGCTTTCCAGGGCACAAAAATAGATCCAAAAAAATTTCATAAGTCACAATTAAAATTTTATTTCTTTCTTGTTCCTTTTGCATTATTTATGATTTTACCTATAATTTTCATATTTTCAAATGCTTTTAAACCAGCTAATGAATTTTTTGCTTTTCCACCAAGGATTTTTGTAGTAAGACCAACATTAGACAATTTTAAAAGACTTTTTACTGCATTTAGTGAATCGAATATACCTGCGACAAGGTATCTGTTTAATAGTATTATTGTTGCTTTAATAACGGTTTTAGCCACAATTTTTATATCTTCAATGGCTGGATATGCACTTTCTAAAAAACAATTTAAATTAAAGAAGATAATTTTTGAAATCAATACTTTAGCTTTGATGTTTGTACCAATTGCTGTTAGCATACCAAGATATGTAATTATTGCAAAACTAGGACTAATTGATACGTTTGCTATAAATATTTTACCTTTGATTGCAATGCCTGTCGGGTTGTTCCTTATTAAACAATTTATCGATCAAATTCCGGATTCGTTGATAGAAGCTGCAAAAATTGATGGGGCGAACGATTGGTATATATATTTAAAAATAATTCTACCAATGATTAAACCGGCTATTGCAACGGTTGCAATACTTTCGTTTCAGGCTGCCTGGAATAATGCAGACATTACGTATATTAATAGTGAGTATTTAAAAACCTTTTCAGCTTTTATGACAACTTTAACGTCTTCAACTAGTCCGGTTGTTGGAATGGGAATGTCAGCAGCTGCTACTTTAATAATGTTTATTCCAAATTTAGTTATTTTTATTTTAATGCAAAGTAAAGTTATGAATACAATGGCATACTCAGGAATTAAATAAACTGGAGGTATCTTTGTGAAGAAGTATCTTGCATTGTTTTTACTTCTTATTATATTGCAAGTATTTTCAGTACCATACAAGACTTATACAAAAGGTTTAAATAATAGAATAGTGCAAACTCAAGATGCGTTTGTTGCTGATAAGATTCTTGAGTATGATTTATTTTCTCCAGAAGATATTTATTATGATTGGCAAACAGGTAGTTTGCTAATCGCTGATACTGGAAATTCCAGGATTTTAATTGTTAAGGATGGTTTGGTTAAATCAATTGGTGAAGATTATCTTTTTAACCCAAAAGGTGTTTTTGCTTTAAATGGGAAGATATATGTAGCGGATTCAATGCTTCAAAGTGTTGTAGTTTACACATATGATGGGGATATTATTATGGAAATTACCAGACCACGTTCTCCATTATATGGTAAAAATACTTTTATTCCAATAAAAGTTGCTGCAGATTATAAAGGAAATATATATGTTGCAAGTTTGGGACTTACTGAAGGGCTTGCGATTTTTAATTCAAAAGGTGAATTTTTGGGTTTTACGGCTTCAAATAAACCAAATGTTAGTTTCAAAATGATTTTGCAGAGATTATTTTACAGGGAACACCAGGATACAAAACTTCTTAAAATAAAAGCTCCATCTCCAACGAATGTATTTGTTGATAGAGAGGGATTAGTTTATACAGTTACAATAGGTTTAAACAAAGGTGGTATAAAAAAATTCAATGTAATCGGTGAGAATATTTTGCCGGAGTTTTCAACTGATTCAAACCTTACCGATATTTATGTAGATAAAAATGAAAATATTTATGTGATTTCATCGCAGGGAACAGTTTATGTAATTAGCAAGGATGGAAGTTTGCTTTTCATTTTTGGTGGTCAAAGTTATATTGAAGAAAGATTGGGCCTATCTAGAAATACGCAGGGAATAACACTTGATGATAAAAGGAATTTATATGTTTTAGATAAGGAATCGGGAAGAATTATTGTTTATAAGGCTACAAAATTTGGAGCAAATGTTATTGATGCTGTTAATTTGTATAATCAGGGTTTATATGAAAAAAGTAAGTCTTTGTGGGAAGAAATTTTAAAATCAAACGAACAATTTTTATTTGCATATAAAGCTTTGGGAAGGATTTATTTTAAAGAAAAAGATTACGAGAAAGCTTTTGCATTTTTTAAAATTTCACAGGATAAAAAGGGATATTCAGAGTCATTCTGGCAGATTAGAAATGAATGGTTACAAAAAAATGCTGGTAATCTATTGATTATCCTATTTTTCATGTATATATCTTATGAAATAATAAAGAGATTGTTTGGAAAAAAGATAAAAAAATTCTTTGAAAACATTGGGAATCGAATTTCAAAAAATGTGATTTTATCCGAATTTTTCTATGCCTGGAGAGTATTGAAACATCCTGTAGATACTTTTGAGGATGTTCATAGATACGGAAGAGGAAATATATGGTCAGCATTTATATTATTTGTTTTAATATTTATCGTTAACTTTTCTAGCACGTATATTACATCACCACTTTTTTCAAGGTTTGATATTGAAGATGTTTCAATTCTGGATATTTTTATAAATAGTTATTTGATTTTATTTATCTGGATAATTTCCAATTACCTTGTTAGTGAAATTAGCGATGGTGAAGGAACACTTGCAAAGATATTTATTGGAAGTATGTATGCAATGATTCCTATAATAACGTTTAAGTTACCTCTTGCTATTATTTCAAGAACTTTGACTTTAAATGAGTCGTTTATATACAATTTTGCAAATTTCATAATTGTTTCATGGATGTTAGTGCTATTTTTTATAAAAGTTCACAGGATACATAATTATAATTTCGGAGGAACAGTTAAGAATATTCTTATCACAATCTTTGCTGGGATTTTGTTAACTTTGTTGATGTTTATTCTCTACACACTCTTTGTTGAGGAGATTAATTTCATTACATATATATTTGGGGAGTTGATGTTGAGTGTCAAAAGCTAAGTTACTCTCAGGTATTCTAAAAATTAGTGTTGCATTGATTATTGTACTTTTTATTGTAATTTTATTTATTAAAGCACAGGACCTTCAGGGGCTTGAAGAAAAAGAAGAGGTAAGAAAGTTTGTTAATGTTTCAGAAAAGATAGTCGAAAAGCCCCCATTTAAAGTACCACAAGAGTTAGTATATTCAGAAAAAGGATATGAGTTTTATATTGATAGGGAAAGGCTTAATTTTAAGGTAAAAACTCCTTCAAATAAAATGTGGTACTCGTTTGCTGTTGAGGATGATAAAGAACTTAATACAAAATGGAAAACCTATTTGCTTTCTGCAATATCCATAGAGTGTATTGATGATAATTTTGTATCATATCAATTAAATTTGGAACAAAATGGTTTGGTTAAAAATGTACAAATAAACGATAATATTATAACTGCTGAAATTGAATTTCCATACTTTCAGATTCATTTTATAGTGAAATTTACAGTTAATGTTAATGAAGTGAGAGTAGAAATTCCATTTGATTCTATTTTTGAAGGCGACAAATATAAAATAACCAGTATAGAATTATTCCCTTTCTTGGGTTCAAGTAAGGGATTTGTAAGTGGTTATTTTATTATTCCTGAAAATAGTGGTTTTATAGTAGATCTTTCAAAGTCTACAAAAGCTACACAACCTTATATAGGTAGGGTGTATGGAGATGATATTGGAATTTCACAAGTAGTTCATTTACGTAATATAAATCCCAGGGAACGTTTAAATTTACCAATGTATTCTGTTGTTTACGATAATGATTTTTTAATAACTAGTATTGAACAGGGAGCAGAATATGCGTATCTTAAGGTGTATAAATCAGGTTTAACAACAAACTATAACTGGTTGACTTTCAAGTTTGTATTTAGAGAAATGTATAAAAAAATAATTAACAAAAAAGGAGAAGCTGTAAATTGGTATCAGGAAAACAAAAACGAATTTAGTCCCACAATATCATACAGATTTTTCTCAGAGGATAAGAAAATTACTTTTGTAGATGTAGCAAAGGAGTATAAAAGGTATCTTCTGGAAAATAATAAGTTGGTAAAATCAGATTTTTCTTTCTCGCAAATTCCAATTGTTTTTGAATCGCTAATGGCAGATAGTGTTAAGAAAATATTCTTTAAAGAGTATGTTAGACTTACAAGCTTTGATGATTTGATTAAAATAAACAACGAATTAAGATCAGAAGGGCTAGAAAATTTAGTTTTCATTTTAAAAGGTTACTCAAAAGATGGAATTAGTTTTTCGTCACCAAATCACACACCAATAGATTCCAGACTTTTTGAAAAAATAAAAAATATTGAAGAATTTTTAGATGTGGTAGGAAATGAAAGAGTGTTTCTTTATGTAGACTATTTAAAGGTACAACCGTATTCAAATGTATCGAAAAGGTATTTAGCTCAAAATATTTCTGAACAGTTGATGGTTATTGATGAAAATTATTTGCTTAATCCTATCTATATATCTAATTTCTCAAAAGAAAATTTACCAGGCGATGTATTGGCTATTGATTCAATTGGAAAGTATGTTTTTACTACGTATTCAAATAGCCGAGGAGAAAATTTACAGGTTATACAAAAAGCTCTTGAGGGATTTTTAGGTAGTAAAAAAATTGCTTTGTATAGCCCGAATCTTTATGCTTTTAAATATGCAAATTATATATTGGGTCTTGATTTAAAAACATCTGATTTTTTAATCGAAGAAAAGAAGATACCGTTTTTACAGGTAATTTTAAGTGGCGTTATCCCATATTTTTCAAGCCCAATTAATAATTCATCAGATGTGGAGCATGCAGTTTTACAACTTATTGCGACTAACACATACCCACTGTTTGTTATAACGAAGGAACCTATAGCGTATCTTTCAATGAAAAAAGAAGTAGATATTTTTTCATCGAGTTATGATAACTGGAAAGATACGATTATTAAGGTGTACGATAACGTTAATAATGCCTTAAAAGAAGTAATAGGTTGTGAAATAGTTGACTTTGAAAATCCAGAGGAATTTCCAGAACTTTATATCACCACATATTCTAATGGAAAAGTCATTTATACAAATTTTTCAAACAATGAAATAAAATATGGAAATGTTGTAATCCCTGCTAAAAGTTTTGTTGTGAGGTGATTTTTCTGAAAAAATTGAGATTATCAACTAAAGAGACAATTACAGGGTTAATATTCATTTCACCGTGGTTAATTGGTTTTTTAACATTTACAGTATATCCATTAATTCAAAGTCTCTGGTTCAGTTTTAATAATGTCAGACCTACTGCTGAGGGATTAATGATTACATTTGTAGGTTTTGATAATTATAAAAATTTGTTTTTGGGAGATGTGACTTTTTCAGATATTTTGATAAATTATTCACTCCAGATAATTGTATATGTTCCTGTAATAATTGTTTTCTCACTTTTTGTTGCATTATTACTGAATCAAAAAATAAAAGGGCAGTCATTTTTCAGAACTGTTTTCTTCCTGCCTGTTATCATAACAAGTGGAGCGATTATGAAAAGCTTATTAGAACAGGGTGCTACTACATTTGAAGGATTAACAAAAATTGCTTCAAATCCCATATTAAGAGAAAATTTACCTCCTGTTCTATTTTCATTATTAGAGTTCTTATTAAATTCTTTCATAATGATTCTCTGGTTTTCAGGTGTTCAAATTTTAATATTTTTAGCAGGGCTTCAAAAGCTTGATAAATCAATGTATGAAGCAGCAAGAATCGATGGTGCTTCTAACTGGCAGCTTCTGTGGAAGCTGACACTTCCAATACTTGCACCTCTGATAACTGTGAATATTATTTATACGGTAGTTACAGTTTCTACTTATTCAATAAACCCGGTGATAGATAAAATTCAAACGGATATGTATAGACCGGAACTTGGTCTTGGATATGCTGCAGCCGAATCATGGATTTATTTTGGTGTCATTGTTTTGATAATAATGGTTATGCTTTTATTAAATATAAAGAGAAAAAGTAGGGCGTATTAAAAGAGGTGATTTCGAGTGAATAAAATTAAGAGAATTATACAAACTTTTTCCATATATTTTATTTTAATTCTTATTAGTTTTGTATTTTTGTATCCAATATTCTATATGATTTCATATAGTTTTATGGGTGAAAGTGACCTGGTGAATCCTCTTGTAAAGTGGATTCCAAGAAATCCTACGATTGGTAATTATTTAGAAGCAATTAAAGTGCTGGATTATAGCAAATCTTTGTGGGTAAGTTTTTTAACTTCATTGTTACCATCTGCCTTACAGGTAATCACAGCCTCAGTAGTGGGATATGGTTTTTCAAGATTTAAGTTTTATGGTAAAAACTTTTTATTTGCTTTAATGCTTTTATCGTTTATTGTCCCTCCTCAGGTTACTATGATTCCACAATTTTTAATGTATAGAAATTTAGGGCTTCTTGGAACAATTTACTCCTATATTATTCCTGCAATGTTTAGTCAGGGAATAAGGAATGCTATTTTTATATTAATTTTTTACCAGTTTTTTAATATGTTTCCAAAGTCAATTGAAGAAGCTGCAAAAATAGATGGAGCGCGTGCCGGAACAATATTCTTCAAAATAGCTGTTCCCTCAGCCTTTCCAGCTTATTTGATATCGTTTCTTTTTTCTATTGTCTGGTATTGGAATGAAACATCTTTGGCTTCTCTCTATCTTGGTAATGAGTTAAAACCTTTGACACTCAGGCTTTTAGGATTTGCTGACACATTTAGAAGGCTTTATCCTTTCAATCCCAATAGCCCTACTGGAAAGAATTTAAATGAAGCAATAATAATGGCTGGAACACTTTTAACAATATTACCTTTAATCTTAATATATTTTATCGCTCAAAGATGGTTTGTTGAAAGTATAGATAGGGTGGGAATTACTGGAGAATAAAAGATATAAGGAGTTGAAAAAATGAAAAAGAAGCTAGTATCAATCATATTAATGGTAATAGTAATGTTAACGTTTGCTAAAAGTGAAGTAGATATCTTAATAGAGAAAGAAATGAAAGGTTCATTTTTGTATTTTTGGGAACAGGCTAATACTGATGAAAATTCTGCAGGATATGGCCTTGTAAGAGATAGATATCCAGGGAATCCGACAATTGCAAGTATAGCAGCAACTGGATTTGGATTAAGTGCAATTCCAATAGGTGTTGAGTATGGGTGGATAACAAAGGAAGAAGGATATAAAAGGGCATTGGGGACGTTAAAAACCATATGGAATTTAGAGAATTTCCATGGATTTTGGTATCACTTTCTTGATATAAATACCGGAAAAAGAGCGTGGAAAAGTGAGATTTCAACAATTGATAGTGCAATATTGGTTGCAGGGGTTCTAACAGTTGGAGAATATTTCGGAGGAGAAATTAAGGAGCTTGCAAAAAAGATTTATGACAGAATGAATTGGAAATTGTTTGTTGATTATAAAAATAATTATTTTTACATGGCATATTATCCTGAAAAAGGATTTCAAGGACATTGGGATTTTTATGCTGAACAATTGATAATGTATATTCTGGGATGTGGCTCTGATAAATATCCAATTTCAAAAGATGTGTATTTAGCGTTTAAAAGACATTTAGGTAGTTACAAAACTGAGAAATTTGTTCATTCCTGGTTTGGTTCTTTATTTACTTATCAGTTTTCACATGCATGGGTGGATTTCAGAGGATTTGTTGATGATCTGGGAATCAATTGGTTTGACAATTCAGTTCAAGCATCTCTTGCTAATTATTATTACTGCTTAGATTTATCAGATCAATATAAAAGTTTTAGTGAAAATTCGTGGGGACTTTCCGCTTGCGATTCACCGCATGGATATGAAGGAAAATATGGTTCAATACCAAATGGGTATGACAACAATCAAAATGTTGTCGATGGTACTATTGCAACACATGCTGCTATAGGTTCAGTGGTTTTTGTGCCAGAAAAATCTTTAAAAGCTCTGGAATATTATTATACAATGCCTCGCTTGGTTGGAAAATATGGCTTAAAAGCTTCATTTAATCTGGATCTAGACTGGTTTGCTACTGATTTTGTCGGTATAGATAAGGGAATTGGGTTATTAATGCTTTCAAATTATAAAGATGAATTAATCTGGAAGATATTTATGCAGAATGAAAATGTTAAAAAAGCTATGAAAATTTTGTTTAAGCATGAAGAATAGGGTGAGAATATGAAAGCTCGTGATATTTTAATGCTTGAAGAAAAAGCTTGCTTTGATTTCTTTATAAATGAAATGTCACAAAGAAATGAAACATATGGACTTATTTTAGATAATACAGGAAACAAAGAGGCTTCAAGTATTGCATCCGTAGGTTTTGGACTTTCGGCACTTCCAGTAGGAGTTGAAAGAGGTTGGATAAAGAAAAATGATGCAAAGAATATAGCAGTAAAGACCCTGAAAACATTTGCCAGAAACATTGAACATATAAATGGGTTCTATTATCATTTCTTAAATATGTACACTGGAAAAAGAATGTGGACATGTGAAGTGTCAATAATTGATACTGCGTTGTTTTTAATGGGAGCTTTGACAGCTGGAGAATATTTTGGTGGAGAAATTTATGAGCTATTTGAAGAAATTTATTCGAGAGTAAATTGGCGTTGGTATTTAAATAAAGAAAAAAATCAGTTTTATATGGGTTATACCAAGGAAAGAGGATTTTGGGGAAGCTGGGACCATTATGCTGAACAATTGATTGTATATTTTCTTTCAATTGTTTCTCCAACATATTCTGTTGATGTTAGTGTATATGATTCGTTTGAAAGATTTTGGGGAGAGTATAATGGCATTAAGCATATTTATACGTATACAGGTTCAATTTTTACGTATCAATTTAGTCATGCATGGTTAGATTTTAGAAATTGGAAGGATAAATATAATGTAAATTGGTATGAAAATTCAGTAAATGCATCGAAAACAAACTGGAGTTACTGTAAAGATAATTCAAATGTTTTTAAAACTTTTTCAGAAGTTTCCTGGGGTGTATCAGCATGTGACAGTCCAAAGGGTTATAAAGGAGGTTTTGGAGCGCTTCCAGCAAAAGAATTTAAAAATGATGGAACAATTCCTCCGTATGGAGCGATTGGGTCTGTTGCCTTTGTGCCCGATTTAGTTTATCCGACAGTATTGAATTACTATAGCAATTATCCTAAACTCTGGGGTAAGTATGGATTCAAAGATGCATATAATCTTGATGAAAATTGGTTTTCTAAAATTTATATTGGAGTTGATAAAGGAATAAGCTTGTTAATGCTTGAAAATCATCTCAGTGGGCTTATCTGGGAAATAGTAAGCCAAAATAAATATATTCAAAAAGCATTTAGTATGTTATAAAGATATTTTGTAATAGATTAATAACAGCTGTTTTTATGTAGTAACTTCAGAATCTATGTGTAAATCACCTTTTAAAAATTTGATAACTAAATTTCTGTAAAACTCTTTTTTACTCAGCATTAATGGATGTTCTCCTTCGGATGTGAATATTGTCAAAGAGGTTTTTATTTGTTCTGCAACACTGGTTAATCTTTTATCAATATCTCTTATTAAATTGTCTTTTAAACTGCCAGTAATAAGAACCGGACAGGTAATTTTGTGTAACTTATTTTTGAAATTATTTTCAAATTCTCTGGCATAATTAATTAGCATTTCGCTATCAGCATCAACTACCTTTTCCCAATCTTTTCCATGCATATATTTCCAGAATTTATCGGCACCATTTCTTTTTGCAATCTCCCTTTCTTCCTTTATTTTTTGTGCTTCTTGAATTGTGAGTTTTTCACCAATAAAACTATCTGCAATAACTTTATTAACAATTTTGGGTCTATAAATTGCAAAATTAAGTGCTAAAATGGCTCCTCCACTAGTACCTAAAATGTTTATTTTGTTTAATTTTAACTTATCACATAATTTTGATAATATCTTAGTGTTTGCTATCCAATAATCTTTGGGGAAAACGTCAATTCTTTTTGATTTACCATGACCTATCATATCAACCAGAATTACTTTAAAGTAGTTTGAGTAATATATTGCTTCATTTTTTAACATTTTAGATGAAGCAGTATTTCCATGAATCATCAGAAGTGGTTTACCTTCACCAAACACTTCATAATATATTTCATAATCTTCATAGCTGATATAACTCACGAATAATTCTCCTTTCAATTTTTTGGCAAAATAATATTTCAGTTATAACGCTGTATGTTTGGTACATACATGAAATGTTATATTAATCGCAATTTTGTAAATAAGCTAATACTTCTTTTTCAATTATGCTAAAACTTAATTGTGCTATCTCTTTCATACTATATTTTTGTTCTAATTTTTTTATTAATTCAGCCCCTAAATAATAACCTGCATCACTAATACCCAGAACTTTGAACCAATCTCCAAAGAACTTTTCCACACCTTCTTTTCTTAAGGCTTTTTTATATAATTTCTTTAAATCATTTTTCTTCTCACTACACTTTTTGAGCCACTCTTTTCCTCTGGGATCTGTATCTTTTTCCAGAAGTTTATTTTGATAAAATTGTGCAAATCCCTCTTCATATATTCTCCATATTCCAATATTATATTTATTTCTTTCAATTTCATTTGGTAAATCATCTTCGCCTCTTAATTCAAAATGAATTGCATGACATAATTCATGAGCTACAAGTGGTTCCAGCTTTTCCATTGTATGCCATTGAAGTTCAGCAATCTTATCAATTCCAAAAAGTATAGCCCTCTTTCCATTATATCTATCCACCCAACCTGCACTGTTACAAAGCCCACAATATAGCACTATATTTAGCTCTAAATCTAAGTTGAATATGCTTAAAACTCTTTTGTTTATATCATTAATAATTTGCAATAAGTTATGATATGCTTGAATCATTTTTTTGAAATCATTTTTGGTATTATTAAAAACCTTGTTTTTTGCTATTTCTCGCCAATTATAACCATTCAACTCATAATCTTCTTTTATTTTCTTTTCAAGTTCTGGAAATTTGCATATATATGATTTATTCCACAAATCAATTTTTTCATCTGTGGATAAATCTAAATTGTCCTCAAAAACATTTTTAAAATCTTTGAATGTATCAATAATTTCTAACACTTAATCTCCCCCAAAATATTTATTTTATTAAAATTGCCTACTTTAATCCATTTATTCTTATTATATCCAATTCTTCTACCGAAAAGACCTCATGCTCATATAACATCAAAAATTCTTCCGATACACCATTTTGAAACACTATTACATCATCGGTATTCACAGTTACTTTAATGCCATGATCAAACAGTTTTCTTATTGGATGATTTTTTATATTTTCTACTCTACTTAACATATAATTACTTGTTGGACAAATATTTAACTGGATACTATTTCTCTGCAAAAAATTCATGACTGATTTTGATTTAACTGCACTAATTCCATGTTGAACTTCATCTAATTCTAAAATTTCAACTGTTCTTTGAATACTTTCAGCATCTCCAAATTCCCCAACGTGTGCTTTTAATTTTAAGCCTTTGGTTTTTGCTATTCGATACAATTGTTTAAAGTTATTTGCTGGTTGAGCAAATTCATTACCATACAAATCTACAGACTTAAAATAGTTATAATCAAGGTAAGGTTCAAACCATTCAATTAGCAGTTCTTGAGAAACGCTACGATTAAACCCGAGTTCAGGGTTAAAGTTTATTTCAGGTGCATATTTTCGATGCAGCATTTTTAATGTTTTAATTAATTCTTCGGCTGAACCGTTATAAAGATGCCTAAAGTAAACATCAAAGCTCATTTCTAGTTTAGTCACACCATCTGTTTTTGCTTGCATAAAAGCTGCTTCTATTGCTTTTTCAAAACCTTGTCTCCCCCTGATATATGGTAAATAGTTTTTGTTAACCCATTCTTCCATTTCTTCGATACTGGTAATTCTCTTTGTCAATCTTGGAAGCTTTTTTCCAAGCCATTTTTCTATATATTTAAGATTTCCACCTAAAATTGCATGATTATGTAAATCACTTTTTGGAATACTTCTTAACTTT
>JACDNZ010000021.1 GCA_017656345.1 Thermosipho sp. (in: thermotogales) | reverse complement strand
AGGTCCACAATGTAAACTTTGCAGACGCGAAGGAATGAAGTTGTACCTGAAAGGCGAAAGGTGTTTTACTGATAAGTGTGCATTTGACAGAAGACCATTTGCTCCAGGTGACCATGGAAGAGATAGAAGAAAATTGACACAATATGGAATTCAGTTGAGGGCAAAACAAACAATGAAGAGAATTTATGGTGTCCTTGAAACTCAGTTTAGAAGATATTATGAAAAAGCATCAAAACAATCTGGCGACACCCGTGAAAACTTGGTTCTTCAAGTTGAAAGAAGACTCGATAACGTAGTATATAGATTGGGTTTTGCAGTTAATAGAACAACAGCAAGGCAACTTGTAAGTCACGGACATTTTCTCGTAAACGGTAGAAAAGTTACAATTCCTTCTTATCAAGTAAGACCAGGAGATGTTATTGAAGTTAAAGAAAAAAGCAGAGGAATTGAACCAATTAAAAATGCAATAGAAGTAAATAAGGATAAAAATAGAATGCCATGGGTTTCAGTGGATTATGAAAACTTTAAAGGGGTTTACGAAAGACATCCAAAACTAGAAGAAGTTATCGATCTTCCAGTCGATGTACAAGCAATTATCGAATTGTATTCGAGGTGATGAAATATGGAATTTGTTATGCCTAGGAAACTTAAAATGGAGGAACATTCTGAAGCAGAGGATTATTATTATGCTAGATTTGTTTTGTCTCCACTTGAAAAAGGTTATGCTACTACGATTGGTAACACTTTAAGAAGGGTTCTTCTTTCTTCTATTCCTTCATTGGCTATTACTGATGTAAGATTTGTAAGGCCAGAGAAATATCATGAGTTTGATACAGTAGAAGGTGTAAAAGAAGATATTATTGAAATATTGTTGAATCTTAAAAAAGTTCAGCTAAGAATGGAAACATATGTTGAAGAACCAGTCAAATTGAAAATTCAGCATAGAGGTTCTGCTGAAATCAAAGCTGGTGATATTGAAACACCAGCAGGTGTGACAATTACTAACCCAGATCTTCATATAGCTACTTTAAACGATGACGCAGATATTGAAATCGAAATTTATGCTACAACTGGTAAAGGTTTTGTCCCCGCTGCAGAAAGAGTTGAAAGACCTGAAATTGGTTGGATAGTGTTAGATGGAGTATACAATCCAGTTTTAAAAGTAAATTGGAAATCGGAGAATGTTCGTGTTGGTAAAAAAACTGACTTTGATAAATTGATACTTGAAGTCTGGACAAAGAAAAATATAAAACCAATTGAAGCAATGAAACAGGCGGTTAAGATAATTAACGATCATTTCAAAATTATAGAAGATAGCTTTGTAGATATTGAAGAAGGACCAATTTCTATTGAAACAACCGTAGATTATGCTGAAGAAATAAAAGAAGAAGATGATGTTCTCAGCAAAAAAATAGATGAATTAGATTTGTCCATGAGAGCTTTAAATTGTTTAAAGCGTGATAGAATTGAAACAATTGGTGATTTGTTAAGCAGAGGAGAAGACGAACTGTTGAAAATTAAGAATTTTGGGCAAAAGTCCCTGGATGAAGTAAAACAAAAGTTAATGGAAAAATTTGGACTCACATTTGGAAAGGGGGACAACTAAATGAGACATCGCGTAAAAAGACACAGAATAGGAAGATATGGGAGCCATAGAAGAGCTACATTGAGAAACTTATCAAGAGAAATAATAGAACATGGAAGTATAATTACTACAACACCTAAAGCAAAAGCAGTTCAAATTTTCTTTGAAAAATTGATGACAAAAGCAGTTAAAGCAAAAAAAGCAGATAAAAAAGAAAGAAGTGTCGCATTGAGAAGAGAAATATTTAAAGCAATTGGTGATAGAAGATTGGTTAATAAACTTGTTGACGAGATTGCTCCAAAATATCTAGAAAGACCAGGAGGGTATACAGCAATTTATAAAGTTGGTCAAAGAAGAGGCGACGGTGCAGAAATGTCTCTAATTAAGTTAGTAGAAGAGTAATAGTTGGGGGGATACCCCCTTTTTTACTCTTTTGAGGAGGTGTAGCATGGAAATCAAAGAAATAAGTGTAGAAAAGAATATAGTTACGAAAGAATATATATTTGATAGAAATGAAATAGAAATTGCTGAGAGAAGAGTTGCTAATGAATTGAATAGAAAATATACTATTGAGGGGTTTAGAAAAGGAAAAGTCCCTCTTTCAATATTTAAAACTAGATTTGGGAAAGATTTTTATGAAGTTTTTGTATTTGATAAATTGGTTGATTTAATATATGATTCATTAAAAAATGAGCCTAATTTACTACTTCTTCCAGAAGTAGTGAAAAAGGAAATTTCTAGTGATATTGCAAAAATAACAATTAATTTACACAAAAAACCTGTAGCAAATGTAGATTTTGATAAAATTAAAGTTAAAGTCGCTAATAAAGAACAAGTACTGGAAAATTATGTTGAAATGCGACTTAAGACCTTACAAGAAGAGCACGCAGTTGTGGAGCCAAAAGAAGCTCCTGCAGAATATGATGATCTTATAAGGATAAAAGTTACTGTAACTAACAAAGAAACTGGAAAAATTTTGGTTGATGGCAGTGAAGATGAATTTGTGTTATACAAAGATGACGAAAGACCAATTGTCAAGAATATAATTGGACATAAAAAAGGAGAAATAATAGAATTTGATAGGGAATTTGAAAATAAAAATGAGGAAAATAAGAAATTAGTGTACCAGTACAAGGTTGAAATATTGGAAGTTTATAAAAGGAATTTGCCGGAAATTACAGATGAATTTGTTAAGACCACATTAGCTGAAATGCACCTTGAAACGGTAGATCAGTTGAAGCAAAAGTTCAAAGAAGAGGGAGAAAAGATTTATGATAAAGAAATAAAAAGTTCCATAAGAGAACAAATTTTAGCATTACTTCCTGAAGCAACTGATTTGTTTATTTCAGAGAAGACGATTGATTATGCGGTAAAGCTGATTGTTGCGAATATGAAAGAGGAAAATAAATATAATGATTTTGTGAAAAAATATGAAAGCGAAGAGAAAGCAATTGAAGATTTGAAAGAGTACTATGTTACTGAGTTAAAAAAGGAAACCGCTATTGAAAAAATTGCAAAGGAAAATCAAATCGAAAGGAAAGTAACAGAAGAAGAATTAGAACAATATGCAGAACTTTTGGCACCATATTGGGGAATTAGTATTGAAAGAGCAAAAGTTTTAGTTAAGGACAAACCCGAAGTAAGATCAGAGATAGAAAACATGATTTTTGTTGACAAGGTTTTGGATAAGATATCAGAATTTGTTGCCAAAGAGGTTGTTGATGTAAATAAAGAAGGTGAGGAAGATGAAAAAGAAGGAGATTGATCAAGTCATACCTGTAGTTGTAGAAAACACCGGAAGATATGAGCGAGCATATGATATTTATTCCAGATTGTTAAAAGACAGAATAATATTTTTAGGAAGTACAATAGATGACCACGTAGCTAATCTAATTGTTGCACAACTATTATTTTTGGAAGCAGAAGATCCAGAAAAAGACATTCAATTGTATATTAACACACCAGGGGGTTCTGTAAGTGCAGGCCTCGCAATATACGATACAATTCAGTATGTAAAGTGTGATGTGGCAACAATCTGTATAGGTCAAGCTGCTTCAATGGGAGCTGTTCTTCTTGCAGGTGGTGCCAAAGGGAAAAGATTTTCACTTCCAAATAGCAGGATTATGATTCATCAACCTTTGGGAGGCGCAGAAGGTCCTGCTAAAGATGTTGAGATACTTGCTAAAGAGCTTCTAAGAATAAAATCAAGGATAAATGAAATTTTAAGTTTCCATACTGGTCAACCAATAGAAAAAATTGAAAAGGATACTGATCGAGACTTTTTTATGACTCCGGAAGAAGCATTGGAGTATGGAATAATTGATAAAGTCATTACACCCGAAGATAGAAAATAATATGATATAATTTTAATGTAGATATTTAAATGGAGGTTATTTTTAAAGGAGGTAAAAGGAATGTCAGGTCATAACAAATGGGCGAATATAAAGCACAGAAAGGCAGCACAAGATGCCAAAAAATCAAAAATTTTCACGAAATTAATAAGGGAAATCATAGTAGCTGCTAGAGAAGGTGGGGGAGATCCAGAAGCTAACCCAAGATTAAGAGCTGTTTTGGAAAGAGCAAGAGCAGCTAATATGCCAAAGGACACAATTGAAAAATCAATTAAAAAGGGTACAGGTGAATTAGAAGGTGTCGATTATCAAGAAATTATTTACGAGGCATATGCTCCAGCAGGTGTTGCGCTTTATATTTACGCAATGACAGATAATAAGAATAGAACCGCTCAGGAATTAAGACATCTTCTAAGCAAACATGGAGGTTCACTTGCAGAAAGTGGTTCCGTTGCCTGGTTGTTTGATAGAAAAGGTGTTATTGAAATTCCTAAAGAAAAAATAGCAGATTTTGATGAATTTGCAATGGTTGCAATAGATGCAGGTGCAGAAGATATTGTGGAAGAAGATCCAATACAAGTTATTACAGCTCCAGAACATTTAACAGAAGTTAAAGAAAAACTTGCAGAAAATGGTTATGAAGGTGAAGCAAAAGTTACATTCATACCCAAAAATACTGTACACATTACTGGCGCTGATGCAGAGAAAGTTCTAAAGTTAATTAGTATTCTTGAAGATAATGATGATGTTCAAGAAGTTTATGCAAACTTTGATATTGATGATGCTGAAATGGAAGAAATAATGTCAAAGCTTGAAGGATAAGATGAAAAAGGTAATAGTTTTATTTGTTTTATTTTCAACTTTAGTTTTTTCCAGTATTTTGAATTACTGGATTGATCCAGTTTACGGAAAATATGGTTTTAGCATTGATCAGAATGTAAATTTTTGGAAAATAGATGCCCTGCTTCGTTATGATATAACAGTATCTTGGAAGCAGGGCTTTCCTTTTATTACATCTGCCACTCCTATAATTGTATTTGAGCTTGATTCTGATTTATATTCTGTGCAATATGGAAACTTTCATAAGGATATACCAATTTCTACTTTTGTAAATCCTTATTCTGAAGGTTTAAATATAAAATGGGGTTATGTTGGTTTTTATGAAAATTATCAATATTTTACCTCAGAAAAATTTGAAATGATAATGTCATATGACTTTTTTAATTTTACTGTTAAAATGGATGATTTTAATGTGTTTTTTGAAAAAATGGGTGAAAGTACTGTATATGGTGTTTTAATAAATGGTTTAGTGGTGTATAAATTTGAAAAAAATATATCTTTAGGTTTAAGTTTAGAGAATCAAAAGTATGGATTGTATTTGATGCCTTTAAATGGTAAAATTGGTTTTGTTTTGAGAGATGAAAACAATTATTTCTATCTTTCTGAGGACGGTGTTTTGGTTTCTATTAAATATGGTGAATTGAACATTTTTGGACAATTTAAAAAAGATTCTAAGAGTATTAAGTTTGAAATTCCTATATGGTAATGTAAATTAGTATTCAGCAGTGACAAAAAGATTTAATTATGTAATTACTTTTTAGAGAATATTTTGTAATATTTTGGGGTTTGTAATAGAAAAGGGATCAATTTAATTAACTGTTTTTAATGAGGTGCTGAAAAGATATTAAGCAATGAACAATTTTCGGTTATATTTGTTTGATAATTATAAATGAAAATTGGGGTGATTATTTGTTCTGGTTAAGTTTAGCATTTGTTATAGATCAAATTACCAAACATATTGCAAGTGAATATTGGAGAGTTAATCCAATAAAAATATTTGGTTTTTTTTATTTCACTTATGCTACAAATACGGGTATTGCTTTTGGATTATTTTCGGGTGCAAAGGAAATAGTTGTTTATTTAACTTTAGCTGTTACACTTGCAATTTCATTAGTTCCACTTTTTAAAAAGTTATCTTTTAAATCAAGAATGTTTCTTGGTTTTATCGTGGGAGGTTCATTGGGTAACATAGTTGATAGAATTAGATTTGGTTATGTGGTAGATTTTATTACCATGCCGTATTGGCCTACTATTTATAATTTGGCGGATTTCTTTATTTTAATAGGAGCAATCGGATTAAGCATAACAATCATTTGGAGGCGAGATGTTGGAGATTCAGGTGACAACAAGAGAAGTGGGATGGAGATTAGACAAGTTCGTTCTGGAGAAAGCTCCGGATTGGATCTCGAGAACTTATATTCAGAAGGCAATAAAAAATGGCGAGATAAAAGTGAACAATAGTTTAAAAAAGCCAAGTTATAAATTAAAACTTGGAGATATTATTTTTCTTAATCTACCTGAAGCTCCCCAACCAGTTGAAATTTTACCTGAGAATATTCCTTTGAAAATCTTGTATGAAGATAAAGATATTATAGTTATAAACAAAGATCCTGGAATAATTACTCATCCAACACCTTCAATTACTTCTGGCACCCTTGTTAATGCCATAATGTATCATTGCAAGGATTTACAAGGTATTAGTGGAGAATTACGTCCTGGGATAGTGCACAGATTAGATAAGGATACAAGTGGAGTAATAGTTGTTGCTAAAAATGATATAGCTCATCAAAGTCTTTCACAACAATTTAAAGATAGAGTTACTGAAAAAGTTTATGCAGCAATTGTACATGGTATGGTTAAAAAAGATTACGGAACCATAGAGGTGGCTTTAGCAAGAAATCCAGTGGTAAGAACTAAAATGGCAACATTAGAATGGGGAAAACATGCTTTGACATATTACAGAGTACTGAGAAGATTTAGCATTGGTACTTTAGTTTTGGCTTTTCCTAAAACTGGAAGAACTCATCAAATTAGAGTGCATATGAAGTACCTGGGACATCCTTTATTTGGAGATGAGTTATATGGCAAAGGGAAAAAGGATTCAATATATGGCGCAAAAAGACAGATGCTTCATGCCTTAAAACTTTCCTTTTTCCATCCGTCCACAGGTCGCAAAATGACTTTTGTTGCACCCCTCCCCGATGATTTCAAAAAAGTTTTGTGTAATCTTGCTGAAATTGAAAAGAGGCAAAATAAAGGTTGAATTTTGAAATTTAATTGTGTTATAATATGGAAAATGTTGTTGGAGCAAGAATTGCTTCGTTAATAGTGTTTTAGCAGCAATAAAGGGGGGATATCATGAATGTTTCAGAAATTTTCAAAATAATCGAGGAAGAAAATATTCGCTTTATCAGGCTACAATTTTCAGATATCAATGGTACACTAAAAAACGTCGAAATTCCAATTAATGATTTAAAAAGAGCCTTGGATAAAGGTATAATGTTTGATGGATCTTCAATTGAAGGTTTTGTTAGAATTAACGAGTCTGATATGTATTTAAAACCTGATGTAAATACATTTGCAATTTTACCTTGGACTCTTGAAGGTAAGAAAAGCGCGAGGTTTATATGTGATGTGTACAAACCAGATGGAACTCCTTTTGAGGGTGATCCACGTTATAGGTTGAAAAAGGTTATGGAAGAAGCAAGAGAAATGGGATATATACCTCACGCAGGACCTGAAGTTGAATTTTTTCTTTTGCCCAGAAAAAATGGTAAAGCTGTATTTGAGTTCTTAGATGAGGGAGGATATTTTGACTTACTACCTGTTGATATTGCTGAATACTTAAGAAGTGAAGTAGCGGTTATGTTAGAGGAAATGGGTGTAGATGTGGAAGCAACTCATCATGAAGTTGCTCCTTCTCAACATGAAGTTGATTTTCGATATAGCGATGCTTTATCTTCAGCGGATTCAGTTCAAACGGTTAAACTTGTTATAAAAACTCTTGCTATAAATAATAATTTACATGCCACTTTTATGCCCAAACCTTTTTTTGGAATAAATGGTAGTGGAATGCATATTCATTTAAGCCTCTTTAGCAAAGATTTGATGAAAAATGTTTTTTATGACGAAGAAAAAGATAGTATTTCTGTGGAAATGAAATATTTTATTGGCGGAATTATTAAACACGCACGTGCAATCACTGCTATAACTAATCCAACAGTTAATAGTTACAAGAGGCTTGTACCCGGGTATGAAGCTCCTGTGAATGTTGCTTGGTCTCTGGGGAATAGATCAGCTTTAATTAGAGTCCCAAACGCAAGAAAAAAATCCACAAGGCTTGAATATCGTTCACCTGATCCTTCGTGTAATCCATATCTTGCTTTTTCAGTTTTAATAGCTGCAGGCCTTGATGGAATAAAAAACAAGATAATGCCACCAGAACCAGTGGATAAAAATATTTATGATATGAACAACATTGAAAAAGAAAATTATGGGATCAAAATGTTACCAAAATCTTTGGAAGAAGCTTTACATGAAGTAGAAAAAGATTCCTTGATTAAAGAGGTGTTAGGTAAACACATTTACGAGAAATTTTTAGAATTGAAATGGAAGGAATGGAATGAATATACGATACATGTTACAGATTGGGAAAGATCAAGATACGGGAATTTATAAGGACTAAATAAGAGATTTTTAAATAGGAGGCCTGGCCTCCTATTTTTTTTGTAAATAGATAGTTTATGAAAATTTATAAAATTATTATAAAAAGTGCTATAATAAAATACGAAAATCAACGAGGTGGTTGTATGTGGAAAACAATAGTTATTTCGGCTTTAATTTTTCTGATAATTTTATCTGGAGTTGGAGTATTTGTGTTGTACAAATTTTTTAGTAAACAACCACTCAGCATAGCATACGAATATTTGAATTCGAATAACGTGGTTTCTGTTACAATTAGTGATGATTTTATAGCTTTTATTCCTGCGTTTCCTAAGGATATTGCCATACTTTTTTATCCGGAAATTTTAGTTTATCCAGAAGCGTATGCGCCGTTGTGTTATAGAATAGCGCAAAATGGCTATAGTGTAATTATTATAAAACCATTTATGAATTTGACAATATTATCTAATTTTAAAGCCAAACAAATAATAGAAAACAATCCGCTAATAAATAATTGGATTTTAATTGGTCATGGAACTGGAGGAGCAATTTCAACTTATTTAGTTAAAAAGTATCCGGATTTAATAAAGGGGTTGGTATTACTTGCTGCGTATCCATATGCTGATATTTCAAATTACGATATAAAAGTTTTAACTTTATATGCTGATTATGATTCAATTGTTTCGTTTAAAGAAATATCCGAAAGAAAAAATAAATTTCCTCCTGATTCAGAGTTTGTGAAAATAGAAGGAGGAAGTCATTCACATTTTGCATATTATGAAAAAAGTTTAGGTGAGACAGAAACAATATTGAATAGAGAAAAGCAGCAAGAAATTGTTTTAGAAAAGATCTTGGATTTTTTGAAAATTTTTGCATATTAATTCAAAAAGTATAATTTACATTATTTACACCTGCATTAGCAGGTGTTTTTTATTGTTTTTTTGATTGGAAAATTGAAAGACTTTTAAAATTTAAGCAAACATGGGAAAAAACGAATGGAAAGTTCCAGAAATAAATTGACTAACCTGTTAAGTTATTTTAAAATTAGTGTAGAATCTAAATAATGTGATAATAATGTGTTTCATTTCTAAATAATTGGAAAGAGGAGGGGGAATTATGAAGAAATTCTGGAAAAAGGTAGTTGTATTTGCATTAATGACACTTCCATTGATAATGTCAACGGTAGGAAACTTGACATTTTGGCCAGCAAGAAAGGGAGGATAAAGAGCAATTTATATTTTAGATTAGATTGAAAACAAAAATAAAAGGAGGGGGAATTATGAAGAAATTCTGGAAAAAGGTAGTTGTATTTGCATTAATGACACTTCCATTGATAATGTCAACGGTAGGAAACTTGACATTTTGGCCAGCAAGAAAGGGAGGATAAAGAGCAATTTATATTTTAGATTAGATTGAAAACAAAAATAAAAGGAGGGGGAATTATGAAGAAATTCTGGAGAAAAGTAGTTATATTTGCATTAATGACACTTCCATTGATAATGTCAACGGTAGGAAACTTAACATTCTGGCCAGCAAGAAAGGGAGGATAAAAGCTGTTTTTTGTTTTGAATTTTTGAAAAAATGGTATAATAGATATTGTAAAAAATTTTACTTGTGTGGTGGTTAATATTGTCTTTGACTAAATTAAAATCTTTTTTCAAACGTCATTCATTTTTCTTATATACTTTTTCTTTATGGACCATATACATGGTCCTTGTTTTTATTGAATGGAAACATGGAAGACTAGACTTTAAAGATGTTAATTTTTATGTTCTTCTATTGTTTTTTACCTTTTTTGAGGGAATGGCTGTAAGTTTTGAGTTGTTTGTTGCTAGAAAATTTGAGAAAGATACAAGAACTGAGATTATGTTTAGTACGGGTGTAATTATAAATGTCTTAGCTGCTGCGGTGTTAAGACCTGGGATGGCTATGTTAATTCCTTTTTTTGGTTATTTACCATTAAAATACAAAGTCTTGTTTAGTGAAAAATATCTTTATTTTTTATACAATTCTGCCTCGTTAGGTATTATTACATATTTAACTTCAATTTTGCTACATTTTACTTTTAATGCCTTAGGGGATAATATTCTGGTATCTACGATTTTTATTACATCAGGTTCTATACTTTATTTTGCTTTGAATATACTTTTGTCTATTTTCTTTGTGTTTGCTATATATGGAAAGATTTCAAAAGATTTAGTTGAACTTGTTACAAGCGAAGGAAAATTATTTAATGTATTTGCAACATCTTTGAACACATTGATTATTTATGTTTTGTATTCATATATTGGTATTTTTGCAATACCACTATCTTTATTTACTTTTATAACTATTCAACTTAGTAATTATTATGCAACAAAATATAGAAATGCAAAAATAGAACTTTTGATGGCATTGATTAAGAGTCTTGAAGAAAAGGATCCGTATACAGCCGGTCATGGAGAGATGGTTGCTGAAATTTCTTCAAAAATTGCTGAAAAATTAGATTTTCAGAAAAAAGAAATAGAATTGATAAAGATAGCAGGAGTTCTTCATGATATTGGAAAAATTGGTATTCCGGACATTATTATTTTGAAAAAAGATAAATTAACGGAAGAAGAATACATGATAATGAAAGAACACCCTAAAAAAGGATTTGAAATTTTAAAACAAATAAATGAATTTGAAGAAACAGTTGCAAAGTGGGTATTGTATCACCACGAAAGATGGGATGGAAAAGGATATCCTGAAGGATTAAAAGGGGAAGAAATTCCTCTTGAATCAAGGATTATAACAATTGCAGACGTTTACCATGCGCTTATTAGTGATAGGCCGTATAGAAAGGCATTGAGTAAGGAGGAAGCGGTGAAAATTTTAAAAGAAGAGTCTGGTAAATTTTTTGATCCAAAATTGGTTGAAATAATGTTAGATCTAATTAAAGGGGGTAAAATATGATAGTTTATGTTTTTGCAGCAGCGTTTATTATTTCAATCTTTACCAAAAGAATCAAACATGTTATTGAAAGAAATTATAAATACTTTTATTTATTCCCTGTTCCATTTATACTGCAAATGATAACACCGTACAGAGAAATATGGATGCCATTATCTTTTGCTATTTTAATTGTTTTACTTATTTTAAATAAACACATTCCAGGGTTTAAATTAATTACTATTGGAACTGTTCTAAACTCATTTGTTATGACAATTAATGGTTGGAAGATGCCTGTCTTGAGATCAATGGCTGAAAAATACAATTTACCAGTAGGAATTAGACATGTAGTGGTTGATAATTTTGGTTATAAGCTTATTTTAGGAGATTGGATTCCCGTATTTCTTCCCTGGAATGAAGTGTTTATAATTAGTATAGGTGATATTTTTGTATATATAGGAATTTTTTTCTTTTTGCTAAAGATTTCAGATAAACAAAAATAGAGTTTTTTTAGATAAAAAAGGGGCGAAAGCCCCTTTTTTTATTTATGATAAAATAGTATGAGGAGATAAAAGGAGGAATTATATGAAGGTATTTGCACTTGATTCATCGACCGAAAAAATAGTAATGGTATACAAAGACGATGAAAAACTTTTAACACTTTCATATAAAGGAAAAAATAAGCATGGTAAAAATATTGGAAATTTGTCTCAGAAATTTAGAGAACTGGGAGTAGATTTTAAAAATCTAAATATTGTAGCGGTTGGTATAGGGCCGGGAAGTATTACAGGCTTGAGAGTTGGAATATCATATGCTCTAGGACTTGGACTTGGAAAAAAGATGATAGCAATACCATCTACAAAAATTATAGCAGCGAATTTTTTTAATTTTGGTAAAAACATAGTAGTTGCAAGAAAAGCACGACGTGGTTATCTTTATGGAGCAGTATATGATGAAAATTTAAATGAAATTTATGAGCCTTTTATTGAATCAGTGGATGAATTCAAAAAAAGGATTGAAAAGTTGAATAATTACATTGTAATTGGAGACGGTGCAGAAATTCTTGAAAAAAATAGTTTTCCAGAATTTTTTAATTATCCAACTCCTGAAAGACTTCTTTACCTCGTGGAGAAAGAAATTCAAAACGAGAATTTTGTTGAAAAAGTGCAACCTTTATATTTACAGAAATCTATTGCGGAAATAAATTTTGAAAAGAAAAGAAAGGGTGAATGAATTGGAAAAGTTAACACCAATGATGAAACAATATATGGATATAAAGAAAAATTATAAAGATGCGATTTTGCTTTTTAGGTTAGGAGATTTTTATGAAGCATTTTTTGAAGATGCTGAAACAATATCCAAAATTTTAAATATAGTTTTAACGAAAAGACAAAGTGCTCCAATGGCAGGCATTCCTCATCATGCACTTGATAATTATTTAAAGAAACTTGTGGAAAGTGGACATAAAGTGGCAATCTGTGAGCAAATGGAGGATCCTTCTCAGGCCAAGGGTATTGTAAGAAGAGAGGTAACGCGGGTTATAACTCCCGGGACTATAATAGAGGATGAAATGTTAAGCACCGAAAATAACTATTTAATGGCTGTTGATTATTCTGAAGAAAAATATTATTCAGTACTTGTGGATGTTTCCACTGGTGAAGTTTTACTAAAGGACTTTGAAAGTTTTGAGGCAATTATTGATTTTATTAGGATAAATTCAGTTTCTCAAGTAATCTGTTCTGAGGAGATTTTTGATGAATTAAAGAAAAACCTTCCAAATATTTTTATTGAAAAACTTGACGAATGGTATTTTGAAGAATCCGAAAAGAAGATAAAAGATTCTTATAAGGTAGTTTCGATTGAGCATTTCGAGCTAGGAAAAAGTAAAAAAGTATTTGGGGCAATGTTGAAGTATCTTGAATATACATTGATGTCGGAAATCACTTTATCTATACCAAAGAAATTAGAAGAATTAAAATGGATGATTCTTGATTCAAAAACTGTTGAAAATCTTTCACTAATTCCAGGCGAAAAAGGGAAAAATTTATTTGATATTTTGAATAAAACAAAAACTTCAATGGGATCGAGATTATTAAGAAAATGGATTCTTCAACCTTTGAGGGATTTGGAAAAAATAAACGAAAGACTTGAAATAGTTGAAGCGTTTTTTGACGATAGATTGTTATTAAATGAGATACGTGAATATTTGGGAGCAGTTTATGATATTGAAAGAATTTTAACTAGACTTTCGTATAATAAAGCAACTCCCAGAGACTTAATTTCTTTGAAAATTTCATTAAGTGTTATACCGCAGATTATTTCTGCATTAGAAACTAATGAAAAAACAATTAATTTTTCAAAAAAGATTAACTCTTTTCCAGAAGTTGTTTCTATTATTGATAGAGCAATTAAAGATGAACCATCCAATTCTCCAGGAGATGGTGATGTTATTAAAGAAGGTTACTCCGTTGAGCTTGATGAATACCGTCAGTTATTGACACATTCTAATGAAAAACTTAAAGAATTTGAGGATGCTGAAAGAAGAAAAACAAGTATCCAGAAGTTGAAAGTTGGTTACAATCAGGTTTTTGGATATTACATTGAGGTTCCAAAGGGTCAAATAAAAAATGTCCCAGATTATTATATACGGAAACAAACATTAGTCAATTCGGAACGATATATAACACCGGAACTTAAAGAATTTGAAGATAAAATAATGTCAGCAAAAGAAAAAGTTGAAATTATAGAAAAAAAGTTATTTGAAGATGTTTGTAAGGAAATTACAGAATATGTTTCAGAAATTAAAGATACAGCAGAAAAGATTGCTCAATTGGATGTTTTGTCAAATTTTGCTTATGTTTCAAATTTGTATGGTTACATAAAACCAGAATTTTCAGATACCAAGCTTATTATAAAAAAAGGAAGACATCCTGTTGTTGAAAGATTTGTTTCAAATTTCGTTCCAAATGATACTTATATGGATGACAATGTTAGAATGTATATAATTACAGGTCCTAATATGAGTGGAAAAAGTACGTATATTAGACAGGTTGGTTTAATTGCTGTTTTGGCACAAATAGGATGTTTTGTTCCAGCGGAATATGCGGTTCTTCCTGTTTTTGATCGTATATTTACTAGAATAGGTGCAAGAGATGATATTTCAACTGGAAGGAGTACTTTTCTTGTTGAAATGAGTGAAGTCGCTCTAATTTTATCAAAAGCGACGAAAGATAGTTTAGTTCTGTTGGATGAGGTTGGAAGAGGTACAAGTACTTTTGATGGTATAAGTATTGCATGGGCAATGAGCGAATATGTGTACAATGAAATTAAATGTAAAACTATGTTTGCAACCCATTTCACAGAATTAACAGAACTTTCTGATGTGTATAAAGGAATAAGAAATCTAACCATCAGAGTTGAAGAAACTGAAAGTGGTGTGGTTTTTTTACATGAAGTTGTTGAGGGAGTAGCTGATAGAAGCTATGGTATAGAAGTTGCTGCAATTGCGGGAGTTCCAGACGGTGTTGTGGAAAGAGCAAAAGAAATACTTGAAATTATTACTGAAAAAAGTGATTTAGAAAAGAAAGTTAGAGTATTGAAAGAAGGTCAATTGAGAAAGTTAAAAAAGAGGAGAAAAATACCTGAAGGTCAAATTAGCATATTTGAGGCGGGTGATAATATCTGAAACTAAGGGAATTTTTGTCAAAAAAAATTAGTGGTTTTATTGTATACACTACTATTATTTTATTGATTATTAGTATAGTTTTTACTATGATCAATATGTACAATTTAAATAAAATTTTTGAAAAATTTTTCGTTGAAAGTCTGGATAACTCTTTTAACTTGATGAATGCTTTTATAAAAAGCTATGAATCATTTTTTTATAAAGAGCTCGAAAGAACACTGGAGAATATTAGATTAGATAAATTGAAATCTGATTATTATGTTAGCTTGTTATTTTTTGATGTCAAAAAGACTTATCATAATGCATATATTAATGAAATCGATTACGATGAACTACCTGAGGAATTTAAAGAGAAGTTGTCGAATGAGATTGATTACTATATTTACAAAAATATATTTGGAGGAGTTTTAAGAAACCAAATTTATATAAGAGTTGATGAAAGGGTTTATTTTTGTGAGATAAAGCTTCCAATTAAAGATTTCAGACCGATTTTTGAGAATTTTATAGACGAACCAAAAACATACAATTTTTTAATATCGTTAAATATTTATTCTAGTAATCTTGAACCAATATTTTCAGGTGCTGCCAAAATAGAAGAAGATTATATCGAATATGCTAAAGAAGTGTTGAAAACCAACAAAGAGATAATTTTAAAACAAAATAATTTTGAGAAAAAGATGTTTATTCCTTATAAAATAGAATCTTCTCACGAGCAATTTGGACCATTCGTCATTTTGGCTAATTTGAATTTTTCAAATGTTTACTTAAAAGCTTTGATTTTGCTGTTTGCTTTTACGGTAGTTTTAATAATTTTAATTATACAAGCCAGGTCTAGATCACATAAAGTAGCAAAGGAATTATCACTTCCTATCGAAACAGTTATAAATAACATGGAAAAATTCAAGAAATCTTTTGATTTTACAGATTTAGAATTGAAAACTACGAACATATTTGAAATTGACGAGTTATCTACAAATTATGAAATTTTTGCAAAGGAATTGTCTAAGTCATATAAACAATTAAGGTCATTGCTGGAAGAATTAGAAATGAAAAATATAGAGCTTAAAAATTTGAACAAACAACTAGAAAACAGTTATATTGAATTTGCAAAAAAACTTGCAGAGATTGCAGAAATATACGATGAAGAGACGGGCAATCATATTGAAAGAGTAGGGGTGATTGCAGGCTTTATTGCTAAAAAATTGAGACTATCAGCAGAAACCGTATTGAAAATTGAACAATTTGCACCACTTCATGATATTGGAAAACTCTTAGTTCCAAAAGAGATACTTTTGAAAAGAGGAAAGTTGACTTCAAAAGAGTGGGAAATAATAAAGATGCACACAGTTTATGGTGCGAAAATTATAGGAGATAATCCAAATTATAGAATAGCAAAGAATATAGCACTGTATCATCATGAAAAATATGATGGGAGTGGTTATCCTTACGGTTTAAAGAATGATGAGATTCCAATAGAAGCTGCGATTACGACAATAGCGGATGTATATGATGCATTACGTTCATTTAGGCCGTATAAAAAAGCAATTTCTCATGAAGAAGCAATAAGAATTTTAAAGGAAGGCGATAACAGAACCAGGCCTGAATCTTTTCATCCGGAAATACTAAAAGTGTTTTTGGATAATGAACGAGAAATAAAAGAAATTTGGGAAAAAAACTTTAAAGTTGCAAAAAAAGATAAAATATGAAATTATGTATACCTTTCAACTTTGAATTTATAAAGTTCAAAATCATTATCGAAAATTCCTGCCTTTAACTTTGCTATTCTTATTTGTTCCTCAACTGTATCAACGCCTTCTATATCAGGTAAGAGAAGACCTCTATTCCATCCTTTGACTACAATAATTCCATATTTTTTTGGATCAAGTTCAGCTAAAGAATTAACAGGTTCGATTTCACCCAAGACATCAACGTTAACAACTATATTAGCAAGCTCTTCTTGTGTAACAGGTGGAAATCTTGGATCTCTGGTTGCAGAGGCAATAGCGTTATTTCTTATTTCAAGTGCTAGATTAGGCTGAGTTGGTTCATATGTACCAATGCAACCTCTAAGGCTTCCATTTGTTAGATGAAGAGTTACAAAGCAACCAGCTTTTTTTTCAAATAGTTCTTTAGGTAACTTCTTTTCATCAGGAATAGCAATCTTGTTATGTATAATGTAGTTTTCAATTACTTCGATAGCCCATTTTACGTAAGGATGAGCACCTATCATAATTTGTCCTCCTTTAAAAAAGGAGAGGTTAATAATTTTTTGAGTATACGATCGTTGGAAAATATTTTAGAGAATTCCCATACCATTTTAAAATATTATTATCTATGTCTGTAGGGGTAGGATCTACTGAAATTAACTTAGCATTTTCCGGTAATGTTACAACAAATTCGGATCCATCGTTTGAATTTATAGGTAATTTACCCATGCTAAGTTCATATTGTCCGTTTTCATTCGTAACCAGATTTTTTATAATTGCCTGTTCATTAATTTCTAAAACACCAGCTCTTTCGGTAGCATTATTATCATATTTTATTACAATTAAGTTTTTACCAATTTCATCGGATATTTTTTTAAAGTAATCTAAAAAGGTTGTTGAAGCAACGTTGTTATAATTTTTCATGTATTCCAACATATCTTTTTCTGTTTTGAATGAAAGATCAGCCAGGGTTATGATTGTAGCTTCCTCTGAAAAATCGGTTATAACTTTTGTCTGGTAAAATGTTACCTCAAATTTTGGTTTTCTTGTGAAAAGAGTAAAGATGTCAAAAATTAAGAAAATAGCAACAAATGCGATTAAAATATAAATTAAAGTTCTGTTTTGCAAACTAATTACCTCCTTTTTCTTTTAAATTATATCACAGCTATCTTTTTCGCTTTTGTTTAAGTTCGCCTTTTTGTGTTTTTTCTTTTGTTCTACAGAATTTACATACATTGGATGTTGTCGGATAACCGCATTTTTCACAGAATTTAATTTCTATTTCTTCTTCTGGTAAATATTTTTTAATTTCCAAAATTGAATAAACCAAATTTAACTTTTGTTCTCTTGTAAATACCGTATTTGATTTGAACTTTTTTTGAGTGCTTTCTATGGAATTAGGGCAAGCACATCCAATATATGGTAAGTTATTTAATTTTGCGTAAAGTAATATTTCTTCTTCAGTTAGATAATATAAAGGTTTAATTCTTCCAATTAGCTTTTTTTCTTTGATGGTTTCTGTTAGTGGCCCCGTTCTTTGAATTTGGGGTATGTTTTTTCCGAAAAGATTATTGAAAATGAAAAATACTTCATCATCTAAATTATGTCCCATTACAATATAATCAAATTCGTTTTCATAAGCATATCTGTTGAGTATATATCTTCTAATCATTCCACAATATGAACAAGGTTTATATTTAATATCAGGAATTACGAACCCTTCTTTTTCTTTGAGGTCATAAATTGTTAGAGGATAACCTATTTTATCAGTAACATTTTTAGCTATCTCTTCGGACTTTTCTGTAAAGTAGGGTATACCAAGTCTTATAAAAAAATATTCTAGTGAAAGATTATATTTTTCTTTTAGTTTTGAAAGGACGTAACTTATTACGACGGAATCTTTTCCACCAGAAATGGTGACTAAAAGCTTTTTGTTCTTTAATCGATATTTATCTATAAATTTTCCAATTTTTCTTTCAAAATATTCAATGAAATGTGTTTCACAAAGTCTCGGTGATCTCAGGATTGCTTCACTTTTACAAAGTTGGCATTTCAATTTTTCACCCCTTTTTGTAATAATTATTGAAATGTTAATGCATAATAATTATACAATAACTCTTTAAAAGCCCTAATTAAAAGTTTTTAAATTTTTGAAGAAAGAAAGGGCTCAATGTGAGCCCTTTTTAACATTTTCCTATATAATCTAAAACGTCTTCATCAAATTTTTTTACAGATCGTGTCAGTTTTCCTACTCTTTTTATTGTTTCTTCAACATCACTTGCCACTATTCCATTTCCACAAGGTATATCTATATTTTTTAAAGCAAGTGTACTACAATGAAGAGCCACCATAGTTCCAGCTGCAGCTTTTAAGGCGCAACTTCTTTTTGCTCCGTCACAAGTTAATCCAAAAAGAGTTCCAAGGGTTTCATTTATTGCTTTTTTTATTTGAGTTTTATTTCCTCCTTTTAAATACGTTAAACCAGCAGCACTTCCAGCTGCCGAAATAATTCCTGCTCCACAAATAGGAGATAACAGCCCGGTATAAGATTTTATGTATATTGTTACCAATATACTTAAAAGTGTTGCTTTTAAAACTGCGGTTTTAGGATAATCATTTAAATGGATAGCTATTGGCAAAATGCAGGAAAGCCCCTGATTACCGCTCCCTGCAACAGTCATAACGGGTTTTAATGCTCCACTCATCCTTGCATCTACTGCTCCGCTTACAAATTTTGCATATTCATTAATAGCTCCTTTAGAAAAATTGCCCGGCGTGTTAATTCCTAATTGTGCTATATCTAAATTCATTTTTAATGCTTTTTCAACGTGCTCTATAACTTCTGGCTCGGGATGTTCAACATAGTCTATAATTTCATCTAATGAATATTCTTTTATTTTTTCGAGAAGGGTTCCAGAAGGATTAAAAGGTTTATCCAAAACTTCCTGAGAATCAACTTCTACGTGAACAATGTTGTCATGTTTTCCTTCAATTTTTACATTTACAGTATGAGTGCCAATTACTGTTGTGTTAATGTATAAGTGTTCTTTATTTACCAGCGAGATTTTAACTTTTTCGGTTAATTTTTTAGCTGCTTCTATGCAACTGGAATCTACATTTTTTAATACTTCCAATTTGAGTTTCGCATCTCCACATAGGAAACCTAATGAGGCAGCAAGTTCAAGACCGGAAATATTAGTTCCAGGAATGGTTACAACTAATCCATTTTTGTAAGTGTTTTTATCAAGTTCAATGTTTATTTTTCTAATATCCTTGTCTACATATTGTTTAGCTATAGCAGTTGATAAAGCTACAGCAATGGGTTCTGTACAACCGTATGCTGGTTTTACTTGATCAAAAAAAATCTTTTTTAACATATCGATCCCCCTTTGTATGAAATAAAAATAAAATTAATTTGCTCTAAAATGTTTGTTTGTGATATTATAATATGATATTAAGAATTATACAAGGAGGGGAATATGATGAAAAAATTAGCAATTTTAATTTTAATTTTGATTTCTGTAATTTCTTTTACTTTAACGATATCTGAAGCAAAAAAATTAAATGATGGTACGGATGTCATAGTTAAAGGTATTGTTACAGTAGAACCAGGCCCCTTTGACGTTAATATAATTTTTATTCAGGATGAAACTTCCGGAATAAATATTTATTTAAGAGGCGGTTATTTTGAAGATATCAATAGAGGAGATTTAGTTGAAATAAGTGGTTATTTATGGACACACAGATTAAATCGTGAAATTGTTATTGATGCAAACAAAGAGAAATACTATATAAAAGTTATCACGAGAAATAATGAAATTCCTGAGCCCAGGAAAATTTCGACGGTTGAAATCAATGATGAAAAACTTCAAGGATTACTTGTAGAAGTAGAAGGAGATGTAGTAGAAATAGATAAAGGTGATAATAGAAAAGTTTATATAGATGATGGTAGCGGAAGAGGTATGGTATTTATAAGAGGAAATACGGGAATAGATACTTCATATTTTAGAGTAGGTATGCATTTAAAGGTTGTAGGTGTTCTTGGTAGGTATCAGGCCGCGTTTGAACTTTGGCCAAGAGGAATTGAAGATATTGAAGCAGGAGATATTTTTCCACCGGCTGTTAAATCAATTTTTGTGAAGGATGAGAAATTATATATAGTTTTTGATGAACCAATTGATGGTGAAAGTATTATTGATAATCAGACAATTAAAATTGCAGGAGTAAATATTAATTCACATGTTTCATATTTTAATGATAGAGTCTTTATTTTTGAATTAGATTCAACAATAATTTCTCCAGTAAAAATAATGGTGAGATTTATAAGAGATAAAAATGGTAATAAAATGGGATCTGTAATTTTAAATTTGGATCCATTTAAGGATGTATATGAAAAAAGAGTTTTATTTGATGCTGGCCATGCTCAGCAGGCTGGAAATGCTGATTGGGTAATTGATGGTGCGTATTCAAATTTTGCTGATAGTATAAAAGAAATGTTGAAAGGTTATGTGGAAGATACCAAAGAGAAGCTTACTTATGAACTTCTGAGTTTGTATAAAGTGTTTATAATACCAGAACCAAATCGACCGTTTGAAGATAATGAAATTGTAGCTATTTTGAAGTTTGTAGAAAATGGTGGAGGATTATTTTTAATTGCTGATCACGGTAATTCAGATAGAAATGGAAACGGCTGGGACTCACCAAAAATATTCAATACGTTTGTTGAAAAATTTGGTTTCAAATTTAGAGGAGATAATATTCAAGAAGAGCCAATAAAATATATTTTTGATCATGAGATAACGAAAGGAGTAAAAGAAGTTGGTGTATGGGCAGGTTCAACCATAGAAATATTGGATAAAAACGTACAGATTTTACTTGCAGATAAGAAAAATAGAGCATATTTGGTGATGAGCAAATATGGTAAAGGTTTAGTTATTGCTATAGGTGATAGTTCACCTTTCGATGATGGTACTGGAGACAGAAATGACACACTTCATGATGGTTGGAGTTGGGGAGATGATTCAATATTAGCAGTTAATATTGTTGGGTATCTGATGGAAAATTGAAAAATTATTCGGATTTTAGACTTATTTCCAGAAGAGAGAAAATAAAAAGATCAATTAGTTTTTGTTAATTTTTCAAACAACATAGCTCCAGTGGAGTGATATGATACCTCCAGAGTAGACAGTGTAATTAATTAAAATACACTGCTACAAGGAGGTGTTTTTTGATATATCTTGATGCCAATTTCTTATATTTTTATCTTTTTCTTAAGAAAAAGTAGTATTTTGTTTTGAAAAAAACTAAAGTTTGGTGGCTTATTTAATTTAGAAAAGTGTTTTTTATTTCTATCCTTTTCTTAATAAAAAAAAAATACTCCTTGTTGGTTTGTTTTATTTTATAATTCATTCTAGGGGGGATTTTTGATTTTGGTAGAGTTATCTGGAGATTTTTTTATATTCTAACACAATTGTTCCATTCTCATTTAAAACGTTTGTGGTTATAAGTTTGAAGTTTAAAAATACTTTAGAGTCAATTTTTGTGGAGGATTTTAACGTAATAGGTTCGATTGTTAAATATATTTTGTCTACATATGGTAGAAAATCTTCGAAAACCTTTTTTCCACCTATAACGACTGCTTCTTGAATTTTCATTTCTTTTAATTTATTAATTATTTCAAGAGGTGCCCCTTGTAAAAATATGACATTATCAAAATTTTTTATCTTTTTATGAGTTAAAACAATATTAAGCCTATTTGGAAGAGGTTTTCCAATACTTTCAAATGTTTTGCGCCCCATAATAATTGTTCCAACTTTACTTGTTAGTTCTTTAAAATGTGCTTTGTCTTCTTTTGATCCCCAATCTATTGGATCAAATTCTTTTAGAAATATTCCCCCAAAAATGTCAGTAACAACAATCAATGATAAATGCATTTAATCACCACCTTATTGTTTTTAAATTATATCATATTGAAGTAGTAATTTTTATTATTGTCAAGTATACTTGACATATGTTCTAAAAAAGTTATATAATTAGAAGGGTGATAAATATGATTAATAGGCTAAAGTTTTTTAGAAGTAAATTTAATCTTACACAAGAGGAGCTTGCAAAAAAAGTAGGTGTTTCAAGACAGACGATAAATTATATTGAGAACGGAAAATATAATCCTTCCGTAGTTTTAGCATTGAAATTGGCTAAAGTTTTTGGTTGCAAAGTAGAAGATATTTTTAAAATTGAGGAGTGTGATGAAAATGAAAAGATATCTATGGATAATTGAAATTATTTTGTTATACGCTATTACCTTGATTATTCCAATTAATTCTTGGTTTTCATTATTTTATTTAGTCGTAATTGCCATGGAAATTTACAAGGACGTGTTTTCAAATAACATTGATGAAATGGAACGTTATTTAAGATTCAAAGTTTCTAATATTGCTTTGTATGCAATAATTATTGCTTCGATATTTTTTATAAGTTGCAACATTAACATTACACGGGATGTTTTTTATTTCTTCATTCTCTTCCCACTTGTATTGAAAAATTTGCTGTATATAGGCTATATATTAGAAAGAGAAAAAGTAATAAAAAGAACTGGTTATATAATTTTTGGTGTTTTAATCGTATTTACATTATTATCACATGGCTTTACATTTGAAACACTTATTGAATCACTTCCTTGGTTTTTTATATTATTTTCTACTTTTGTTGCAATAAGATATAGAATTATTGGTTTTGTTTTGTTTTTCCTCTCTTTTTCTGTGGTAACTTATTTTGCATTTAGAAGTGAATTGAATGCGGTAAAATTATTGGTGTATTCTCTTTTGGGCATTCCATTACTCTTTCTATCGATACAATCTTTGAGAAAAGAGTGAAAATTGTATTTGGTCAAGAGTGTTTGTGTTTTTTATACAATATTTTTTAGAAAAATTTAAAGAAGCTAATTGGATAAAAGCTTTTGTAATGATTTTTGAATTTATGAGGATTTGTTTAGTTTTACTTCTAAACTATATGTTTCAAAAACGATAACCAACCATTTGACAATGGTAAGTTATTGTGATTTTTAGATAAACTTGGATTTTAATTTTTGAAATTAATTTGTTTGGAACTAGCATATAATTTCCTTATAAAATGGATAAGTATTTAGAGTTATCATCAGGGAATATGGTAACTACTCTTTCCAAGTTGTATTTTTCTTTTACTTTTATTGCTGCTAATGCATTTGCAGCGGAGGAGATACCCACAGATATACCGACAGTATTATTTAGATATTTAAACATTTTAATTGCTTCATCATCATTTATAGTAATAACTTCATCTATGATATTTAAATCCAATATTTTGGGTATGAATCCCGCTCCTATACCTTGTATTTTATGTTTTCCTGGAGTTCCTCCTGAGATAACCGAAGAGTTTTCAGGTTCAACTGCAACTATTTTTATTTTGTTTTTAAAGAACTTTCTAAGCACATGTCCAACTCCTGAAATTGTTCCTCCTGTTCCGACACCAGCTACAAAAGCATCCAATTTGAAATCCATTTGGGAAAGAATCTCAGGTCCAGTAGTTAATTCGTGTGCGAGAACGTTATTGATATTTTCAAATTGATTAGGCATATAAGCGTTTTTCTCTTCAACTATTTCAATAGCCTTTTCTATGGCGCCTTTCATTCCTTTATCTCCTGGAGTTAAAACTATATCAGCACCAAATGCTTTCATTATGTCTATCCTTTCTTTAGTCATTGTTTCAGGCATTGTCAAAATAACATTTAATCCAAGTCTTTTCCCTAACCACGCTAGTGCAATTCCAGTGTTACCACTGGTAGGTTCTATAATCAGGTTATTGGTAATTTTATTTTCTAATAAAGCAGCTTTTATCATAAAGAAAGCAGGTCTATCTTTTACACTACCACCCGGGTTAGTTCGTTCAAGTTTTGCGAAAATTCCAAGTTTTTCCAGGTAAACAACGGGAGTTTTTCCAATCACTTTTAAATCCTCCTTTCAAATGGTTAAAAATTTTCGTACACATCCCGGTTATCTATTAGATTATTCAAACCTGCAATATTATTGATAAATCCAATAATTCTTCCGGGAATACCAACTACTTTAGCATTAGGTGGAACGTCATGTAAAATGACAGAATTTGAACCAATTTGTGCATTATCACCAATTTTTATTGGACCAAGAATTTTGGCACCAGAACCTATAAGGACATTTCGTCCTACAATTGGGTGTCTTTTGCCTTTTTGAATATTTCTTGCGCCAAGTGTAACTCCATGGTAAATGATTGTTCCACTACCTATTTTTGATGTTGAACCAATAACGGTACCAATACCATGGTCAATTACTACTCCTGGTTCTATTTTAGCGGCAGGATTAATATCAACGGCATATAACATTCTCGATAAATAGTGAATAAAATATGAGATGAATTTAAAATCGTACTTGTAAAATAGGTGGGAAATTCTATACATTTTTAAAGCTTGGTAACCTGCGTGGAAAAGAAGTTGCCATTTAAATTCAATAGAGGGATCTTTCTTCAAATATTCTTTTCTATCCTGTTCGAGTACCTTTGAAAGGTTTTTTAGATCTTTTATGAAGTTACGCACCCCATTTGACCACCTCCAATTAGTTAACACTAATTAAATATATCATAGATTATTATAAAAGTCAATAATTATTTTATCTTTATATGTTATAATTCTAATAAATAACACATTAAAGGGTGATGGAATTGTATTACATTTTAAGTGTCCTTTTCCTTTTAATTTTAATTGCTTTTTATTTGGTAATTAGACATGCAATTGTATTATTTTATTTGAAGAGGCTGGACAAAAAGTCGGTTAATGTTGTTCCACCAAAATATTCGAATGTTTTTAGAACAGGATTTTTTGCTAGAATTTTCCGAATAGTTTTTGTTGGGCTTGAAAAAAGGTTATCAGAGAAAGAAATTTTTAAAGATATTTTCAACACTCTATCAAACTTGTTTAAAAATGATTCTTGGTCAATCCTTTTAACACCCCGAGAAAAAGATTGGACATTTTTTGTTTGGTCATATAACTTAGATAAAGGACCTCTTGATGAACTTGCAAAATGTTTGCAAAAGAACGTTCCGTCAAATATTAAAAAGGTATTTGAAAGCAAATTACCCTTTTTAATTGAAGATGTTTCTAATTTTTCTGAATGGTTGGAAGTGAAGAATTTATCAGTTAAATCCTGGGTTGGTATACCGATTTTGATTAACAATGAGGTTTATGGAATTATAAATCTAGATTGGAAAAGAAAAAAAAGATTTAGGAGAAGACATATTGAGTTTTTCAAAATTGTTTCAGAAGAAATTTCAATGATAATTTCTTATATTTTGAATGTAAAAGAACTTATATTAGAAGCTAATACAGATATTTTAACAGGAATATTTAATAGGAGAAAACTGGAAGAAAAAGGTATAGAAGAATATAAAGAATTTATATTCCTGGATTTAAATGGGTTTAAGAGAGTAAATGATACGTTTGGACATGAAGTAGGCGATGAAGTTTTAAAAATAGTTGCTAATCGTCTCAAAAATAGCTTAAAAAGTGAAGATCTCTGTATAAGATATGGAGGTGATGAATTTGTAATTGCATTGAAGACGGCTGATGATAAATTGCATCCTATTATAGAAAGATTAAGAAAAAAGGTAGAGGCACCTATTAAAATTGGTGATAAGGTAATAGAAATATCTGTATCAATAGGAGTTGCAAAAAGAGAAGCAGGAAGTAGTATTTTAGAAACTATAAAAAAAGCAGACGAAAATATGTACAAAGATAAAAACAAAAATTAAACTATAATTTACCTTCGTGTTAGTTTAGAAACTTGACATCCCAGGTACAATATGATATTATTTTAATCGGCTCATGAAGCTTGGATGACCTGGTAGCTCAGCAGGTAGAGCACCTGACTTTTAATCAGGGGGCCGC
>JACDNZ010000020.1 GCA_017656345.1 Thermosipho sp. (in: thermotogales) | reverse complement strand
CCAGTTTCGGGGTTCAAATTTTATGTATCGCATAAAAAATGGGTAAGACCAAACGTTAACAATGATCCAGAAGATTCTTTATACCCTGATATTGAAGTTTATACCACTATTGATGATATATTAAACAAAAGAGATCCACAGATAGAAAAACTTGTGGAAATTATAAATGAAAAACAAAATGTTGAGTATTAAATATTTTTACCAGACAATTTACTCAAACAGAAATATAATGATTGTATTTATTTGAGTGGTTTGGATTTTTCTATCAAAGCCTATGGTGATAGAATAGGGTGTACTAACACATAACTATTTATTGTTTTTGTTATTTTAAGTTGTTAAGATATTCAATTTATCTTTTCAAGTGAGGTGCTGGAATGCCCAAGATAGATAGAAATAGGTGGGTACATATTTTTCAAGATAAATTTTATTGGAAAAAATTGATAGAAAAAGCGTTTTCAAAAGCTGGAATAGAGGTTAATAAAGTGGAAAATACTTATCCGGGCACTCATGCAGTTTTTAGAGTGAATGAAAAATATATAATTAAAATATTTTGGGATGAATTTGAAGATGATTATTATGTTGAAGATGAGATACTGAATTACCAAAAAAGAGTGAAGAAATACTTTTCTGGAATAATTGATGATTTCAAAATATTAATAATAGATTATATTGATGGAATTCCAGTAAGAGAGTTGTACAATAAGGGTTATGAATTAAACGAAAGAATTATTTTTGATTTAGCGAGCTTTGTAAAGGAATATCATAGTATAGATTTTTCAAAGTTGACAACGGTAAGTGTGAAAAAATGGAAGAAATACTTTGATTTAAAAAGAAAATATTTGCTTGAAAAGGGATTTAACTATCCAATTTTTTCTGACAAATTAAAAAGACAACTAAAAAGTAGATTTGAGAATCTAAGTTGTGAAAAATATCATAATTTTAAACTTGTTCATGCTGATTTAACTGATGATCATATATTAATTGAAGATGATAGATTTAAAGGGGTTATAGATTTTGCAGATTCAAAAGTAGCACCGGTTGAATATGAATGGGTTGTACTTTATTTGAGTGGTTTAAATATGAATATTGATTATTTTAAGAAATTTCTAGTCTTTTATGGAACAGAATTTAAAATAGAAGTTTTAGAAAGTATAGTAGATTTTATATTTTTACATCAGTTTGGTGATGATATAATAAAAATCCTTTTTAAAGAAGAATTTATTTGTGATTTAGACGAGATGAAGAAAAAATTTTTAACAGGAGGAAAAGAACAGGATGAAGCTTAATTTTTGAAACTATATTTTTCAATATTTAGGTTTAGTAAAGTAATCTAAAAAACTATTTTTATTTTTATTGTAAATATCTTCCTCTTTTAATGTTGGAACTGGAATAACTTTATGAAGATCACTTGCGTATATATAATTTCCTTCGCTATCTTTTCCAAAAACTTTCCAATAGAATGGTTTGTTATCTTTTATAATTAGGTTGTATCTATTGTTTTTAAGATTGCTTGCAATTAATTTCAAACTTTCTTTTGAATAACCTATGTAGAGATCATAACCTGATACATTGACATTTTCCCACTCTAATAACAATTTATAGCTTGTTTTTTTTGTTTTAAAGTTATTAAAATCGAATAAATATTCTATGTTTTTTCCAAAAATTTTGAACATCTCATTTGGTTTATTAATGTACCAATATAAGAATCTTATTATTGACTTTTTATCTACAATAATTGATTTGTATTTTTTGTATTTTCCATCAATCAATTTATATATGTCATAATATAGTTCATCATATGCTGCCATACTTGAATTAAAGTAACAATTTGGTTTGGCTATTTCGTATATATTATCATTATCAATATCGACAACTTTGAAATAATTTTGGTCATGAAATAATCTTCCATAATAGAATTTTTGAACTTTGTAGCTCGTATTAGATGAATAGATAATATTAAGCTGATAATAGTGAGCAGTTCCAAAATAATTGTTTCCTCTATTAACAATTACAATATAGTCATTCTTGTTATCGTTATTGATATCTTTAGCAAAATATTCACAAACACATATATTTCTCATGTCATAATCTTCATCCCAAAGTAGGTCGATTAATTCATTATTGAGAGAATTGAATAAGTATAAATAACCAAAAACCCCATTTTCAACATTTCTAATAATTATTTCCAATAAATCGACATATTTGTCTAATTGGTATTTTTTAGAATAAAAAGTTTTTTCGTTTAAGAAGCATTTACTAATGTCAAAGATTTCAATATTAAAGTTATCTAAAGATACTATTTTCTCGGTACCTAGATAATCTGAATTAATTTTAAAAGCCCAAATATACTTTTCTGGAGTTAATAAAGTGTAAGAATAAAACTGAAGGATTTTTTCTATTAGATTTAGTGGTTTAATATCTAATTCGGAAGCAATTGGTAAAATGAAATTGAAATCAGTTTTTGAAAAATAGTTTTTTGTATTAAAAAATAAAGAATATTTATTTTTTAATTTTGTGAAATCTGAAGAAGTTTTAAAATGAAGAATATCAGAAGAATATATTGGAGTACCGTCAAAGAAAATTTCAATTTTCCAGTAATAATCTTTGTTGTTTTCTATATTCCAGTCTGGTTCTAAAGTATTTTGTGTGTAATCTTTTTTGACCAATTTTAAAGAATTAGGACTATTCCCAAAATATATGTTATAACTAACTTTTGGAATATAAATTTTTGAATATTTTTGCCCTGTATATTTTAATTCTTTAAAATCTGATTCATTTTCAATAAATTCGAAAAAGTTGCCATACCACCAAAACATATTAAAGTCTAAAGACATTCCATTGCTTGGAAATGCTGAGAAAATAAATATAGTTTTGTTTGAAAATGATAATATGGTAATTAATATTAATAAAAATGTAACTATTTTTTTCATTTTTTCTCCTCCAATATTTCATAACCATTTATTTTCAAGCCATCTTCAGTTTCAGTAAAATAAAATTTTATTTTTTTGTTATCATTCAAAGTAAGTATATTATCTTTAAAATTCATAGCCCATATTGGTTCAATATAATAGTCTTTTAATAAGTTTATGAGTTCACTGATGATTTCTTCTTTATTTATGTATAAATCAGTTTTTTGTTTACCGGTAGTATAAACATTTAATTTATTTATCTTTTTATCATCTTTCATAATAAGAATAACTGCATCAGAAAACTGATATCTTACTTTTTTTTCAATTTTTTTGTTATCGTTCGATCTAATAATTATTAAAGAATTATTTTTTAATATTTTAATAGGTATTTCTATATAATGATTTTTAGTGTTTTTAGCATAAGTTTTTAAATCGTTTTCATTGTTTCCTATTAAAATTTCAAAGTTAGAGTTATGATTGTAATCAGTCCATTCCAATTTAACCTTACCATCTTTTATTGGAATATAATTTTTTTGAATATTTAATTCAAGTGTTGGTAAAATTTTAAATTTATAAATATCGCTTTCAAATATTTTTTTGTTAGATGCATCATCAAAGATTTCTAATTTCCAAAAATAGGTTTCACCAGGTTTTCCGTTGAAGTAAAATTCGGGGTAATAAAGAGTATAATAATTTTCAAAAGAAGCTTGGTTTGAAATATAGAAATGGTAACGCAAATTTTGTGATTTCTCATTAGTTATTTCCCATGAAATATGTACATTTTTAGAATATACTGAAGAGTTGTTTTGAGGAAAAATAGCAGTTATTTTGATATTACTCGTGGGATTATTTTCATATGTAAGATAATGAAAAACAAAGATGAAAATTGAAAATAATAAAATGGCAGAAAATAGAAACTTAAAATGTCTTTTATTAAATGTTTTATTCTTCATTATTTTCACCTATCTTGCCTATTATTTTAAAATTTTGGTGAATATGTTGACCATATATTAATGTGAACTATTAATTATTATAGCAAAAAATAATAAAGTTTTGCAAGATTTTAATATAATTTGTAGAATAATAATTGAGAATAATACATATTGGAGGAAAAATAAGAGAAACTCATTATTTAACACTGACAACATTCAATTTTTAAGCACTACATTGTTTGTTTGAAATGTTACACAATTGTGCAGATTAAAATGTTCAAAAACGAAATTTGAAGTACGGTAATTCAAAGTGCCATGAGGCCTTAAATTGTTGTAGAAATACAAATATGAAATATAGTAATTATAAACATCTTTTATGCAATTAAATTGAATATATTTCACAAATTTATGTTGAATGCTTAAATGAAAAGATTCAATATATGTTTGAGAATTATGATTATTCTTATAAGCAAGTTTATGTATAACATTTTAATTTATTCATAAAAGTAGTAGGAACACTTGCTTAATAATAAGGTTGTTAGATGTAGTATCTTTAAATTCGATAACTTTCTAAAAATGGCAATAATATTTTTTGTTTTAATTGAGTAACTAACATATGTACCAAATAAATTTTATACCATATTTCCAATAATGGTTAAATTCTGTAATATTGCGATTTTTAGATCTTTTTCTATTAAAATTAGGATAACGATGATATTTTCTGGTAAACCCTATTCTTTTTTTAATCTGTAGGATTTTTTGTGATTGATGTTGTATTTTTTTAAATAACAGATAATCTTTTAGAACCTAAAGTTTTATAAAAGAGTTCAGGAACAAATGGATCATCAATAGAGAATAAATCAAAGAATAATTGTTTAGTATAATTAACAAAAAATTTTGGAATGAAATTCTTTACTGTGTATATTAACAACAAAAAAATAGCTTGGTGTAATAGTAGAAACTACTGGAGTTAATATTGTAACGATTAAGTAAGCCAAGAGTAGAAATACCGAATTTTCTATATTTGAGAATAATTGAAAAATTGGTGGCAGAAGTTACTTTTTCTGTTGACGTTTTTTTAAAGTTAATTTCATCTTCTTGCATTTTGATAATTAAAGCTTTCTAAAAAAGAAGACGCTCGTAGTGTTGAAACCTTTGTTTTAATATAATAGAATCATTGGAATTGTCAGAATCGTTTTTGATAATACTGGGAGACTTATGAGTAACAGTTGAAACTTTAGAATTATCGAAAATAATTGAATGAGGGTTACCTTTTTTGGAGCTAAAGGTATTTATCAATATAACCAAGTTTCTATATATTGTTTAACCCAAATACGAAGAATATGGGAGAAAGAATAGCATATTCATTAGTAATATCTTTTAAAGATTTGTCAGAATTAAAATAGTCTTTAAAAGCTTCAAGCTTAAAATCGGGAGAGTATCTATTCTTTTTTATATAAAACACTTCTTTCATTCTTTAATAAAATAATATCATTTTCTTATTTTCTTTCTAAATCTTTCAAAGAGTGATTATGGAGATGATGGAATATTGAGAGAAAGAGTTAAAAAACATAAATTCACAAAATAATTTTGCTAAACTTTTTATGTTTACCTATTTAGAGTAAGCGCATAGTTTTCATATACAATTAACAATCATATAGCTCATCAGTAATCTAATTATTAAAATAGAATAAATTAATAAACAAAAATTAAATTAAAGATTTTGTAACAGATAGTTTGTTTATCATGTTAATATGGGGGGAGTTGAAATCAGAAATTGTAACAAATTTGTTAATGCAATGAAAAGTAAGAATTTTGTTAGAGTTTATGTTAAACTGAATCTTCAAAAGCTATGAAAATATGCTGTGTTTACACTATCGAAACTTCCTTGTAACTGTAATGTAAATATTTGGAGATTATACTATTTATAAATAAAAGTGTAGGTTTAGAAATTACCTATAAGGAATGGAAATTATTTATCAACTGGATCGATATCACGATTAAACAAAACAAATTCGTTTAGAAATTACCTATAAGGAATGGAAATCAAATTTTTTATAGCAATCATCTTTCGGTAAGAAATAAGTTTAGAAATTACCTATAAGGAATGGAAATGACCCATTTTCCGAATATTTTAATTATTTTGAATTTTTTAATCACTTTGTTTAGAAATTACCTATAAGGAATGGAAATTTTAATATTGGTAACTGTTTTTAAAATGCACTCTTGATTAGTTTAGAAATTACCTATAAGGAATGGAAATAATTACCAGAAGATTTTGAAGGTTTTAAACGAATTTTAGTTTAGAAATTACCTATAAGGAATGGAAATCAGCTTATTTTTTTCGACAAAATTGTTATGACTATCAAGTAAAGTTTAGAAATTACCTATAAGGAATGGAAATTTAAAACTTCTTTCCTTACCATAATATCCCCTCCTTTTAAAGTTTAGAAATTACCTATAAGGAATGGAAATTACTTCTAAATTCAGTTTTATGTTTAAAATCATAGTAATTAAGTTTAGAAATTACCTATAAGGAATGGAAATTTTCGAGAATTTGTTCAGTTTCCTGATTGAATTGTTCTATGTTTAGAAATTACCTATAAGGAATGGAAATCATTAGTTATGATTTCAACTATTAATGAATCTTCACTGTTGTTTAGAAATTACCTATAAGGAATGGAAATAAAACATCCCATGAATAACTTTGTGCAGCCCATTCTCTAAGTTTAGAAATTACCTATAAGGAATGGAAATTTTCACGTAAAGTATATCGTAATCATCACTACCATAATAGTTTAGAAATTACCTATAAGGAATGGAAATTAAAATTTTTTGATAATTTTTTGCTTCTTCGATTATGTTTTTTACGTTTAGAAATTACCTATAAGGAATGGAAATCCACTTATCATCACTTAACCTGTAAAACCATGCGTATGTTTTGGTTTAGAAATTACCTATAAGGAATGGAAATTCTTTTACTACTTCTTCATACTTATAAGATGGAAAAGTTTGGTTTAGAAATTACCTATAAGGAATGGAAATTTCCCCGCGAGAAATTCAACTAAACTGAGAGGAACCTTTTCAGTTTAGAAATTACCTATAAGGAATGGAAATTTCTTTTTTGCTCATTTTAAACCCCTCCTTTTATAATTGTTTAGAAATTACCTATAAGGAATGGAAATTTCTTAAAATTTGCATATTATGCAATATTTATTAAAAATCTTAGTTTAGAAATTACCTATAAGGAATGGAAATATTCCAACCCGCTATTCATGCGGTTTTGCGACACTTTTGGTTTAGAAATTACCTATAAGGAATGGAAATTCTCATTAATACCACCTCCTATATAATGTGATAAAAAGGTTTAGAAATTACCTATAAGGAATGGAAATTTAAAGTAACCCCCAAATATCCTTCTTCATCAAAAAAATATCGTTTAGAAATTACCTATAAGGAATGGAAATATATTGCGCATATGTCATATATTGCGCTTCATCCAGTTCGTTTTGTTTAGAAATTACCTATAAGGAATGGAAATGGTTTAGGTAATTCTGCCCGAATAATATCTAATATCTGTTTAGAAATTACCTATAAGGAATGGAAATATTTTCTGTAATACCATCCCACCTACCTTGTGCGTTTATAAGTTTAGAAATTACCTATAAGGAATGGAAATTCCCTGTTTTGTCTGATAATCCTACATAATATCTTACTCTAAAGTTTAGAAATTACCTATAAGGAATGGAAATAATGAAACTTGCGGCTTCTTCTGCACTAAGATTAAAGTTTAGAAATTACCTATAAGGAATGGAAATGGAAGGCTCCCTTGAAATCTATGCAAAGATTTCGTCTAAGTTTAGAAATTACCTATAAGGAATGGAAATTTTGACGTTCTTCATCTTGCTCACTCCAACCATCTAAAATCTGTTTAGAAATTACCTATAAGGAATGGAAATTTTCAAGATCGTCAGAATCTAGATCTAAATCCAATAAACTGTTTAGAAATTACCTATAAGGAATGGAAATAAGTCACCAGATACACCTTGTGCTGTAATATCAGACTCTGTTATGTTTAGAAATTACCTATAAGGAATGGAAATCTTTAGTTTCTACAATATCCGCAATTGGTCCAAAATATGCAGTGTTTAGAAATTACCTATAAGGAATGGAAATGTATGATGTCTAGCTTATTGAGCACCGATAATAGGTTTAGAAATTACCTATAAGGAATGGAAATATCGACCTCATCTGCATAATAATACTTTTTGTTATTGATAACGTTTAGAAATTACCTATAAGGAATGGAAATCGCTTTCACTTTCGTCAAACCATAAATCTTTTTTTATTAACGTTTAGAAATTACCTATAAGGAATGGAAATTTAAAATGTTTTTTAACTTCAAGCAGCTGCTCCATTTTCAATGTTGTTTAGAAATTACCTATAAGGAATGGAAATTTTAGTTGTGACTATATAATCATTTTGACCATAAATTTTAAGTTTAGAAATTACCTATAAGGAATGGAAATTTTAAATTTTTGTAGAATATCTCTATATAGTAAGGTATCTCGTTTAGAAATTACCTATAAGGAATGGAAATTGTCTTGAGTATACAATTTTGATTTGTTAATTTTAACCAAACTAGTTTAGAAATTACCTATAAGGAATGGAAATTCGTTTTTAATGTTTCTAATATAAAACCGCATTTTTTCACTCCGTTTAGAAATTACCTATAAGGAATGGAAATGTTTAAGTATTCATGCGCGTTTATGTGAGTTTAGTAGAGAGTGTTTAGAAATTACCTATAAGGAATGGAAATTTAACTCCTCAATCATTTGATTTAAAACTTCTCTTTTGTTTAGTTTAGAAATTACCTATAAGGAATGGAAATTTTAACCCCGCTTATTTTATTTTTTTTCACTTCATTTGGTTTAGAAATTACCTATAAGGAATGGAAATTCTTGATTAGTCTCTTGAAGCCATTCTTTTAAATGTCTCGTTTAGAAATTACCTATAAGGAATGGAAATAAAACTTTTGCAGCAAATTCAAATGAAATTGTTGAATATAGTTTAGAAATTACCTATAAGGAATGGAAATTTCAACTTTCCAAATACGAAATGGTGGAAAATCTCTCACGTTTAGAAATTACCTATAAGGAATGGAAATATGTAATTCAAAAAATTCAGGAAAATCCTTGACTATGACACCAGTTTAGAAATTACCTATAAGGAATGGAAATAATATAATACCCAAATAACCTTCTTCATCAAAGAAAGTTTAGAAATTACCTATAAGGAATGGAAATTCATAATAATAAATTGTTGCATGTTGTTTTTGTTTATTGGAAATGTTTAGAAATTACCTATAAGGAATGGAAATCTGTACCCAACGCGGCTAAAGAACCTGTAGAGATTCTTTCTGGTTTAGAAATTACCTATAAGGAATGGAAATGATTTCTTTTAATTGTTTAAATTCTTCATTATGATATGAATTAACAAGTTTAGAAATTACCTATAAGGAATGGAAATAAACATTTTATATGAAAAAAGTTCACCACAAACAACTACAAAGGTTTAGAAATTACCTATAAGGAATGGAAATTTACCCCCTTGCAGAGTTTATATTGTTTTATTCATAATTTCTAAGTTTAGAAATTACCTATAAGGAATGGAAATTAAAAACCCAGCGGGATAAACCCGCCGGATCTAGTCATCGTTTAGAAATTACCTATAAGGAATGGAAATGCAGTTCTAACAGGTGCAAGATTATCGATTTCTCTTAAAGTTTAGAAATTACCTATAAGGAATGGAAATTTTAAACTTCACCATAAAATCCCCTCCTTTTGTAATAATTTTGTTTAGAAATTACCTATAAGGAATGGAAATCCTCTCGTATGGTTTTGTATTCTTTTCTCCACGCGGTCCAGGTTTAGAAATTACCTATAAGGAATGGAAATTCGATTAACCATCTTTGAAAAATCTTTACTACTTTAAATTTTCGTTTAGAAATTACCTATAAGGTATGGAAATGTAATTTGAAACAACTTTACCAGCAAAACTAATTAAAGTTTAGAAGTTACCTATAAGGAATGGAAATTGGCTTATGTGACAGTGTGTCCCTTGAAAACGCAAAGATTTTGTTTAGAAGTTACCTATAAGGAATGGAAATCAATCCCTAGGCTTCAGAAGGATTGGGGATCTGTCTACCTCCACTCTCCTGTTTAGAAATTACCTATGAGGATGTAAATTTTGCCAATGCGATTTTGAAGAAATAGTTTGGAAAATTTATTTTTTCTTTTTAAGTTATTTATAAAATTTAGAGTAGTTTAGTAGAATAAATAAATTTTAGGTAGTAGATTTGTTAAAGAGCTGTATAAACATACAAATATTTTTTATCTATCAAATCAGCAGGATGTGCAAAAATTTGTAGAATAATATAGATAATAATATAGATATCTTTTGTAAAAATAATGATTTTTGAGAATTTTTTATGACAATAAATATGGAGTAGTGGTGAAATGATAAAAGTGGTTTGGTATGAACTAAAGAGAAATATAGCTAAATTTAATGAAACAGTTGGGAATTGAAATTAAATTTTGCAAATATACCAAAGTGTAATGTGAGATGGAAAAGGTTCATAAATTTTGATTTAATCCTGGAAAATGCTCAAAATTAAATTAAAGGACTAAATTGTAAAAATTTCATGATTAAATTAACAAAATGAAATGTGATGTTGAAGTATGTTTGATAAATAATCGATTTGTTGGTGATAAAAATTAATAATTTTGTTTCAAGTGAAAAGGTGGTTATAATTACCACCTTTTCATTTTTTTATATTAGGTTCCAAAATTTATTGATTGAAAAAACAAAATTAAAATGTCAGAGATGACATCTTTTCTTCGTATATATTAATGGAAACAAAAATCAAGGATGATAGATGCCACAGATAGGAATTAATTTCGAAAGGGGGTGAAAATAAAAAAATAGTAGATGAAACTTTATTTGACAGTGAAAAAATATGATGAAAAAGAGGAGGTGGTAAGGTGAGAAGAGTTTTTTTATTGATTCTAATTGTTTTAGTTGTTTTTGGTTCAGTAACGGTTCATGCAAATAGTGTTACTACTTCGCTTGAAGTACAAAGCTTAGCTAAGAAACATGCTAATGAAGATGTTAACAAAATCATGCCATTTTTAGGTGGAGTTCTTTTTGGCCCATTAGCGCCTCTTTATAATTATGCAGTCGATCCTGAAGTTCCAGCTAACAGAATTTTAGAAATCAAAGAAATGTTGCCTGAAGGCCAAGGTTATTTATTAGATGTATACATTCAAACTTATAGGGCTGAAGTAAAAAGAATTAAGGCAAATATGGGTTGGTTTGGTTGGGCTTCATGGATATTTTTAGCTTTTGTTCTATTTCCGTATTGATGTTATTTGTTAGATTATTCCCCAGCATTGCTGCTGGGGCTTTTTAAGGTTTATTAATAGTTAAAATTTTAATATTTTAATTTTAATAATTAATCAACAATGAGGTGGAAAAATGTATGTAATTATGATCTATGATGTGAATAAAAAAAGAGTTCAAAAGGTTTTAAAAGTAGCAAGAAAATATTTAAAATGGGTTCAAAGATCAGTTTTTGAAGGGAGAATTACTGAAAAGAACTTTAGAATATTACGTTCAAAAATAAAAAATTTAATTGTTGAAGATGAGGATTCAGTATATTGGTATATATTAAATCCTGAATTTGTTCCGTATAGAAAAATTATAGGGAAACCTGATGTAACTATTTCAAAATTAATTTAGGAGGTGTAATATTGGAAACAATTTATATTTTCACAGATGGAGATATTAGGAGGAAAAACGGTGCTTTGTATTTAAAGCCAAAAAAAGATGGGACAAAATCATTGTATGTACCTTTAAAGAGTGTATCTTCCTTAATGATTTTTTCTGAAGTTACAATAAATAAAAGGTTTTTAGATTTATTGTCTAAAGAAGGAATTCCGGCCTTTTTCTATGGGTATTATGGGAATTTTGTAGGTTCGTTCTATCCTCCAGAAAATAACAAAACGGGTGAAATGTTAGTTCAACAATTTAAACATTATAACGATGCTGAAAAACGTCTATATATTGCAAGAGAAATTTTAAATGCTGCTACTGATAACATGTTATATTTACTTAATAATTATAAAGAAACAGTTATGAATGAAATTGAGTATATCAAAAAATTAAAGTTGACATTTGATAAACAAGACAATATTCCAGCATTAATGGCTATTGAGGGTAATATAAGAAGAATGTATTACACAGCTATAGGTAAAATAGTTGGTAGGAAAAATTTTGTATTTGTAGAAAGAATTAGAAGACCTCCAAAAGACGAAATTAATGCGTTAATAAGTTTTGGGAATGTTGTTTTGTACAATATAGTGTTAACTGAAATATATAAAACATCTCTGGAACCGAGAATAAGTTTTTTGCATGAACCGAATAAGCGGAAATTTTCATTGCAATTGGATATATCAGAAGTATTTAAGCCCATAATTGTTGATAAAGTAATACTGAAACTGATTAACAAAAATATAATTAAAAAAGATGATTTTGAAAAAGTAACTGACGGGGTGTATTTGACAAAAGATGGAAAAAAGAAATTTATTGAAGAACTTGAGAAAAGATTGGAAACAAAAATTTATTTATATAAAGATCAGAAAGTGTCATTTAAGACTGTTATTTTACATGAATGCTATAAGCTAATCAGACATTTGAAAAGTGAGGAAAATTATAAAGGTTTTAGAATGAAAGGGTGATATTTATAAGGTATGTTTTAGTGGTATATGATGTAAATGAAAAAAGAGTAAACAAAGTACATAAATTATTAAAAAAATACACTATTTGGCAGCAAAATTCTACTTTTGAAGGGAACTTAACGCAAGCAAGTATAAAAAGAATGATGCGCGAATTAAATAAAAGAATTGTTCCAGAGGAAGATAGTGTAATTATTTATTTTTTTAATTCAAAAGAGGTATTCAAAAAAGAAATAGATGGTAAGATAAAGTGGAAAATTTCAAGTAATTTTATTTGAATTGTAAAATTATGTTATAATATATAAGGAAATATTTTAAAGGTGTGTTAATATGGTTAAATTAATAAAAGAATTGTTTGAAGAAACAGATAAATTTACTAAATTGGAATACAAAACTTTAATAGGTTATGTAGATCATTTAAAGGAATTATCTAAGTTATTGGATAACTTAGATGCAATTTGGAAATCAAAAGTTATGATAAGAAAGAGAAGACCTATTATTGTTGAGCCTTATAAAAATAATTATTATAGATTTATATTTTTATCAACAAAGAATTACTCTAAAAAGCCGATTAATATTAGTATATTTTGTGTAATAAACGAAGATGAATTTTGTAGATTTCAGAAAATGGAATCATTTCTTTTTCAATATGGTGTAAGAAAAAAGTTTAAATTACCAAAGTATGTTTTGAAAAGATATTTTGTTGTTTGTGGAACTTGCAAGAAAAGCATACAAGAATTTCTAATGGGGTGGTAACTGAGGTGAAAAGACTTTTAAATGATTATCTTGAGAACAATGTTATTACGGAAAGTTTATTGTTAGAAATAAAGAATATGATATTGACTGTTGTGAGTACCAATCCAGGATATAAGGAAATTTTAATTGGTATTTTTGGTAATATTGATTCTGCTCTGAATGAACTACTAAACGAAATATTTATAAAATTAAAGTTAAAAAAAGAAATTTTACGGGACAAAATAGGCAATAATCTGGAAGGGTATTTATATATTTTGATGAAAAATCATATTATTGATGTCATGAGAAAGAATCCCATTAATGAATCTTTAAATAGAGAAAATAAAGATGACGTTGAACAGATTGAGTATTTCAAGCAAACTGAAGAACATTATAAACCTGAATGGGAAATTGTTGCAGAAGCATTTGTGGAGGAATTAAAAAAATTAAATGAGGAGCATCTTTGTTATTATCTGTATAAAGTCATGTATTCAGAAGAAATTTTATTCGAGGAAAAAACACGAAATGCAAAATACAAAATTGTACAAAGGGTAAAAGAGAGTTTACGAGAGCTTATAAAAGAAAATGGTATAAACGATAAAGAATTTGCATTAGCGATAAGAATATATATGTCAGAAATATGTGAAAAAATACGTACTAGAAGTAGAAAGTCAAGCTGATTTTTGGGAGGTTAGTATGGAATTTCTAAAAAAGGAACTGGAAATGTACAAAAAATTTACTGGAAATATCGATTTGAATACTATTACATTTAAACCAACAGATGGTTTACCATTAAATATTGGTGATATTTTTGTCATATACACTAATTATTTTCCAATATATGGAATTGTGATTGATAAAAACGAAGATTTAAATGAATGTGTATATCTAACTCCAGAACTCTTTTTAGCAAGTCCGGGAGCTTTAAGGATAAAAATTGGGCATTTGGCTGAAGAAGTTGCATTAACTCACATTGTTTTTTATATGTTTGAAGATTTTAGTAGCTTATATTGTGAAAAAGTAAGTGATTATAAAGATATCAAAAAAATTAGAGATAATTTAGAATTTTTAAGTGAAGAAATCTATACAGGTCCACGTGAAGAGTTTTTTAACTTAGAAACTGAAAAGCTTTTACCACTTTATGATTTGTTTTTCACAAAAATGGAAGAGAAGATATCAGAAGAAGAGAAGATAATAAGAATCAGCTTTCCCAGACATTTGATTGAAAATTATAATGAAGAATTGTTAGTAGCAGCTACACAGGGAATAAGAGGTGAAAATTTCCTCGGGATTATTGATGGAGAAATTTTGAGGTTATATCCAGAAGATGAGTTAGCTGGAAAAAAAGGAAAAATTTATTTTAGAAATGAAAAAATTTTTGAAGGAGTTATTCCAGAGGTTTTCATAGTGGAAAATATTAAAGGATTGTCAAAATCTGATATATTAAGATATCTAAAAATAGAGGTGATACACTGATGTACTCAAATGTTTTAAAAAATAGTTTGGAAGATTTTTTATATTTTTTGAAAATTGATCAACTTACCATTCGAGAAGCAATTGAGGCGTATTTGAAGTTAAAAAATATCTCCGAAAAGAATAAAGTTTTTTATGAAATTATGAAAAAAATGCATGAGAAAAAAGAAAAAACTATTCCGGAAAGTTTGCTGAAGCAGTTTTTTGAAAATAATGAAGAAATTATTTTTGATTTTTACAGGAATGATTATGTAGAAGCAAAATTCCCTATTGTGAATGGTTCTGGCAGAGGGAAGGTTGTTAAAGTAATGGTGTTTGAGACAAGTGATACATTTACGAATATTTCAGACGTAGAGAATGAAATAAAAAAAATAGAGGAGATAGTTGGGAAAAAATTAGGTGTTATTTTTGATAGTAATTTTAGTGGTAATTCATTCGAAATGGCAGTTTCAATAGCTGCTTTAACAAAAAGAATACCAAGTAATTTAGCTTTTTCTGGCGAAGTTGCTTTAGATGGTACTGTAAAGAAAAATTTAGAATTTTTAAGTTTTAAAGAAGAGATTTCTCAACAGAATAACTTGAAATTAATTACTGCATTTGATGTTGATAATATTTTTGAACTAAAAGAGTTTTTTGAAGCAAAAGAATATCATATACCAATTCTTTTGGTTCTTAAAGAATTTAATGATGATTATATAGAAGCAGCCTATATGGATTTAAAGGAAGAAGTTTCAAGGAATTTTCCAATGAAGTTTATTAATTTATTTGAAAGAATATACGATACTAAAAGAGTTTATGTAAGAAAAGAAATTAATAAGAATGAATGGGGAAAAATATTGAATGAATTATATAGAGTTGTATATCAAGTGATTTCCAATAAAGGAATTCCACACATTGCTATCATTGGGCCTGCGGCTTTGGCAATGGGACTAGGAATTGCAATAGGGGCACAGAATCCTTTGGTTGTATATCACAAACAGGGGAAATATTTTCCCGTTATTGATTTGACTGATAATGTAAGAAAAATAAAGACTATAGTCAAAAAATATAAGCATTTAAAATATTCCATAACAGGTAATGGTGAAAATTGTGCTTTTGTTGTTTATCTTGCTTCGCATAATTTATATGACAGTGTCTTAGATTATATTAGAACTAATAACTTAAATTCCAAAGTTGTGCTTATTGAGCCTAAGGCCGGTGGTGGATCTCTTCCACCAGTAAGATGGGATGAATTTGTTTCGGAGATTATGTCAATAACCCAGAATATTCATTTTGAAACAAAGTGTAATAAAGTGTATTTTTTCCTTAGCTGTCCTGTACCATTAGCTTTAGGGATAGGCATGGCCTATGGTGATTTTTCAAAAGGTTCAATTTTTCATTTTGATAAAACTACAGGAACTTATATAGAAGTATATAAGATTGAAGAAATAAGGGGGAGTTAAATGAAGCTTTTGATTACAATGTTAGGGTTGAAAAAAATTTATCAGGATAATGTCAAGTATTATATGAAATTTGATGAAATGGAAGCTCATGGGAATTTTCTTCCAAAAACGTTAATTGATTTTTTTGGTATCGAAAAAACATCAGTGTTTATTTTAGATACTTTAGTTTCTTTTGATATAAATGGTTTTGATTACGAACAGTTAATTAACCTACTTAAAGAGGATTATTCTGAGTATTTCAGGACTCATGCTCAAATTAGCAATTTTGATATGTTTGTTATTCCTGGGGTTGGTACATTTAATGATGGAAAATATGAATATCGTGGGGCTATAACAGATTCGTATTTTATGACTTTGTATTACTTGTATAAGATATTTTCCAGCGAAGATGTGCTTAATTCTGAAAAATTGGAGGTTGTGTTTGATATTACTTTTGGTATAAATTTTCAATCAAATATTTTATATCGGGCTTTAATTGATGTTTTACAACTTTTAGCTTATTTCAAGCATGTGAAATTGATTGTTACTAATTCTGAACCAATATATTTAAAAAATGAAAAACAAATTAATTATTTAAATGTTCATGTTATTGAAAACAGTGAAATTTCTCCCAACATTAATTTTAATGTTGAGTCTAAAAATAAGTTTTTTGAGTTTATTGATGAAGTTACTAAGAATGAAAAGCAAGAGTTTGGTAAAAAGGTTTTAGGAATTTTTGAAAAAAGGGTAAGAAATTTAGTTAAGGGAAAAATTGAAAGTATATTTGAGAATTCATTTTTAATGTTGAAATCTATTTATTATGGATTACCGCTTTTGCTTATTTTGATGGTAAAAAAAGTTAATTATGCTGAATTGATGGAAGAGATTTTTAATACGTATAAAACAGGTATAGCTACTGTGAAATTTGAAGATAACAAATATAGAATTGTCCGCAAATTAAAGATTTTAGAAGGAGTAAAGAATATAATTTTCGCTGATTTGTTTAGACAATATTTTGAAAGAATTTTTGGGGAAGTAAAGCTGGATAACATTACATTTGAGAAATTAAAAGAAATAACGGAAAGCATTTGGAAGGTTGAGAAAAACAGTAGTAATAATACCCAGGTTTCAATTTTCTTAAACAAAGAAATAAAGAAACTGGAGTTTTACATTTCGAAATTAGAGAAAGGTATATTTGATTTTGATTTGAAAAATTTTAATGCATTAGTTTTAAAGGATTTTTCAACAAATAAGTTTGATCCGACATATGATGAGAAAAGAAACTTTTTGGCTCATGCTGGTATGTCAAATAAAACTTTTAAAATTCATAAAACAGATAATAATGTGTACATAATTCCAGATGTTGGCAAAATTATTAGTATATCAAGACGGATTTAATAAGGGGTGAAAGTATGGGGAAAATATCTACCGAGAAGGTTTTTTTGGCGAGTATTTTTCACGATATTGGTAAATTTTTTCAGAGAGCAAATATTACTTCGTTGAAAAAAGAAGTTAGTGAAAGATACAAGTATTTTATAGATGAAGCAGGTGTTTACGGTCCAAGGCATCAGGAATGGGGAGCATTTTTTTATGAAAATTCTGGGCTTCCTTTTAAGGATGAGGTTGGCGGAGCAATTTTAAATCATCATAATCCTAGAAATATTTTATCAAGGATTGTAAAGATAGCCGATCATTTATCTGCAGAAGAAAGAACAGAAACATCTTCGTATGATGAGAAGATAAAAAATATGAAATCAATGTTATCTTTAGTCTCATTTGGTGAGAAAAAAACAGGTAAATACAAACCTATTACAAAGTTGTCTACTTTTGGTGAACTGTTAAATAGTGAAGAAAATAATGTTGAGGTTTCGTATAGAAGTCTTTGGGAGGAATTTAATGAAACCATAAATTTCATATCGAAAAAATATTTAAATTATAATGAAGAACAAATAAAAATCTCTTCCCCATTATTTGAGCATTTGTATTATGTTCTTAAAGAGTTTACTTCGAATATTCCATCAGCATTTTATTATTCTGAACCAGATATTTCGCTATTTTCACATCTTAGCACAACAGCGGCTATTGCTGTATCAATTTTTAAACAATATGAGAAAGAATTAATCAATGATAATGAAGCTATACTCAGCGAATTGGAAAGTGTTGATTCAGCAACAAATTTGCAAGTTCTTGGAATCATTAAAGGTGATGTTTCAGGGATACAAAGTTTTATCTATAATGTTTCACAAGAGCATGCTATTAAAAAATTACGAGGAAGATCGTTTTACGTAACTTATTTGCTTGAAATTGTAGCAAAGTTCATCATTGAAAATGAAGGACTTTCAATTAGTAATATTCTATATAATGGTGGAGGCCATTTTTACTTATTAGTGCCAGCAAAAACTATTGATAGACTTGATGAGTATCAAAGAAGGATTGACGAGATTATGTTTAATGCGCATGGTTTGGAATTAGTTGTTAATTTAATTGGTGAAAAAATTACTTTTAAAGAACTTAATGAGGATATTTACGGAAAAATTTCAAGAAAAATGGAGGAAAAGAAAAATAGAAAACTTGAATCTTTGATATTGTCGAAGCCTGAGAAAATTTTTGAGTTAAAGCCAATTTCACAAGATTCATGCCCCTATTGTCGTAGAAAACTAAAAGAGGAAATTTGTGAATTCTGTGATTCTTTTGCAGAGTTAGGAGATAAGTTAGTAAAAATGAAGTCTTTTAAGTTTGTTAGATATGAAAATGTAGTAGAAAAGATTAAAAATATTAACGATATTTTTAAAGCATTTGGTTATAAATTAGAGTTTTACAGTAGCGATAAAGAAGGTGCATTTTTGATTAGAAAAGCTGAAAATATTGACTTGAAAAATAATGTATTTTACATAAAATCAGCAAATTATGTTTTGAAAACTGAGGATGGTAAAGTAGCTGATTTGGAAACAATTGCTTACAAATCAAATGGTATAAAAAAATGGGGGGTGTTACGAGGGGATGTTGATAATTTAGGAAAGATTTTTGGAATAGGTTTAGGAAATAATGTACCACTTTCTAAAAAAGCTACTTTATCTCAGGAGATTGAGGTATTTTTTGGAAAGTTTTTAGAAGATATCATAAGGAATGAATTTCCAAATTGTAGTGTTATTTATTCTGGTGGCGATGATTTCTTTATATTGGGGCCTTGGAGTGATTTACCATATTTAGCATGGAAGCTAGAAAATGAATTCAAAAAATTTTGTGGAGATAATCCAGCAATTTCAATTTCAATGGCAATTGAAGTTGCTCCAGCAAGAAAATATCCTGTTTATAGGGTAGCAAATGAATCAGGTAGAAAGCTTGATATGGCAAAGGAGTATGAAAGAAATGGTGTTTCAAAAAATGCATTATACTTTTTTGGCGACATAATTGGTTGGGAAGAATTTGACAAGTATTGCGACATAAAAGAATCTTTGAAGGAAATAATTGAAATGAAAGTCACAAAGAATATTATTCGGATTCTGAGAATGATGTTTGAGAATTATAAACAATCAAAACAAGGTGAATTTTTCAGGGTATGGAGACTGTTTTATTATTTTACAAAGCTTGGTGAATCATATAAAAATGCTAAAAGAAAAATTATGGAATTTTTGGAGAAAATTCTTAAAAATGAGAACAAATTATATGATAATCTCTATTCAGTTACATATTGGGTTGAGTATGAGGTGAAGGAGGGGGAATATGTTGATAGATAAGAAAACAGCAGAACAAATACTGGATCCTAAGTTAGATGAAGAAGGAAAGCTGCTGTTTAGTTATTCGGAAGAGTTGGCAAAATATATATCTGAGAGTGTAAATTCAAATCAATTAAGAAAATTTTTTAATGAGGTCAAGAAAATACCATTAGACGATGATAAATTCAAATATGAAACAAAGAAATTTTTGGCTGTTTTTCTTTATAGTATTTATAGATCACTTAATCGATACAATGAAAAGGTTTTAAAAGATTTCTCTGAATCAATTAAGAACATGGTTTTAGTGATATCTGAGAGTAATAAAGATGCTTTAAAGAGATTTAAGGATTTTTTCGAAGCTTTAGTGGCTTATCATAAATTTTATAATTCTTGATTTAAAAAGGGGGTATTAAGATGAAAGAAATTAAATTTGAAGGAAAATTTTATATTAAAGCTGATATAGTACTTATAACGGGATTACATATAGGTACCGAAGAAAATACAATGGAAATTGGTGGGATTGATAATCCAGTAATAAAAGATGCGTTTGGTAAACCTTACATTCCAGGTTCAAGCTTGAAGGGAAAATTAAGAAGTTTAATGGAATATTATCATGAAAAGATAAATGCAAATGAACTTGTAATTACTAAGGGTGGGAAGAATCAAATAAGAATGCATATGTGTGATGATGAAGACTGTCCTGTTTGTAATTTATTTGGAAGGAATCATGGTGAACATAAGTTTGTAAATAATATAAAAAAGGATTTTGAAAATTTAATGCCTACTAGATTAATCGTAAGAGATGCTATGTTGGACGAAACAAGTATTACTAATGAAATGCTGCAATATTTGGATACAAATTATACTGAAGTTAAACCTGAGAACTCACTTGATAGAATTACATCATTTGCTAATCCAAGGTTTAATGAAAGAGTCCCTGCGGGTACAAAATTTAAAGTAGAATTTGTTATAAATACATTCAATGATGATAATACGAAATATTTAAAAGAATTATTTGTTGCTTTGAAGTTATTGGAGGATGATTATTTGGGTGGTGCAGGTTCGAGAGGATATGGAAAAATAAAATTTGAAAATTTGAAAGTTGTTTATAGGGATAAAAAATTCTATCTTGGCGAATCTGGAGAAAAAATCCTTTTAAGTTTAGAGAATTTAACTGAAAAAATTAATTGGGAGGAAATTGAAAATAAGCTAATAGAGAATGGGGATTGATATTATGAAAGATTATAGAATAAGGTTGAAATTTAAAATGCCAATTCATATTGGATATAAAGATGGAGAGTATAATTTAGTTTCATCAATTATCCATTCTGATACTTTGTTTTCAGGAATAATAAATGCTTACAATTTATTATTTGGGGAAAAACAAACGAAAAAATTACTTGATTTCATAATAAATGATAGTAATTCATTCATAATTTCTTCAGCATTTTTTTACTACAAAAATAAGTTTTTTTATCCAAAACCTTTGGGCTACAAATTTGGATTAGATAATTACTATGATTTTAAAAAGATCAAAAAGTTAGAATATGTTACTAAAGAATATTTAGAAAAAGAAGTTGAAAATCCTGTGATAGAAGGTAATTTTGCGTTTTCAGGTAAATCAATTAAAGATTTTGTGTTTGTAGAAGAAAGGCCAAGAATAGCTTTGGATAGAATTACTCAAGAAACCACTATTTATTATATGGCTGCTACAAGATTTGTTGATGAAAGTGGACTTTGGTTTTATCTGTCACTTGATGAGAGTATAAAAAAAGAGATATTTGCGGCTTTACACTTATTAAGTGATGAAGGAATTGGTGGTGAAAGAACTTATGGATATGGTGCATTTGATTTTGAAATTGATGAAATAGCGTTTGGTAATACCGAAACTGGTATATACTTACTGTTATCTACCTATTATCCGAAAAATAATGAAGAGTTGAAAAGTGTTTTAGCGTATAAAATCTCTGAACGAACTGGGTATATTTTTTCACCTTACAACACAACTTTAAAACATCCTTTAGTTAGGTTTTTAAGTGAGGGAACTATTTTCAAAAAGCATGTGAAAGGGACTATAGTAGATGTTACACCAATTGGTTTCGAACATCATAGAATATACAAATATGGACGTGCCTATTTAATACCAATAAAAAAGGAGGCACAAGAATAAAATGAAATTTAAAAATTATAAGTATGAAATTGAAATTTTAACACCTGTTTCAATAACCTCAGGCAAAGAAATAATGAATTTTGAAATTTTAAGAGAAGGGAATAAAGCATATATTATTGATTTTGAAAAATTATTTAAAAATGAACAAAAATTTGTGGATTTGGTTATTTTGGACCCACGAATTTTAGAAAATGAGTATAAATTGAAAGAGGCTTTTAGGCGTTTAAATATAAACTATAGAAATTACATTAAAAATGAAATAAATGGTTATATTGATCGTAGAGTTAGGATTAAAGAGTTTATCAAAACATGTGGTAAACCTTTAATTCCAGGTTCTTCAATAAAAGGTGCGATTAGGACTTTTTTAATTCGGGGTAATAATTTGGAAGATAGATATACCCAGCAACTAGAATCATTAAAACCAAGCAAAGGGAAAGTCAACCCTAAAACATTTGACAAACAAGTTGAAGGGAAATTATTTGGTAATTCTTATGAGTCTCCATTTAAATTTTTGAGAATTTCAGATACTTCACCTTTAAATCCTCATATTTTGAAAATTAAGCCAATTGAGATATATAATCTTTCAAAAAAAAGAAAAGTAATGAATTTGTATTCAGAGGTGCTTGATAAAGGGACAAAGTTATCCGGAGAGTTAAGTTTTGGAAATTATGAATATTTTGAAAATTCCGATTTTAGTAATTATTTCAAGAATTTAGCTATTTTACACGAATTTGTTCAGAAAGTTAAAGATGGTGTTAGAAAATATATAAATATGGAAATGAAAATTATGAGAGAAAGAAAGATACAGCAGCTTGAAAAATTTTACAATTCTTTGCTTAATATTAAACTTAATGAGAATCAATTTTTACTTCAATTAGGTTTTTCAACAGGGTATTATTCAAAAACACTTGTTAATAAACTTAATTCTCAACAAGTATTGCTATTAAAGCGTTTAGTGCGTAATAGAGGCTCAAAATATGATCCAAACTTTTTTCCGAAAACTAGAAGAATTATTAATGAGAATGGGGTGTTAAAGCCATTAGGATGGGTAATAGTGACATTAGAGAAAAAGTGGGAGTAAAAATATATATAAAATTTACTTTTAATTATCCATTATTGTTGCCAAAAAATTATTTGATTATTCTGGACAATATTTTTAAAAGTATTGGTTTAGTAAATTACAATTTTTCAGGTTTTCTATCAAGAAAAAAATTAAAGACTAAAGATGGTGTGTATCTTAAAGAGAATGCTGTTCTAATTTTGAAAACATTTTATAGTAGTGAACTCCCTAAAATAATTGGGAAAATCATTTCAGTGGATTTTTTTGGTGTAAAACCTCAAGCAGTTTATATGAGAAAAATTAAGTATTTTAGAGAAGCATATTTGGTTAATGGAATTTTTGAAGAAAATTTATCAGCAGAATATTTCAGTGAATTTGTTAGAAAACAACTTGTAAAAAATTATAAAGAATTATTCAATACTTATCCAAAAAAAGATTCATTAATAGTAATTATTATTGAAGATAATGGTTTGAAAAAAACATATCTATACGGTTCTGACGAGTTAATAATGTTATCGAATGTTTTGGGACTATATGGGGAAAGTGGTTTCAGGAATTATTTATTGGAAGATAAAAAATATATAGGAGTGTTGCATGATGAGGTTAGTAGTTAATTTTGGTTTTGACAATTTAGAATTACCAACAAATTATAATCATATATTGCAAGCAACGATTTTAAATTTAATTAATGATGAAGAATATAGGAAATTTATTCATGATCAGGGTTTTATCTATGAAAAAAGAAGATTTAAACTTTATACGTTTTCGAGACTTTTAGGTAAATTTAGGATTAATAAAACTAATAATACGATAAGTTTTGAAGATGAAGTTAAATTAATTATTTCTTCATATGATGATAGTTTTTGCTATTATTTGATGGAAAAATTATTGAAATTTGAGGAAGTAAGTTTGGGAAGAAATAAATTATATGTAAAAGGTATTGAAACAATAAATTTTGAACCAGACGGCATTTTGAAAGTTGTAACTAAATCTCCGGTTACTACTTACTCAACAATTATAACCGAAAGCGGTAGTAAAAAAACATTTTTTTATCATCCGGATGATTATAAATTTAAGGAAATTTTGGAAAAAAACATTGTCAAAAAATATAAGGCAATTCATAAAAAGGAACCAAAAGGTAGAATTGAAATAAAACATGTAGGAACTAATCCAAAAAAGGTTGTTTTGACGTATAAAGGTTTTAAAATTACTGCATGGATGACAGCTTTTGATTTATGTGGAGATAGTGAACTGTTGAAAATTGCATATGAAACTGGTTTAGGCGCCAAAAATTCTCAAGGTTTTGGATTAGTTGAGAGAATTGGTATTAAATAGGACTAATTATTTATGTGTTCCTGTAAGCCTAAAAAAGAATTTTTGAAAGTATTTGAATATGTTACATTACATAATTTGGAGTTTTTGATTATATAAATGATGATAAGAAATTTGTTGAATTTTTTTTGTTTAAACATTAGTGTGTGGACAATTTTGACCAAATTAAAATTTATAATAGATAGCTAATAATAATTTTATAAACAGTTATTTTTTAACTTGAGGGGGAATGATTGTGAAAAAAACATCTTATTTTTTGGTGATAATAATTATTTTTTTTGTTTTGAGTTCTTGTGGTGAAACAAATATCCCGCCTTCTATACCTTCAAATCCTGTCCCTGCAAATGGAGCAACAAGTGTAATATTAAATCCTATTTTAACCTGGTATACTTTTGATGAGGAAAATGATGAAATACTTTCTTACTTGTATTTTGGCAAAAGTTCTTCACCTGTATTAGTTGAAAAAGATTTAGAAGTATTTAAATATGAATTAATTGAACTCGAACCTGGTACAACATATTATTGGAAAGTTGTAGTAAAAGACTCAAATGGTGGAATAGCTGAGAGCCCTATATGGAAATTTACTACAACTCATATACCCAATGAGCCCAAACTTGTTTTTCCTGAAAATAATAGTATTTTAAATGAATATAAAATTAGATTAAAATGGAAAGCAACAGACTTGGATAATGATAAGTTAAAGTTTGATATATATTTTGGAACAAAGATAACTGACTTAAAACTTTTAGCAAAGGAATATGAAAATACTGAATATGAATTGCCAAATTTAAATGAAAGCATGACCTATTATTGGAAAGTTATTGTCAAGGATGGAAAGGGCGGAGTAAAAGAAGGGCCAATATGGAGTTTTACCACTAATTCAGTACCGAAAATTAAAAAGTTAATTTTTCCTGAAAACAATCAAATTAAGGTTTCTTTAAGAACTAAATTGAAATGGGAGGGATTTGATAAAGACAATGATAATTTGATTTATTTTGTATATTTAGGCGAGAATTTTTCAAACTTAAACTTAGTTGGTAGAACTAAAAATGAAGAATTAGAAGTTAAGTTAAAATCCGATACCAAATATTATTGGAAAGTTATTGTGGAAGATGAAAAAGGTGCAGTTTCTGAAAGTGAAATATTTTCTTTTACAACGTGTTTCAAACCAAGTGCTCCAGTAAATACAGGTATAAAAGATGGAGAACAAAATCTTCCTTTAAATGTTTCGCTTTCGTGGGAATGTAGGGATGAAGATAGTGAGATTATATATTACGATTTGTATTTTGGTGAAAAAGACAATCTAGAACTAATTGTTGAAAATTACAAGAAAACAACATATTTTTTAGATAATCTTGAACCAGGAACTACATATTACTGGAAGATAATAGCAAAAGATGAAATGGGATTGCGAGCAGAAAGTCCTGTTTGGTCATTTACCACTTCTTATCTTCCCTTAAAACCAGTAATTTTAAATCCGAAAAATGGTCTGACTGGTGTGTTAGCTAAAAAAATACTTTTAGAATGGAAATCAAGTGATTTGGATAATGACACAATTTATTATGATTTGTATCTGGGGAATTCTCCCAACCTTTTGACAATGGTATTAAACGAATCTACAAGTACAAAATATGAAATCCAAAATCTCAAACCAGGTTGTGTTTATTATTGGAAAGTGGTTGCTTATGACAAAAAAAGTGGAGAAATTAGTAGTGATATTTATTCTTTTAAGACCAATTCTCTTCCAAAGTTTGATGAACAATTTTATCCAAAAAATGGTGAAAAGAATGTTTCAACGTCAGTTTCGATTAGATGGAATGCTAGAGATGATGATAATGATGTGTTATATTTTGATATTTATTATGGATTGGAACCAAATAAAATGGAATTAATTGTGGAAGATTATCTTGAAGATAGTTTTACTTTAACAAATTTAAAAGTAGGGTCCAAATATTATTGGAAAGTAATAGCAAAAGACAACAAAAGCGGCACAGTTGAATCACAGGTGTTTTCTTTTGAAACTACAAATTCTCCAATTTTAAAAGACATTTATCCTAAAAATGGGGTAAAAATTTCTTTGAATGATTCTTTGAAATGGGAATTTTATGATCCTGATGGAGATCCACTTATGTACGATATTTACATAGGTTATGGTGACAAATTGGAGTTAATTGAAGAAAATTATCAAGCAAATACTTATAAGCCTTCATTGAAACCTGGAATGAGGTATTATTGGAAAATAATTGCAAAAGATAGAAAAGGTGGTATTGCAAAAACTTTAATTAATGAATTTGAAACAAATAGTTTACCTATTTTGGTAGAACCTATCTATCCGATAAATGGTCAGGTAAATGTTTTGGTAAACAACGTTAATTTGTCTTGGAATGCTTTTGATCCTGAAAATGATGAATTAGTTTATGATGTTTACTTTGGCGAAGCAAATAAAATGAATCTTATAGCTTCTAAGCTGAAAGTACCAAGTTATAACATTGGTTATCTAGAACCGGGTAAAGTTTATTATTGGAAAGTAGTGGTAAAAGATAGAAATAGTGGGAGTTTAGAAAGTTCAATCTGGAAATTTAAAACTGAAAATATTTTATTTTTTGAAGATTTTGAAAATTATCCATTAGGATTACCACCAACTAAGAATACGAAGTGGGAAGGGGAATATAAATCAATTGGGAATGGAAATATAGTAGTTTCATGTGAAAAGGAAAATAAATTTTTAAGAATTAAAGCGATTGAAGAAGATGATTTTGTAAATTTAAGTCGATCAATAAACTTAAGTAATGGATATATTGAATTTGATTTTATGATTGACAATAAAGAAAGTAGCTTTTATGTTGGAACTTTTGAAAAGTTAAGTAAAGACAGTAAATACGAAGGTGTAGGGCCACTTATTGAAGTATTAAGTTTTAATAATGAAAGTTATTTGTGTGTGTATAATTCTGAAAAAAATATTTTGGAAAAAGTTTATAAAATACAAATTAATAAGTGGTATAAGATAAAAATTGATTTTTCACTTCAAAAAAGCAAAAAATATCATGTATATATTAATGACAAAGAAGTTGGAGTTGGAATAGTTAAAGTAGATTATCTTAATTATTTTGTTATTAGTTCCGCTTTATCCTACGTTTCAAATTTTTCTTATATTGATAACATAAAAATAGTGAAAAAAGATGACAAAATGCTAAGCAATCCTCCATGTAAACCTATTAATATTTTTCCAACAGATAAAGCATTAATATCTAGCACTACTGTTACCCTTAAATGGTATTCAGAGGATCTTGACAAAGATAAAATTTACTTTGATATTTATTTTGGGGAAGGTGAGAATTTAAAATTAGTTAGAGTTAATTTACGTGATACTAATTTCACTTTAACAAATCTAAAACCCGGTAAAACATATTATTGGAAAGTTGTTGCAAAAAATGTTTTAGGTGGAATTAGTGAAAGTAATACTTTTTCTTTTAAAATTGTTGAAAGAATAAAAGAAAATAGAATTGTTGATGAAAATTTTGAAAATTATCCTTTAGGGATTGTTGTCCAAATACCTTGGATTAAATTTCGCTATCCAAGGAAAGAGATTCTTGAAATAACGAATGATGAAATTATGGGAAAAGTACTTAAAGTTAATATAGAAAAAGACGACAATGTAGTTTTTTTTATTTCAGCTTTTAATGAAATTTCTGAAATAGAAGAAATTTCAGAAGGTTATATAGAGTTTGATGCGAAATTTGAACCAGGTAACAATTTAATCGATATTATCCTTGTAAAGAAATTAGGCAATGGAGACTTTGCGAGAGGTCCTGGATTGGTTTTTGATATTTTTGAAGATAGTCTGAATGTATATAAGGATGATTGTTTAGAAGAAAATTTTTTAACATCACTCGAGTTCAATAAATGGCATCATTTTAAAATTTATTTCAAAGATTATAACTATCATTTTTATATAAATGAAAAACTTTATGGTAGTTATAAAATGGATGTAAAAAACTTTTCGGCATTTTTAATTTCACTTTCTAATATTATCAACAAAAATTCAAAAAGTTTTTATTTGGACAATTTTAAAATTGTAAAAATAGAAAGTTATGAAAATAATAAACTTTTTGAACCTCAACAAGATTATCGTAATTTGATATTTGAAGATACTTTTGATGAATATGAAAATCTAGATGATTTTGAAAAAAATTGGTTAATAGTTTCTTCTGATAAAAATTCTTATATAGAATTAGTTAAAATAGATGGAGATAATCAAGTGTTAAAACTAACTGATAGTTCTACCGGCTCTTGTTTTACAATGCTTAAAACATTTTCACAAAATTTTAATAATTTAGTTTTGGAGTTTAATTTATTAATTACTGGGAAAACATTTTTTTCATTAATGCTAGATGGTTCAGATTATAAAGTAAAAGGTGGCGAATTACCACAGCTTCCGAACGTAATAATTTATGCTGATGAAAAAAAAGCTGAGTTATGTACAATGGATTGTGTAACAGAAAAGGTATCGAAATTAAAAGAGTTGAATTATGATAAATGGTATAACATAAAAATAAAAATATACAAGGAAAATTTTGAAATATTTATTGATAATAATTCATTAGGAAAATATCCATTAGATTCATCAATAGTTTTTGATCACTGCATTTTTTTCACTGCTGAAGAATATTTTGTTGATTATATGTTGATAGATAATTTTAAAGTTTATTGGGAAAATTAAAATCCATGTTATTAAAGATTTGATAATAAAAAATTGATAAATATTGATTGTACATTCAAACAACAAAATTATGGAAGTATTTTTGTGTATTATATGGTTACTAATTTCCTTGTAACGAATTTTCTGGTTGGATGTTTATAAAACTTTTGAAAGCCTGTGGATATAAAGATAGCGAACAAAAATTAATGTTAACATATAAGGATACATGAAAATAAAGAGGAGATTCTGAATAAAATTTTGTAGAGAATACACGTAAATAAATGATTTTTGCTTAATAAAAACTTTTAATGTAAACAAAATGAAAATATTAAAATATTGAAGCTTTTGTACAATGTTTTATAAGGGGTTGGAAGTTATCTATAAGGAATGGGAATACTTCAAAGTAGTTTGCAGGACATAGTCTTAGATCAGAGGTATCAATTTTAGAAAGAAAAAAACTATTAGAAATGAAAGCTATGCCCAATTTTTAACCATTTATTTCCGTTTTAAAAATCAGAAGTTATGAAAATAATGTATTAGTTATTATTGTTAAATGTTTTTTATGATTAATTGAAAGATATATTTGCAACATCTTCATCTGTAGTTAAATAACTTATTTTATCTATTGTTAATTTTTTCATGTTATGAAAGGTTTTTAGGCTTCCATAATTTGATTTTAAACACAAAATCTTCTATAAAAGCTTTCATTTAGCTGTTTAATCTTCTATAATTTTCAATATTTACAACGTTTGAAGTTGAATATTAAGTAAATTTTCAAATTTTGTGTATCTTTTAAAGTTTTTTTCTAGTCTAATCCCTTTTCTTTTTGCATAATTTTCAAGTTTGAATTGTCCCAAATACATCTTCTTCTTTTTCTCTTTCAATCTTTCATATTCCATTCTAATTATGTTTCCTTTAAATAGATGTTAGCAGTGTTATATTTTATAGCATTTATCCAGTTTGCAGAGAATGTTTCTGGTTTTAGGTGTTCCATGATAACCATATTAATATTTCTTCTACGATTTTTCCATCAATTTTGCATATTCTAGCTAATTCAGAAAAGTTGGGGTTTATGATTCATTTTCTTTGATTCTTGCCAATGTTGTTTGATTTTTTTTCAATTTTGAGTTCCTTCCTACCAAAGAAGGATACCATTAATGTACAAATTGATGAATTAAATAAATATAAAGTATGTTGATGATATCAAATCATTAAAATTTTTGTTGAGAGAATTTAAAATTAAAGAAAACAAGGCGATAAAAGATAATTTATAGTTCCAATTTTAATAAGTGGTTTATCATGATTTAACCGAAAAACAATTAATATCCAAAAACAGTTGTTCAAAAATGAATTATCAGACGATTGAGAAATAAAATGAAGTATATTTGATAAAAAACTAAAAAAATTAACAAATGATTTGAAGCATATAATATAAGTAATAAGAATTTAGCATTTGAGAATCTTTAGTTATGTAAAAGTCAAGATAAAAAAGCATAAAAAAGGGAAAATAATAATGTACAAAAAAAGTACTATTGCTTAGATGAATTAGAAAAGAAATCGAGTTTTTCTTTTAATCTATATGATTCTCCTTTAATTGATATTACGTGTGAATGATGTAATAGTCTATCTAAAATAGCTTGTGCTAGTATTGGTGTTCCGAATATTTCTCCCCACTCTGAAAACGGTGTATTGGTTGTTATTATTGTTGAATGTTTTTCATATCTTTTTGAGATTAATTGGAAAAAAATATTTGCGTCATCTCTATCTATTGGTAAATATCCTATTTCATCTATTATTAATACTTTGTATTTTGCAAAGTGTTTTAGTCTTACTTCTAATCTATTTTCTTTTAGAGCCTTTTTCAATTGAGCTATTAATTCTTGAAAATGTATAAAATAAGTTGAATATCTATGTTTTGCACATTCTATTCCCAATGAAACTGCAAGATGCGTTTTACCAACTCCTGGAGTACCTACGAATAATATATTTTCATTATTTTCCACAAATCTTAAGCTTTTCAAATCTAAAATTTGTTGTTTATTTATTCCTGGTTGAAAATCGAAATCAAAATCTTCCAATCCTTTTAAGAAAGGAAAATTAGCTACTTTTACTACCGAAGCAATAGCTCTTTTTTCCTTTGCTTTTAGTTCTAATTCACTTAACTCATATAATGCTTCTACTATGCTTTTTTCTCCATTGTTTATCAAGTTTATATATTTATCCAGATTATTTTTCATATTTACTAGATTCAATTTCTCCAGGTTGTTTTGTAATTTTATATATACATTCATACATTCTCCTCCTGCAAGAATTTATCCAGATTTTTTAGATTATTCTCACATACTTCTTTTAATTCATCGCCATCTTTTACATGTTTTCTCATTAATGCCATATAATGATTACTAAGATAGTTAACTTTTTTACCTGTTATTTCATGAACTGCTATTAACTCTGTGGTATAATATATGTACAGGTAGTTTTCATTAATTTTTAAATTAACTATTTTTCCTATGTATTCTGGTGGAGCGGAGTATTTATTCCCCTTGTAGTATATCAATGAATCTTTTTGGACTTTAACTTTGATAGAGTGGTCTACATATGATTCAATGATATGTCTTCTTGGTAGAGGGGATAAATACTCCCTTTCTTTTTGGAATAACAGTAATGGCGGAACATTAGTTGCTTGATTTATTTGTGTGTTGACTTTTTTATTTATTCTTCTTATTATATCCTTTAATTCTTCCTCATTCTCAAAAGCGTAATTATATGCTAATAACCAATTTAAAAATTTATTTGCTGATTCTACTTTTCCCTTGGTAAATGAGTGTTTTGGCTTACACAATTTAACTTTAAACCCAAAATCTTCTGCAAAAGCTTTCATCTTGTTGTTTATTTTTCTACCGTTTTCAGTAATATCAACAACAGATTTCATATTGTCAAATAATATTTCTTGTGGAACACCACCTGTAGCTTTAAATGCATTGATTAAACATTCAAAAACATCGTGTTGCGTTTTGCTTTGTTTGTATTCAAAGTAACAGTATCTTGAATATCCCAATTTGTAGTTAAATACATTTACTACAAATTCTTCACCACTTTTTGAATGTAATTTCATATTTTCTTTCCAATCCACTTGAGCTTGAATACCAGGTAAAGTTTCAAATCTCGGGTGCCCTTTAGAAGCTTTCTCTGGTCTCAACCCCTTCCTTTTTATATATTTTCTAAAGTTCGAATATGTTCCAATCACACCCCCTTCTTCGTCTTTTAATCTTTCATATGCTGCTCTAATTGTGATTCCTTTGATTGACATTAACATTGCTATTTTTTCAAAATATTTATCCAATTTACTGGGTTTGTTCCTGGTTTTAGGCTTCCCCTGATAACCGTTCCAATATTTCTTTACTGTTCTTCTATCAATCCCATATATTCTGGCTAGTTCAGAAAAGTTAGGTTTCAAATCCATCTCTCTTAAC